>JAZKAG010000139.1:3485-18014 GCA_040389265.1 Acidobacteriota bacterium
CGCGGACAAGACATTCAGGAAATAACGCTGCCATTGGTCGACCTGAAAATGAGGTTCCAGTGCGTAGCTCACAACCGCCGCGGCAGCAACAATCGCGACCAACCATGTAGGAGATGTGGGAACGACGCCGGCGAAGGCGTGAGCAATATAGGACAGCAGGCCAGATGAGAGCGAGGCCGCCCAAAGAAATACCAGCCCATGAAATTCCAGAGTAAGATGCTCGCTTCGAACCCCTACAACGGTCGTCGCCATTGCAGCCATGGCGAGAACGAGAACTAGCCAGGTTGGGGGCAGGCACAGGTAGGCCCCTAATAGAAAAAGAGCGGCGCTGCCGGTGGCATATACGTGATAATTGCGCTCCTCAGTGGTTGCGCCGAATCGGGCAAAGACAAGCACGTAGCCGAGGGTGGAAGCCAACAAACAGAGCAGGCCCAGCGCAATCGCGCCGACATCTGACTGGACCGCTAGCATGCTCCAGGCGGCAAGCAAGAAAGCCACCAATGTTTGCAATGCTGCAAAAACACTAATTCGCTTCCTCCGCAGGATTGTTTGCGCCGTCGCGCTTGCGCCGTACATCAGCAACAGAACGGGGCCGAGTGAGAGGAGAAGCCACTGGCTGGACTGTTGGTAATCCAGGCGGGAATCGGGGGGTCGCGACGCGATGTAAATCAGTGCGCATACTGCCACGTCTGCAGAAGCAGCCATCCAAAGCCGGATGGACGACTTGCGATCGTGGGCTGCTGCATACTCGCAGGCACTGGCCATGACGAGGATAGCCAGGATGAATGGCACCAGATCGCGCGCCGCCACCGCGATGACAATAGCGGCAATGCTGCAGACGGCGGTTGTTATCCATGTGACTGCGGCGAAGTGACGTTTCCACGCCAGCAAGAAGGATGCGACGACGAATCCACCCAGAACAGAGGCGGCCATCGCCGAGGCAAAGACGCGGAATCGCAGAGTCAGCTCCCACAGCATGGGAACAAGAATCAGGACAGATGTGCTTGCGTATGCGATGCTCGCAAACTTCGCCTCGGCTTTTGCTCGCGTCGACGCCAGCAGCCACATGGCAGCATAGGCAAGGGCGGCCGTGACAATCGCCGGACGTGGGAAGCTGGTGGATTCTGCCATTGCACGCAGCAGGTAAGCCCCGGCGATTCCCAGCATGGCTTTGCCGACCACGGAGAAAGCGCCGTCTGATTGTGGAGAATGAAGTGGACGGGGGATATCCGGAGCCAACAGATGAAGTTCTGACTTGTCAGGGGTCGCCTGGAGGTTCGATGCCGGGTGTTCGAGAACATACACACGGCGCTCCAGAGTCTCCACAGTCGCGCTAAGTCGAGCTAAAGCGTCGGAAAGAGGTTCGTCCATTGTCGCCACCGCTCTTGTTACACGAGCGCTGCGCTTGCCGGTGCCGTCTCTGCAGAAACTTCAGCGGTCCCTGGGTTTGCCCACGGCGGGAGCAGCTTGATCAACACCCACAAGATGAACAGCGGAAGAAGCGTCAATACAATGGACATGAGCAGTCCTTCGCGGGTCGCCAAGGCCATCTTGTAGGTCGTGTATCCCAGAAAACTCTTGGAAAATAGCTGACCCCCAATCACAACATTCCAGCGCATGGCAAAGATGCCCATCATCGTCAGGCATCCAGCAACGACATAAATTCGTTTTCGAGCAATGGCAGGGAATTTCAGCACTTGAGTGAGGCCGAGTAGCCCGATCGGCACAAGCGTGCCGACCAGAATTTGGATCAGCAGCTGTGAGAGATACAGTTTGGTGTGGACCATGAAATTGAGGCTGCGAAACGATTCGTCCGCCTCGTAAATACGATGGATCAAGTCGAGCATTTCCAAACTGAAATCAACCACGAACATGTAGAAGAGATAGCGGGCGATTGTATCGACGCAAAGCATATCGATCTTCTGTTTTCGAAGACGCGTGATCACCATATAGAGCAGCATCACTGCGGCGACACCGGAGACCATGGCGGAGAAAATAAACACCACCGGCATCATGGGCGATGACCACCAGGGATTGGCTTTGATGGAGCCGAAGATGAATCCAACATAGCCATGCAGCATGAATGCGGACGGGATGCCGATCAGTGTGATCACCCAGCCGACACGATCGTCGATCGCCAGCGCGCGTTCACTGATGTTGTTGGAGCCAAGAGTGAGTACCTTGTAGAACCAGCGTTTCAGCCCAGTGGAGCACTGAGACATCCCAACGATATCGCGCCGATAGTCCAGCCAGATCTCGACGGTCAGGACAGCCATTAAGTACCACAGATAGACGAATCCGAACATGGCCATAGCCGAAGTCCGATGAGGAGTGAAATACATTTCCAGTGACCGTTCGGGGTGTCCCAAGTGCAACTGTAGCGGCAACGGCGCAACCAGCAGGAAGGCCAGGGCCGTGAGAAGCGCCAGTCGATACGTAGGCTTGACCGCATCGACGCGGAAGACACGCTCCAGGGAGGCGAGAATGAAGGCACCCGCCACCAGTCCGGTAATGTAGGGGTACAAAACGATCAACACGCTCCAATAGAGAGTGATCTCGTTCGGATACATATAGCCTTCAACGCCGGTCGTCATAATTGCCAACCTCCTTCATGCACCCAAGCGCCTGAACAGCGCTTACCGCACTGAACCATCCAGCCCGTTATAGAAAACCTTGGCTCCGGTCGCCATTTGTGGCTTCAGAATTTGAACATTATGAGTTTTCAGAAACGCATGAATGGGGTCTTTCGGATTTTTCAGGTCGGCCAATTGGCGCGCGCCGGTAGGGCAGGCTTCGCAGCACGCAGTGGTCAGTCCCTTGGTGATGCGGTGATAGCAGAGGGTGCACTTGTCCGCCACTTTTTTCTGTGGGTGGATGTAGCGGCAGCCGTATGGGCAGGCCTGGACGCAGTAGGCACAACCCAGGCAATACGTTTGATCCACCAGCACAACGCCATCCGGTCCGATAAAAGTCGCTCCAACGGGGCAGACCTGGGTGCAGGGCGAATCGGCACAGTGGTTGCAAAGTTTCGGAACGAAGAAATACTTTCCGTCTGCATCTTCGGGGACGGACGGAAAGCCCTCTTTGCCGCCATCGGGTGATATAACTTGGGGATTCTCCAGATTCCAGTCGGTCACGTGGTAGCGCTCGACCCAGGTGCGAAAGAATCCATTCGGCACATCATTTTCGGCCTGGCATGCACGAACACAATTGCCGCAGCCAATGCACTTCGGGATATCGATCAGCATGCTCCACCAGTGCTCGGTCATTTTGTAATTGGGGGAGGACTCGGGTGTTCCTGCCAGGATGGATTCCCACGCGACGGCGGCTGCAGGCAGCAAGATCAACATTTGCCGGCGACTGATGTTCACTTTGCACCTCCCGCGCTGATGGCCGGGCTGTGAGGCTTATGGCAGGTTTCACAGGGAAGACCATTGGAGTGATCCAAAGCTGCAACTTGCGGAAAACCCCTCGGTTTGGCGGCGCTGGCCGCGTGGCAGCGCACACATAATACGGCGGTGTCCAGTTTGGCAGGCTGCACGGAAGGATCGTCAGCGTGCTTGGCCAGCGGACCATGACACGCCTCGCAGTTTACCTGCGCATGCATACCGCTCTGCTTCATCTGTTGAACGTCGGTGTGGCAGGTCTCACAGGCCTCATGACCAGCGAAGTGGATGGGTCGAGCGGCGATTTCTGTGATCGCGTTCCCGCGATAGTGTCCGTATTGCCCAAAACTTTTCGGCACAAGAAGGCCGCGTATTAAAAGAAATGTCAATGTGCCGAAGATATAGAGCGCCGCCAATCGAAAAAGATGTCCTGAATCTTTGAAGACGCTCATAATACCCAACTCCCTCCGCTAGATTGCACATGAGGTTTCGTGATGAATCCTGAGAATCCAACTATTCCGAATTCGATACATGGTTGTATGTGCGCCGTGTCACGGTCATGTGAACGCCACCGAGGGTACCGTTCAATGCGGCTCGGGGAGAAAAGCCAGGGCAAGAACTAACCTGGGTGGGCCTGCTTCAAGGGCTTTGTGGCGCAATGAGAACACCCTGCGCCATTGATACAGTTACATGGAGATGCATATGAGCGACGCGATTCAGGCGGCCTGCGAGGTGATTGCTCGGGTCCGAAGCCAACGGCCCTTGGTCCACCACATCACGAACTTCGTTGCGATGAATGCGACAGCAAATATCACCTTGTGTATAGGAGCGCTTCCGGTGATGGCGCATGCGCCGGAAGAAGTGGAAGAAATGGTCGGTGCCGCCGCTGCTCTGGTTCTGAACCTGGGAACATTATGGCCAGCGCAGGTAGAATCGATGCTGCTGGCCGGACGGCGTGCCAACGAGCGAGGCATTCCAGTCATCCTGGATCCCGTGGGCGTCGGCGCCACCCGACTGCGGACGGAAAGTGCCCATCGTCTGCTGGGGAAAGTATCCATCGCGATCGTGCGGGGAAATCTGGCGGAGATTGCCAGTTTAGTTGGATTGGACACGAATATTCGTGGAGTTGAATCCATGGATTTCGAGGGCGATTCGGCTATTGCAGGTTCGACTCTCTCCAAGAAGTTTGGCTGTGTTGTTGCGGTGACGGGGCCGATTGATGTGGTCACGGATGGGGCGCGCTTGACACGGATTGCGAACGGGCATCCCATGATGGCAACGGTGACCGGTACGGGGTGCATGGCAACTTCTGTCGTCGCGGCTTGCGCTGCCGTCGAAAAGGATGCTTTTCTCGCCACAGTAGCGGCACTGGCAGCCTATGGCCTGGCGGGAGATCAGGCAGCCGAAATGGCGCAGGGTCCGGGGACATTTCAAGTACATCTGCTGGATGCTGTTGCGGGCTTGACAGGCGAAGCACTCCGCTCCGGCGCTCGCATCGAAAAGTGACGGAATCGGCTCACTCGGCGCGGCGGTTCCGTCCGTGAGACACGAAGAACGGGCTAGCCCTCAAGTATGGACAGGTTCTGGCACGACCAGGCCTGGCGCCAACGGAATCATCTTGAATAGTGTGGCATTGATCAGAATAGTAATTAGCGACGCGGCCAAAGTTGCGTTGTAAACTCCCGACGTTATCAGGTGGGAGTGCAGAGACACCTGGGCGAGGATGAAGGAGAACTCGCCAATTTGGGTCAAGCCAATCCCGACTCGCCATGCTGTTTCCCGGCTGTAGCGGAACATCTTCACCACGGCGAACCAAACCACAAATTTACCGACTAGAATCAATCCGACAAGGACGGCGAGCAGTCGCCAGCCTGACAGCCAGCTGTTCGGATCAATGAGCATTCCGATGGTGACGAAGAAAAGCGCAACAAAGACATCTCGAAGCGGAAGGGTTTGCGCGGCCAGTTTATGGGTATAGGGAGAACTTCCCAGGAACATGCCGCCCACAAATGCGCCCAAGGCAAGCGAGAGGCCGACTGCTTCCGTAATGGCAGCGACGACAAGGCAGATCGCCAATCCTAGTAGAAGGGAAATTTCATCGTTACAGGTTTTCTCTATGTAGGAGAGAAGGCGTGGAATAAACTTCCAGCCCACTAAGATCACCGGAACAAGAAGGAGAAGGGCTTTGCCGATTTTGAGGAAGACTGGGAGAAACTTCGCGCCGTTGGATGAGCCCAGGGTAGGGAGCACGACCGTCAAAATGACCACAGCCAGATCTTCAACCAGCGATAGAGTCACCATGATGCGACCTGCCTCAGATCCCATCTCGCCACGATCCATCAGGAGACGCATCAGGACCATGGTGCTGGCGACAGAGACGATACAACCTACAGCAATGCTTTGCAAAATGGGCCAACCAAGCAATGACCCTACGCCGATGCCGAGCCCGACCAGAAGAGAAATGCCGATAGGGGCTCCCACCAGCGCGACCCACTTGACCCGCAGCAACTCCGGAATAGAAAACTCTATCCCCACAGAGAACATCAGCAGGATGACTCCAATCTCCGCCATCACCTGAAAGGTGTGCACATCGTGAACGTGCGGACCCGGAGTCAGCGGGCTGAGCACAAGGCCAGCGAGGACGTACCCGAGGATCAAGGGTTGGCGGGTTCGCCAGCACAAAAATCCAAAAAACAAGGCTGCCGCTAGAACCATTGCGACGTCACGGAAGATGAACACAGGTTCGGCCACAGCAGGACTCCTATCCAGTGTGTTGCAGTACGCCAGATCACTCGGCAGTGATGCGGAAATTTTGAACAGCGACAGGGCTTTCGTTTTGAAGCGTTACATGACTAAGTTCGGCTCCCGCGTCCCCTTGTGCTTGCAGAAGCAACTTTACTCTGCAGGGTACCGGTTGCACGATGCTGAGGACAATAGCAAACAGTATGCGCGGTAATACTTTCCGGGCAATAATCAGAAGACACTCCGGAGGCTCGCGGCGATAGGGACCCTTCTTGCGTTGTGCTCAACGAGAAATTCGCTGCTGGATTGAAAAGAGCGAATCATAGGTACGTACCTACCTGCCCATTGTTCCGATCAAATTAATTTTCTATTTCGCGAACAATGCTTATCTATCGTATGAATAACCAGGAAGTCAGCGTATATTGACAGGGAAGGGACGGTCCTCAGGCCGCCCACACCTCCCGCTCCGGTCAAAGGCTGACCTTTGACCGAGATATGAAATTGAACTGTCTGCCAGGACCCATTTATTAAAGGCTAAGTGATGAAAGCTCTCCCCTTTTTCCCCTTGATGTTTGTGTTGTTTGTTGTGCCCGCGTTTGCAGATGTCAACGTGATGAGCCCAGCCCCCGGCACGACGATCGCCTCCCCGGTTCAATATGTCGCGACTGGTTCGGCGCCCACATGCGCCTTGGGAGTGGGATCTATGGGCATCTACGTAAACAATGTCCAGGTGTATAGCTCCCATGGAGCGCCACAGATCAACACTCAATTGCCACTGAACCCTGGCTACAACCATACCGTTGTGCAGGAGTGGGACAAGTGTGGACATTCCACATTCACCACTATCAACCTGAACGTGGCAGCCACACCGACAGCGAGCCTCACCGGAACTCCTGCCAGTGTCTTCGCTGGAAATCCGGCGACCCTCACTTGGTCCACAGCTAACGCTACTTCAGTTTCCATCGAGCCCGGAATTGGTACCGTTCAGGCCTCCGGTTCGACCACAGTAACGCCGTCCACCACGACCCAGTACGTCCTGACAGCTACGGGTAACAGCGGAACCGCGACTGCTAACGCAACCGTGACCGTGCAGTCCGCGCCTCCCACAGC
Organism: Acidobacteriota bacterium; assembly: GCA_040389265.1. GTDB lineage: Bacteria > Acidobacteriota > Terriglobia > Terriglobales > Acidobacteriaceae > JAKAAZ01. The sequence continues at coordinate 10,724 of JAZKAG010000139.1, forward strand.
GACGCTCACCGCTTCGCCGACCTCTATCACCGGTGGTAATACGGCGACGCTATCGTGGTCGACTACGAACGCCACGACAGTTTCCATCAATCAGGGGATTGGCATCGTCTCCGCGACCGGATCAACGACAGTCTCCCCCACATCCACAACCCAATACGTGTTGACTGCCACCTCAAACAGCGGGGCGAGCACATCCGCCGCCAGCACGGTCACTGTCCAGACCCAAGGAGCCACCAACTCGCCGATCACGCACCTGATTATCGTGATGATGCAGAATCACTCGCTGGACAATCTGTTTGGTACCTATCCAGGAGTGAATGGGTTAAATGCTTCACTGCCCAGCTATTCTCAGGTGGACGCAAATGGGAACACCGTTTCGCCCGGTCTGGTTCAGACCCTTTCCACCGCCGATCCTATCCATAATCGGCCCAGTTACATGGCAAGCTGGGACAATGGGCAGATGGACAAATACGCATTGACCGAGGGCGATATTTCGATGAAGTATTACGACAATACGTTCTCTGGCCTGGCCAGTGATAAGACCCCGTGGTCCATTGGGAACCTGTGGTCCTTTGCTCAGCAATACGCCTTGGCGGACAACTTCTTTGCCTCGGCGATGAACAGCGAGCCTGCTCAGGAATTTTATATGGTGGCCGGCACGGCCTTTGACCTCACCACCTCATCCAGCCTTCCCTACTACGATCCGTGCAGTGCGGTTGAACAGGCTAAGGACGGAGGGCTCGGTCACATCGCCTCTCCTCTGACCGCGACGACTCTTGGCGACCAGCTGACGGCGGCCCAAGTCTCCTGGGGCTATTACCAGACTAACTATGCCAATTCTCAGAACGGAACATGCACGAACTACATCCCGCAGGAAGACCCTTTCCAATACTTCACCAGCACAGAAAACTCTTCCCACATTCAGAATTTCAGCCTGGCATCCTTCCAGACCGCTCTGAACAACGGCTCAGTTCCTTCCGTTCTATGGATCAACCCGGACGGAGACCAGGACATGCATCCCGACCCGGCCGGCAACATCCTGGACGGTGTGGAGTTTCTTACCAAGGTGGTGCAGCAGGTACAGACTTCAAGCATCTGGCCAAATACCGCCATCATCGTGCTGTGGGATGAAAGCGGCGGGTGGTACGATCACGTGCCGCCTCCCCAGTTGCCAAACACCCAGGGTCTAGGAGCGCGCGTGCCCGTGCTCGTCATTTCTCCCTACGCCAAGACGAATTACATCTCGCATCAGCAAATGGATTTTGTTTCCATCCTCCGCTTCATCCAGTGGAATTGGAACCTGGGAGAACTGCCGAATGCCAATCAGGCTGCTCGCGAGCAGCAGAGCGGCGACCTTTGCGACCTGTTGACCACTGCCTGTGGAGCGCCGACGCCAACTCAGTGACGGATGAGGAGTGCAAGATTACCCTGGGGTGATTTTGCGCTCCTTCCCTCAGCCCATACAATGCTCTCAGGTCTGGTGAAGCAGGGGTAGCTGTAATTACGATAGGTTTCAACCGCGGAGCAAACGCAGCATCATCGTGTCGCAGCGGTCTACTCATCTTGAGCTCGTAGATTTGGAGCGTGCTTTGACAACGGCTCCGATTCTCTGGGATCTCGTCCCTAATCCGGCCACGACCACGGCTAACTGCGACAGTCGCTGGCGAGCCGCCGTAAGTCATTGAAGGGCCTGTAGCTCAACGGTTAGAGCAGAGGACTCATAATCCTTTGGTTGGGGGTTCAAATCCCTCCGGGCCCACCATCCATATTGGCCGGTAGAGGCTTGTGGATCCAACACCATGATCATTTTGGGACTGTTGAATCGTGATCAGTCCACGCTACAGCTCCACGACCAATTTCCGGGATCGTAAATTTCACGCGATCGCCAGAAATGGAGCCCTTCAAAGTGACCTCTGTCCCAAGGAACGGCAGAAGGTGAAGTGTGGCGCCGCCGCGCAGCGGAGCTTCAATGACCACATTCTTCTCCACTGTCGGTACCGTGGCAGCCCCTGATTTGAATCCCTTAAAATTTGCGAAGAACCAGTGGGTCTGGTTTTGAACGGTTGCGATGTACGCGACCATGTCGGGAGACGCATCGATCGAAAAATCAGGGTCCTTCTTGAGGGCATTCAAAAACTTCGATTGCGTGTCGAGTGAGGCGGCGTCGAAATCCTTCTGAGCGAGGGCTAAATACGCGCTGCCCGGATCAGGTTGGATTTGTACCAGTTCCTTGAAGCTAGCTAGACCAGGATCAATATTCCCAGTGGAAATAATTCTGCAAGACGCAGACAGGGTGTGTAACTCGCCAATCTCTTTTGAGCTGAGAACGCGAACGTCAGGCAGCACCAAGGTATCTCCATGAAACGATGCGAGCGTGCGAGGCGTGACAATTTGAAATTGTGTATGGCTGCGTAATAGCAGCAGTAGAACTCCCTGATAAGAATTGACGAAGTCTTCCGGATAGTAATTACGTGTCGAGTCAGAGAAGTACACGCCAACCTTGCCTACCGGGATTCTGGGTGAGCTAAACGTTGATTGGTGGGCCGCAATCCAGCGGAAGATCTGGACTCTTGTGGCTATATCGTTCGAGCCCGCCATGCTGTGGCCCGGAGCATCCCAGAAGTTCGCGCCGGCGATCAACTCTGAGTTTGCTAAGTTCTTCATGGCGTCGCTGGGAGTGACTCGCGGATTGCCGTCCCACGAGTAGTTCAGGATCCAGGTCGGCTTGTTTCCGGCGAACGCACGGAACGATTGTATCCCGGCTTGATAAAGGAACCAGTCGAGTTGGCTGCGGCTGGCGGCGGTGTGATCCTCGCCTGGGCCGAATTCATATTCGTGTGCGATGGCATCGACGACTGGGTAGAGTTGGTAGACATCGGCACCAACGCGCACTGCTGACTCATCAATGCCCGGATAGATCTCGGGGATGACCGCGATGTCGGGATTCACCGAAATCGCGTTCTTTCGGACTTCCGCCATGAAATCTGTAATCGTTTGAATGCGAAAATCCACCCATTTGCGGAACCCCGGATCACTGAAATCGCCGAGCTTGATGTCTGTCTTCGCATTCAAGCCAGTTTGGTCGTGAAATGCCTTTACCGTGTAATCGTCGAAGCTGGCCCAACTTTTCTCCCACCCGGTGAAATGAGTCATCCAGTACGGAATGTCGACATAAATACCGTCGATGCCGGTGGCAGCAATCTGGCGGACACGCTGCATGTAAATCTTGCGCCATTCCGGAGCATAAGGGGTGACCCAGACATCTTCGTCTCCCTTCCTAATCCAGAACGCCGCATTCGCGGTGAACATTGCCGGCTGTCCGGAACGCTTGCGCTGCAACCAATTGGGGTGATCCTTCGCCATCGAGTGGGGAGTGTTGGCCGCGTTGGCTGTGATGCACTCGAACCCCGCGATGTAGACAAAGGCATGATTGCCGTGTGTATGGGCGAGCTTGGCGACTTGTTGAATGGCATGCAGCTTTGTGGTTGGATCGACGAAACTCTCATACCGACCGGGGATGTCGTTGTCGACTTCAATCCCGTACACGCCGCTTTGGGTTGCCTTTTGAAGGATCTGAGCGGCATTCGTGGAGCTTAGCCCATACGCGCCGATGCGTACATCATTCATCCAAGCCCGAGGATTTTTATCTGACTGCTGTGCCGACACAGGTGCTAAAGGCAGCAGGCACACGGCGGCCAACGTCAACGTCGCGATGGAGGCAAAAAGGGATGGTTTTCGCATGAGTATGCTCCATAAAGTTAGGCCACTTCTTTTCGAAGTGACCTAACTAAAGTGAACTCTCTGAAATTTTGAGAGGTACGTTGTTCCTCAGACCCTGGGCTTCCAGGGTCCTCTAGAACTGATAACGCACACCAAGTTGCATGTTACGAGGTAAATAGCCGCCGGCAGTTGAGGAAATAACACCGAATGTCGAGTCTCCATAGCCAGTGTCCGGAGGTGCAAATCGCTCGCTATTTGTGCAGTTGAAGCAATCCCCATGGGCTTCAATCTGTCCCTTACGACCGCCCAGGTTGTAAATCTTCTGCAGGGAAATGTCGGCTTGATGGATTCCATCCGTTCGTATTTGGGAGAAATACCGCGGAGCATTGCCTGCCTGCTGATCGCCAGGATCGGCGAAGCAGCTGGAGTTTAGCCACGGAGTTCCATTCCGACCAGCTGCATGAATGCTGATGCCGGTTGTTAGCCTGGTCGATGCTGGACAGACCAGGTTCGGCCGTTGGTTACCATCGGCCAGTCTGCCGTTGCCCATGTAAATATTCAAGGGCTGTCCACTTTGGTAGGTTGCCAGCGCGGTGATCTGCCAGCCGCCAATCACGCCGTCCAGTACGCGATTCATATTGGCGCCAACAAGCGATCCACGACCTACAGGCACCAGGAAAATGACCGAAGCGACCAGACGATTGGTGGCATCACTCGCACTCACCGACCACTCACGTTTCAGGTGGTCTAACTCCTGCGGCATCCCAGCTCCGATCGTTCCAACCCAGTCATTATTACCCGCGGAAGAGTTATCCATGTTTTTCGACCAGGTATAGTTCCCTTCGAAGTTGAGATACTTGCCTCCGCGTTTCTGGAAGACAAACTGAAGCGCGTTGTACCAGGAATTTGCTCCAATAATTTTGTAGCCTGAGTAGGTGCCGTCGAATTGCGGGTAAGGACGAAGGAGGTTTAACAGTGGAAGCTGGTCGTCACTATAGCGAGAAGTCGGCTCATTGAAGATTGCTCCTGGGCCAGAAAAAAGGCCCTTGAACGGGTTGTTCGTCAGCTGGTCCAGTTCCTGACTGTTGTAGTTCTTTCTTATAGAAGATGCAATGAAGTTGCGGTTATCGGTTCCGGCAAATGGAAGATAAGTACTACGATTGGCCGAGTAGTTGATAGCCACGACAACGTTAGCAGGGAGGGCCTGTTGAATTCCAATGTTCCACTGGTAGATCTTCGCGTTCTTGGCAGTCTGGGTCCCCAGATTATTGTTATCCTGCAGACCCCACAGCGCCAATGGACCATATGTCTGGCCCTGGGCTGGAGGTATTCCGCCTGGAAACGGATCTTCTAGGGTCGCACTGCGAGTAATTCCACCGTCCTTGCTGAAGAATACTTCTGGGCTGGCAGTGTAGGCTGCACCCGGATATTGGAAGTTTGTAAACCCTGAATATCCGGTATAGATACCCGCTCCTCCACGAATGACAACCTTTTCATTCACCATGTAGGCGAAGCCGAGGCGGGGATCGATGTTGCTGTAGTCCGTCGGCACACTTCTCTTCTTGGAAGAAGCGAAAATCGTGGTACCTTTCAGGGTGCCGGGATATCCCGCCACCGAGATCCCGCTATCGCCGGTAAAGTCGCTGAACTGACTATTGTTATGCCGTTCCGTATAGGGCGTGTCCCATTGATAGCGAAGGCCCAGGTTCACGGTAAGCTTACTGGAAGCTCTCCAGTCATCCTGCACAAAGAACCCAGTTTGGGTGGATTTGTCGGCTACGGATTCCCCAACGTTAATACCGCTGCCGCCGGGGTCGCCCCAACCACTGAGTAAGCTCGCGAAGTCATTTCCCTGCGTCGCATCGGCGGTGTCAAACGGAGACTGAGATGTCACAAACTGATTGAAACTGAAAAAGCCATTGGGATAGTTCGGCTGGAAAAAGTTATTGTAGAAAAGCTGTTGTTCAAAGCCGGCCTTCAATGTGTGCTGTCCCTTGGTCCATGCGAACGACGAAGAATAGTTGACCAAGGTATGAGCAAATGTGGTATCGACGCAGCATTGACTATAGATAGAAGTCCACTGTGAATCCTCCATGAGGATGGATGGCATGCGGACGACCCCATTTTGTTCCAAATAGGACGGAAATCCCACCGAAGTTGGACTTGGGTAATCTGTATAAGAAGGCTGCGATACTCGATCCAATCCAATTGTCGAGGTCCACAAGGTGCTTGGGGTTGGCGTGTAGGAATAGTTGATGCCGTCGTTGTAGACGTGCGTCGAATATGCCAAGCCATCACTCCATGTGTCGCCATCTCCGAAGACGGTGGGAACCGATCCGCTATTAAAAATATTGCTATACCGTCCAGAGAGGGAAGACTTGGGCGTGAATTGCTGGTCTATTTTGACGTCAAATTGAATAGAATTTGACGAACTAAGAATGACATCGCGATAGTTGTTCGAGCCAGTAGCATCCGGAGTGGTGTTCGGCGCCGGATACAACTTCATGATGGCTTGGCCCACAGGATCGATTTCGTTCAATGGGACGGTGTTTTGGGCGTACGCCGGGCGTGTGGGGTTGTTCGGATCGGTTGTATCGACCAGGAATGGATCAAAAATCTGATTCTGAATCAGATTTCCATTCGGATCGTAGGTCATGGCCGCAGAGAAGTTGCCATTGATTTCATCCGCAGTGGGGACGGTGGCAACAATGTTGACCGGGTTGCTCGCGATCACCGACTCAAAATCGCCAAAGAAAAACGTCTTGTTCTTGACGATAGGACCACCGATCGAAAATCCATCCTGGTTCTGTTTATGACCGGGCTTAGGGCCGCTGTTGAAGTAGTCGCGTGCATCATAGGCAGAATTCTGGTTGAACCAGTATGCGCTGCCGTGAAGCTGGTTTGTGCCGGACTTCATCACCTCATCGATGACGGTTCCGCCGCCGTACTCCGCCGTGAAGCTATTGTTCTGAACTTTAACTTCCTGAAGGCCCTCCACCGTGGCTTGATAGTAGGTATTGGTATTTCCACCCTCACCCTGTTCAGCACCGGTAATTAGAACACCGTCGAGCCGGATGTTCGCAGTAGAATTTCTCTGACCATTCGATATAAAGTTTGTTCCTGAAGGGTAGGAATTGCTGATGCCGGAGCCGGCAGATTCTGTAACTCCCGCGGCAAGGAATGAGATGCCAAACGGGTCACGATTTTGCAGCGGTATCGTGGTCAGGTATTTGCTTGGAATGTCTGTTCCCAGGGTAGCGGTGCCTGTATCCAGCAGCACGGGGATTCCTTGGACCGTCACGCTTGCCTGTTGACTCGCCGGCTTCAACGTTACGTCGAGTGTGGAGGCCTGGTTGACGGTGAGGGTGATGCCATCCTTCTCCACCGGGCCAAATGCAGGGGCCTCGACCAGTAATTTGTAATTCGATGCTCGCAACGCAGTAAACGCGTAGCTTCCGGTCGAATTTGACGTGGTGGTTTGGGAGATATTCGTCCCAACGTCCGTGATGGTGACTTTGGCACCGGCGACGATGGCTCCGCCGGCCACCGCGGTTTTCATAATCCCGCCAGT
>JAZKAG010000140.1:0-7585 GCA_040389265.1 Acidobacteriota bacterium
AAAAGCCCTGGAGCGCGATTTCGCCGCGGCTCTCGGTGTCGCCCATTGCGTGGCATGCTCCAGTGGAACTTCGTCCGTTCATCTGGCCCTCGCCGCGCTTGACCTGGAACCGGGCGATGAAGTCATCGTTCCACCGATCACGGATATCGGCTCGATTCTCCCCATCCTGTGGCAAAACGCCATTCCTGTATTTGCGGATGTGGATCCGCTCACTATTGTGCTCGATCCCACCGACGTGGAAAAGAAAATCACGTCGCGCACGCGGGCCTTGATCGCGGTGCATCTGGCGGGCATGCCGTGCCCGATGGACGAACTACAGGAGATTTGTCGCAGACATGGCATTGTCTTGATTGAAGATTGCTCACAAGCCTATTGGGCCACCTATCATGGCAAGCGGGTCGGGTCGATCGGAGACATTGCCTGCTTCAGTCTGCAACAAAGCAAACACATGACGTGCGGAGAGGGTGGTCTGTCTGTCACCTCCAATGCTGCCTATGCGCAGCGTATGCTGCTATTCGCAGACAAGGCGTGGCCCAGAGATTCTGGTTCGCTGGGTTCATGCCGCTTCCTCTTTTTATCGCAAAATTATCGGATGAATGAACTATCCGGAGCGGTGGCTTGGGCGCAATTAAAGAAGGTAGAAGCGGTAGTCGAACGCCGCCGGCAAACAGCCGCCCAGCTGACGCAGCTCATTGGCGAAATCGATGGCGTTTCCGCGCCTTATACACCCCCGGGCATCAATCCCTCATATTGGCTCTACATGCTGCGGGTCGATAAGGCGGCGGGTGTCAGCACGCAGACCTTCGGTGACGCGCTTGTGGCGGAAGGCGTACCTGCATGGGTGCGCTATATCGTGGATCCTCTCTATCTGTCTCCAATCTTCACAGACTTAAAAACATACGGCGTCAGTGGTTATCCGTTTTCGCAGTACCAGCACCAGGCCTTTCAGCGTGGTCTGTGCCCACAGGCAGAAACTGCGCTCTCCCATGTCATTGCAATTCATTGGAACGAAAACTATACGTCGGCGCATGTCGAGCAGATCGGGGCGGCCATTCGCAAAGTAGCCCATCACTTCGCTGCATGTGTTAAATAAATGTTTCTGATCGTGTAACTGAAAAGAATCACGCGAGGGCCCCATATCTCGATTTTTGAGATGTGGGTTTTCTCTGCGCCTGACGTCAAGGCGTTCTACCGAACATCGCCTGCCATATATGTCTCTTCGGATGGATAAGGATGCGTACCTGTCATAGCCCTTTGGAACTAAGCAACGCCGGACCGATTACATTTCGCAAGGCGGAGGCGTGGCGCGTGTCCATTCCAATGCTTGAGCCCTTCCGGATCAGTTCCGGGGAAGTTTCGCAGAAAGACGCGACCATCGTCCGCCTCACAGATGGGCAGGATTTTGGCTGGGGGGAGTCCTCCTCCATGCCGGGGGCTTTCTATTCCGTCGAGACACCGGATACCTGCGAGCGGGAGCTGGACGATAGAATATTGCCTGATTTGATTGGCCGTTCCTATCCCACGATGTTGGCGCTCGAAGCGGCGCTCGCGGAGTGGACGTCCAGTCGTTTCGTACGTGTCGCGATCGAAACGGCGGCGTGGGAATTGTTGGCACGGCGTGCGGGCCAGTCCCTGCGGAAATATTTCGGAATCGCGGACCGGCCGATTCCCTCTGGTCTGGCGGTAGGTCTCTATGATACGGAAGAGCAATTGCGTCAGGCCCTCGAACGCTATTGTATCCGTGATTATCGCCGCCTAAAGATCAAGATAAAACGCGGTCATGATGTGCGCCTGGTCCACGCCGTCCGAAAATGGTACGGAGATATTCCGCTTTTCGTCGACGCCAACGCCGACTATTCGCTCAGCGATCTCGACGTATTTCGTGAATTGGACAGCTACGGTTTGATGATGTTTGAGCAGCCTTTCGCCAGATCCGACTTCGAGGGATCCGCCGAACTGCAACGGGCGGTACGCACTCCAATATGCTTCGACGAGAGTATTGAAACTGCAGAGGACGCCCGGCGAGCCGCGGCACTCCATGCCTGCCGGATCGTGAATATCAAACTGCAGCGTGTCGGCGGATATCTGGAAGCGTTTCGCATTGTGGAATGCTGCATGCAAAATGACATTGCCCTGTGGCTCGGCACCATGCCGGAGCTTGGCATCGGGAGTGCCCAGGGATTGATGCTCGCAGCCCATTCGGGGTGCACCTACCCCACCGACGTTGAACCGAGTGCGCGATGGTATCACGATGACATCCTCAATCCGGAGCTTTTGCTCCAATCTGGCGAGTTGACAATGTCGACAGAGCCGGGACTCGGTTTCTCAGTCGACATCGATAAGTTGAATCGCTACGCACTGCGCCACTGGAGCTTCTGACACATGACGCATCTGCGCCTCACCACTTCCGACTACCTGGTCATCATCGGGTACTTTGTGCTGGTCCTTTGGATTGGCATCTGGTTCCGGAATCGTTTAGTCACCACCAAAGATTATTTTGCTGGGGGCAATCAGATCCCGTGGTGGATGGCTGGAATTTCCCACTACATGTCGAGCTTCAGCGCGTTTGCCTTCATCGCCTACGCGCAGATCGGCTACATGTATGGCTGGGTATCCGTAACCCTGTTCTGGGTCACGGTTCCGGGCTGTCTCGCCGGAGGCCTGTTCTTCGCAAAGCGTTGGCGGCGTGCCCGGGTGATTACACCGGTGCAGTTTTTGGAGGAACGATTCAACAGTTTCGTGCAGCAACTGTTTGCATGGGCCGGCATACCCATGAAGATCTTCGATGACGCGCTGAAAATCTTTGCGACCGGACTGTTCGTTTCCATTGCTACGGGGCTCAGCTTGCTATGGTCGATCGTCATGTGTGGCTTCGTCATGGTGGCTTACACTTTTTTCGGTGGAGTTTGGGCGCTGGTAGTCACCGATTACGTGCAGTTCCTGATGAAGGCGCTTGCCATTCTCCTGATGCTGCCTCTGGCGATCGTCGCGGCAGGTGGGATTCGGGCCGCCTTCACCGGCCTGCCCAACGGCTTCCTTTCTCCTGTAAACGGTCCATATGGATGGGTGTATGTCGCCGGCTTTGCGACGGTGATGATTGTCAGCTACAACGCTAGCTGGTCCCTGGCGCAAAAATATTATTCGGTACGGGACGAACACGAAGCTTCCAAAGCGGCTTACTTTTCGGCGGCACTCAATGTTTTGGGCGCGCCGCTCATGATTTTGCCTGCCGTCATCGGGCGTCACATCCTTCCGAATCTGACCGCACAGCATCGCACGGCCGATACCTACGTCCTACTTGTCATGCGCCTCCTACCGGCTGGTATGGTGGGCATCATCATGGCGGCCATGTTTTCGGCGACCATGGCAGCCGTCAGCGGTGACTTCAACGCGATCGCCAGTGTGCTCACGCAGGATGTCTACCGTCGCCTCATCCATCCAGCCGCATCGGAAGACCGCCTTGTCTCCGTAGGGCGTTGGGCCACGTTCGGGCTTGGCGCTCTGACGACCGTACTCAGCCTCTGGGTCGCGCTGAAACATCAACAATCGCTGTTCAACCTTATGGTGACTGCTCTGGGCCTCTTCATGGCACCCACCCTGTTGCCATTGCTGGCTGGCCTGACCGTGAAGAGGCTAAATTGGCAGGGCGCCTTTGCCGGCTTTCTGTGCGGACTGGCCACTGGGAGCATCATGCTCGCCGTAAAGACATGGGTGCCTGCTGCGGGCACCGTCTTCGGATCGACCTATAACTTTGAGGGAGTATCGTTACTCGCGAACATTGCAGCGACGATCCTCGGCATGGCACTGGCTACACACTTTTTCCCCCGCAAGCCCGCGGATTCCAAACGCGTGGACGAATTCTTCCTGGCGCTGGACAAACCCGTACAGGCAAGTGAGATTCCCAGCAAGGGTGGCAACCCTGCAGGCCCGGTGCTCGCAATGTCCACTCTTGGAGTTGGAGTGTTAATCGCGGTTGCGGGGTTAATTTCCAGGTCGACCGCGGCCCGAATCATTGATCCTGTGGTTGGGCTGATTCTGATCGGAATAGGAGTGCTTTTTCACCTCATCTCGCGCAAAGCGTCCAACACATCGTTGGTTTTCACCAAGAAGTAATCCAGGCAAATTTTTCCCGCCAGAATGAGAGACACAGAGGTGAGTATCAACGAGGCAAATCTCCCGCTTGATGATTCGCTTCTTTCCACCCCCTTCGGAATATGCAAGCGCAACAATTTCGCTGTATCGCTCAACGAAAGAGGATGGCTCGTTCGCCATCATGCACCGTCCGGGGGCGTAAAGAGCATGGGCGCTACCGGCACTTCGCGAGAATTGCACTTGCCTGGATGGAGCGCCCGCTAGAAGTGGTACCCTCCACCACAAATCAAGACCTCTCCAGTGACATAGTCAGATAGCGGGCTGCAGAAAAACAGGACTGCCCCTGCGGCTTCTTCCGGAGTACCAACGCGCCCCAGCGGGCATGCGTTCTTGATGGATTCCAGCATGCTTGGCTGAACTCCCAGGCGAATATGGTGGCCATGCATTTCCATTCCTACCGCGGTTTCGGTCAGTGGCTGCACCAATCGAGTCTCGATTAAGCCAAAGCCCACCGCATTCACGTTGACGTTATATCGCCCCCACTCCTTGGCCAGAGTCTTGGTCAGTCCAAGAATGCCTGCCTTCCCCGCCGAGTAACCGGCCTGGCCTGGATTTCCATCGGTGCCGGCAATCGAGGTGATGTTCACGACTTTGCGCATCACTCGCTGGGACGCCGCAATCTCTCGCTTCGCGGATTCGCGGATATAGGTGGAAGCCGCGCGCAGAATGCGAAATGGCACCACCAGGTGAATGTCCAGCATTGCCTGAAATTGCTCGTCAGTGGTTTTCTGGATCACGCTGTCCCAACTGTAGCCGGCGTTGTTCACGATAATGTCGATGGCTCCGAACTCGTCAATCGTCGCTTGAACAATGGCGTCGGGAGTTTCTGGATCAGTCAGGTCGCCCGTGATGTGCCGTACCCGATCCGGGCGCGCCAGTTCGACTTCCGCTTCCAGTAATAAGGCCTCGTCCAGGTCGTTCACCATAACCCGGGCTCCAGCGGCTACCAGCCGCTTTGCAATGGCCCGACCGATCCCGCGGCCGGCTCCGGTCACAAGTGCTGTTTTGCCCTGCAGGGTGAACGGCATTATCGCATTTTCCATTTCTACTTCCAGATTCGTCGCTGTCATATCTCCGCCTTTCTTGCAGGAACTTTCTCTACGCTGCACTGCAGCAATTATAGTGCTGCAGCGCGTATATTTCCATAGTGGAAATCAAGAAAAAAGTGCTGCCGATTTTTTGGATGTCGTCGTCGCAACAGTCTGACCACAGGGAGACCGAGCCAGGGCAGACTGGCGTGATACGCGTCACAGCGTGGTCATTTTTGAACGCCTACCGTTGCGGTAAGTGGAGTGCAGACGTCAACGTCAGACGCTTCACAGGGTGGCCGATCTCCGGCGCATGCTGCGTTCTATTTTCTACACGGAGACCACTTGCATCGCTCAACCTTTCGACTTGACGAAAGGTGTTCACGCATTTTTTTATTTCCCCTGCTTCACAGCAAGCTAACACTCCACAAGCCCATGTGCCGGAGAGGAGTGCATTCGCATTGAAGTTCTGCGAATCACAACGCGTCGTCGGAATGCATAGGAGAGTGCGAAGACCTTCGCAGCGTGCCTCTCGAGCGATTTCCCGATTCATCCTCCGTATTGCATGGCAGCGCGGCCCAGGGTTTGCGGTGCACGAGATCATTCCCGCGATCTGTACGCTGCTGTTACCCCGATCTCCTCCCAATATGCACTGTGCTCGATTGGAATCTCGACATCATTTTTGTGTCCAGGGATCTGACAGATTTACCTGAAGAAATTGTTCTGAATGGTCGGCAGACATTGCCTCGTTTATGCGGAGGCCAAGGGAAAGGATTGAGATATGAGTCAGCGAGAGGTTGTAGTTTTAAGTGCGGTACGAACGGCAATTGGAAAATTTGGCGGAGCCCTGAAAGATATCCCTCCCAGCGAACTTGCCGCCAAAGTTGTTTGCCAGGGAATGCAGCGTTCGGGGCTTACGGGAACGGATGTCGGACACATCGTATTCGGAAACGTCATTCACACCGATGCGAAAGATATGTATCTGGCGCGGGTGGCAGCTCTGCGCGGCGGATTGCCTGTGGGGACCGCGGCTCTTACATTGAATCGGTTGTGCGGCAGTGGTCTCCAGGGAATCCTGACTGCGGCAGAATTCGTCGCACGGGGCGACACGGACGCGGCCATCGGAGGCGGAGCGGAGTCGATGAGCCGAGCTCCCTACTGGCTGCCGGCAATGCGATGGGGTGCGCGTTTGAATAATGCTGCGGCGGTGGACGTTTTAGTGGGCGCATTGACCGATCCTTTTGAGGAAATCCACATGGCGATCACGGCGGAAAACGTTGCGCGAAGATGGGGGATTTCTCGCCAGGAACAGGATGAGCTGGCATTGGAAAGTCATCGTCGCGCGATTCATGCAATCCAGACCGGACGCTTCAAAGGGCAGATTATTCCCATCGAACTCAAGAGCCGCGGTGTGACGAACTACTTTGACACGGATGAGTCACCGCGGGCCGATGCGACCCTCGAGGCGCTGACGAAATTGAAACCGGCGTTTGACAAAGATGGCACGATCACCGCAGGGAATGCTTCCAGCGTCAACGACGGCGCCGCTGCCGTAGTTCTGATGGAGTCGCATGCCGCCGAAGAGCGTGGATTGCATCCGATTGCTAAGCTGGTCGACTGGGCCGTCACCGGTGTGGAACCAGGCTTGATGGGGATCGGGCCGGTATCCGCGGTAAAAAAGCTGTATGAGCGCACCGGATTAAGCACCGAGCACATGGATGTCATCGAATTGAACGAAGCATTCGCAGCCCAGACCCTCGCGGTGCAACGCGAGTTGGGATTGCCCGCCGACAAAACAAATCCAAGCGGGAGCGGCATCTCTCTGGGGCATCCCCTGGGAGCAACCGGCGCAATTGTCACCGTCAAAGCGCTGCATGAACTGCAGCGAATCGGCGGAAAATATGCATTGGTCACGATGTGCATCGGTGGTGGACAAGGGATCGCTGCCATTTTTGAAGCGATCGATTAGGAAACAATTCAGCCCACGGCAGCAGCGGCTTTATATGAAGCTCTGCTGCCTGCTCCAAAGCAATCGGCTGGCAAAGCTCCACTCATCCCTAGCGTTGCCGCCAGGTATCGGGCGGCCAATTACACTGGCCTTGCTGAGATACGGAGCATCCGTTGTCATCTACGGTAGCTCCGTTTCGCGTTTGTTCAAAATGCCGCGTGGGCCTAGTCTGAGCGGGCCGCAAGCCACTGGTCGATATGAGGCCAGGTCCGTTTGTGCGCGCCGCTGCCAGCCATGATTCCAATGTGGCCGCCGGGAACACGATACATCTCCGTGTCCGTACTTCCGACCTTGGGGAGAAGCGTCTCAGACTGGCACGGTGGCGTAATGTGGTCACCTTCCGCGATCACTGTCAGCAGATTGGCGCGCAATCGTTTCAGGTCCACGACCTCGCCTC
>JAZKAG010000140.1:7595-10644 GCA_040389265.1 Acidobacteriota bacterium
TGGCGATACAAATCCACAATCAACTGACGATAGACGCCGCCGGCCATGGGAATGTTATCGGTCACCCATGTGTTCATGGCGTGCCAGGATTCCACGGCGTGCGGGTCGTCGATCTTGTCCCAAAGCCTCAAGTAATTGCCGATGTAATTTTCCACCGGCTTCAGTGCCTTGGCGCCGTAGTCGATCATCTCTCCAGGTATGTTCCCAAATGCGGAGATCACCTTTTCGACGTCGAAGTATTTTTCGTCCGTCCAGCGGGCGAAGGTGAGGCTCTCGCGGTTAGTAAAATCCAGCGGTGCGGTCAGAAGCATCAAGTTGCGCAGGCCGTCATCCGGACGAAGCGCGGCGTAGATGGTCGTCAGAATTGCGCCGATACACCAACCGAGCAGACTGAACTCGGCGCTCTTGGAAATCGCCTTCATCTTGCGGATCGCTCGCGGCATGTACTCGAGCGTGTAATCATCAAATTTCAGATCCTTGTCTTCCAGACCGGGAGCTCCCCAATCCAGCAGATAGACATCGAACCCGCGCCCGATCATGTATTCAACAAAACTGTGGCCCGGTCGAAGATCCAGAATCGAAGGGCGATTCATTAACGCGAAGACGAGTAATAACGGAACCGGATGTCGCGCCTCGGGGGGCAGCACGGGTACATAGCGATAGAGCTTGGCCTTATTCAGACTCCAAACCAGTTCTTTGGGAGTTTGCGCGATGGGTGCTTTCGTCGTCGTGACCCGGGTAAAAGTTTCAAGCCTGGGATCCAGAATCGACCCAAGGCTGGGCAATTCCGCAGCTTGTGTCATATCGACCCTCTAACTTTTTCTGGTGCGTGGATGCGTCGACCTGGTAGCGTTCGCGGCACTCGGTTGCGTTGCAGTGGGAGTCGCGGTTTCTGCTGCCTGGTTCGAGCGCAACTGCTGAAGGATTTGATCCAGCTTCTCATCCATGTCATCGCATCGCGTCTCGATATTTGTGAGCCGTTCGGCGAGAACAGCAACCTGCTGTCGCGACGGCAACGAGAATTGCTCCAGGGTCTGTCGCATGGCCTTGTCCAGCGCTTCCCGTGCCGGACCGGTAAGCGTTAGACATCCGTTGATCCACGCGCCCGTAGCCTGCGCATACTCTTCACTGTTCACCGCGTTGATCATCACCTTTGACATCGAGTCCAGATACGCATCGCGTACTCCACGAAGCGCTTCAAAGGGATCGACCGGCTTGGCGTCCTGTTCCGTTGCAGTCATATTCAGACCCACCTTTCAAGCCGTCTCAAGCATATACCTGCTCGGGGCGGGTCAGCAGCAAAGTTTCAAGCTTTGCCCGTTGCATAGCCTGGCGGCCTTCACCGCCCCGATGGCACAATTACCAATGCCGCAGATCAATGCAGCGTCTGAGTAGACTTTTTCGAGATATCGAGCAACTCCTTGTGCGCGCCCGCAACGGCCGCGACTCCGCGTTGCATCGAGTCAACCGCTTCGCCGATGGGAATGCCGGCATCTTTGAATTGCTTTTTGGCATTATCCAAAGCAGCTGCTGTTTGCTTGGCAGAAAAGTCCACGGCAGTTTTCTGTATCTCCACAGCGCGTTCTACCGAGGTACGGGCAAACTTCGTTCCTGCCTCTACCGCTTTGGTCGCCGCTTCGGCGCGCTCACGTACCAAGCCTGCCCATGCGTGACTCTGTTCCACCATCTGATCGATAGCTGCCTTTTGCGCCTGCACAATGCGATCAAAGGCTGTGCCTTGGAAGTCCAGAAGCTCTGGCACAAACGGCGATGCTCCCGCATGCTTCTTCCAGGTCGTCACCATCTCCGCATTCTGTTCGGCGGCCAGATCCACCGTCTTCTTTTGCAATTCTGCGAAACGCTCCACATTGCGGATATAGAGCTGGTTCAGGGATTCGATCAGATTCAATTTCTCGTCTGCGGCTACAGTCGCAGGTCCAACCGGTTCGGTATCTGTCGGTTTCATAGCATTCCTCCTTGTCCTGCGCATCATGTTGCACTTAATGCTGCAGTGCAGCATAGCTAGAATATAGCGCTGCCCGATTCGGCTGTCAAGGGTTTAAAATGAACCATTCCGCTATGGCGCAAAAGACGGTCGTAATCAAGAAATATGAAAATCGACGCCTCTACGATACAACCAACAGCCGGTACGTCAACCTGGAAGAAGTGGCGCGACTGCTGCAACAAGGGAACGACGTACAGGTGATTGACGCCGCTACCGGCGATGACATCACCCGGCTGATTCTCACCCAGATCATTGTCGAGGACGCGAAAACCCCTCACTCGAATTTTCCCCTCGACCTGCTTCGGCAGATGGTAGTGGCTTCAGGACGCGCCACCCAGGAGAGTGCTCTGAATTACATGAAAGCCATGATGGACCTGTATCAGAACACCTATCGCGTGATGGCGCCCAACCTGAATCCATTTGATTTTGCGCAGGCCAGCCGGGCAGGTCGCGAAGCCCCGGTTGAGGAAAAGACGAGTCGCGATTCTGAAGACAATCAGGAGTCGCCTGCCAGGAAGAAAACCAGGCGGCCAGAAGTCGAGGATGTAGAGGCATTGAAACGTCGATTAGCCGAACTGGAGAAGCTCGTCTCAAAAATAGCGCCGAAAAAGCCATCTCGATAAAGAATCGATTCGTCCAGGCGCAATTACCTCCAGCCGGCCGAACTCACCGGAATGATCCGCAATTCACGGATGCAGGACAAGCGCGCCGCCGGGTAAGACGGCACCCTCAGCTTCAACTTCATATCTCTGTGTAGTGCAGACCTCAGGACCGGAATGCCAACGCACCCGAAGGGCTTTATTGCACCGAATATGAAACGCTCGATTGATGGATCACGCTGTAAGTGCTGTCCAGATCCAGGACTGTCAAAACGTGATAGCCGGGCGTAAGTGTGAAATATTCATTGACGTTCGATCCCGCGTACCAGCCCAGTTTCATGCCATTGTCCCACACCTGTATCTGACTTACAGGCACGGATTCATTTGCGTGGGCCACAATGTTGACGGTGGACATGCTGATCGTTTCATTTGGAGTCGGTGAAAC
>JAZKAG010000141.1:0-217 GCA_040389265.1 Acidobacteriota bacterium
CTGTGTTGACCTTGATTAAGCCGATCCTGGGCACCATCCTGGCGATCTATACCCTGTGGGTGTTGCTGGAGAGTTCGGGCGACCAGAATTACGCCCAATTGTCCGCCGAGCGGCACGCGTTTCCGCAGCCGCCGGCACCGCCGCGGTATTGACGATAGACGCGGACACAATGGCGGCACAGAATCGCCGCCGACCTATGGCTGTCGGTCCCACGCGG
>JAZKAG010000141.1:227-12140 GCA_040389265.1 Acidobacteriota bacterium
TGCGCCGCGCCATCACCTCCATGCCCGGTGTCTTCAATCTGTCGATCGATCAGGCCATTCAGGACGCGACGGAAGCCGCTCGTCTCGGCATTGGTGGATTTTTGCTCTTCGGTCTGCCCGCCACGAAAGATGAGCAGGCCAGCGGCGCCTGGGATCAGAACGGAATCGTGCAGCAGGCCCTGCGCGCCATGAAGCGCGAACGCGCTCTCGACTCCACCCTGCTGATCGCCGATGTCTGCCTCTGCGAATATATGTCGCACGGTCATTGCGGCATTGTTCGCGAGACGGCCAGCGGTGGGCACGAAATTGAAAATGACTCCAGCGTCGAACTCATCGCCCGCACCGCCGCCTCACTGGCCCGCGCCGGTGCCGATATCGTCGCTCCCTCCGACATGATGGATGGCCGCGTGGCTGCCATTCGCGATGCCCTGGATGCCGACGAGTTGACCGACACCCCCATCCTGTCCTACGCGTCCAAATTTGCCTCCGCTTTCTACGGTCCGTTTCGCGAAGCCGCAGATTCCGCTCCCCAATTTGGCGATCGCCGCAGCTATCAGATGGATGGCGCCAATCGACGCGAAGCCATGCGAGAAATCGAATTGGATCTTTCCGAGGGTGCCGACATGATCCTGATGAAGCCGGCCATGCCCTACCTCGACATCATCCGCGAGGCTCGCGATCGTTTCGATGTTCCCCTTGGCGCGTACCAGGTGTCCGGCGAATACTCGATGCTGCGCGCCGCCATTGAGCGTGGCTGGCTCGACCGCGATCGCGCCATCCTGGAGTCCTTAGTCTCCATCCGCCGCGCCGGCGCTGATTTCATCGTCACCTACTTCGCCCAGGCCGCCGCCAAACTGCTCTAGAAATTCGTACACCCCGGCATGACACGGGTGCTTGCTCCCCATAGGAATCGATCCCTTCAGCCTTCCGTTGCCGTTAAAAATGCGGCCACGCTATTCTATTTGTCGCCGCGCTGAGGAGCGGAAGCTGTGCCGCAAACGCCACAATTGCCTACACCCAACGCGATGGAAGGTTGTGGCGCTTACAACCGCAGTTCGCGTGTCCAGGCGGCCGGATTGTCTCCGGCGCTCCCTATGTTGCAGCGTGCGGCCCAGACGGCGGCGTTGCCCGCAGACACGCAGCCGGTTGTACTCGCCGATTATGGCTCATCCCAGGGCCGTAATTCGCTCGCTCCCATGAATGCGGCCATCGACGCCCTGCGGCAACGAATCGGCCCGGATCGACCGATTTCCGTCATTCACACTGATCTGCCGCAAAATGACTTCTCGGCTCTGTTTCACACGTTGAACAATGATCCGAACAGTTATTTGCAAACGCAGTCGGCGGTCTTCGCCTCCGCCGTAGGGCGCTCCTATTTCCAGCAGATTCTTCCACCCGCCAGCGTAACGCTTGGCTGGAGTTCCTGGGCGGTGCAGTGGCTCAGCCGGGTTCCCGGCATCATTCCTGACCAGGTGCAGATTTCCTTCAGCCACGATCCGGCTGCGCGTGCCGCCTTCTCCGCGCAGGCAGCCGAAGATTGGCAGACTTTTCTCAAGCGAAGAGCATGCGAGTTGATGCCCGGCGGCAAGCTCGTCGTCCTTACAATGTCGGTTGATGACGACGGAAATTTCGGCTATGCACCGTTGGTCCGCGCCATCTATGCGACGCTTCTCGATCTGGTCCAAAGCGGCCTTGTCACTTCCGACGAGGCGCGGCATATGGCGATTCCTACCGTTGCTCGTAGCCGCGCAGATTTCCTGGCGCCGTTTGAAAGGAACGGCCGCTTTGCAGGACTGCTCGTTGAGGAACTGGAAACCTTCGACGGTGAAGACGGGATTTGGCTCGACTATCAGCAGCACAAGGACGCCACCCAATTTGCCGCGCAATGGGCAGCATTCTCGCGCGCGTCCGTCTATCCAACGCTCGCCGGTAATCTGGAAAGCGGGGGCGCTTCGCGTGTAGTGGATTTCTGCGACCGCCTCGAAGCCGGGACCGCCGCTCGCCTGGCAGCTGCACCAGAACGCATGTCGATTCCGCTGGTGAAAATCCTTCTCGCCAGGCAGCCTTAGTCGCGCAACGCTTCCGCCTTGGCCAACAATGCATCGTCTATCGCAAGAGTCTTGCATGGAAGGAATTCTGCCCTCAGATCATGCTCGATAGATGTCGCGGGCCATGCCAGCCTTGCCCCAGAGTTCTTATAATGGACTTCCGCGGCCCACAAGCCGTCGCGAGGAGGTTGATCCATGAGCACGCTCACCCATCCTGAAACAATGTCATCCGCAACTCCAGCGAACAAAAACACCGCCCAGCAAAACGCCCTGATGTTCGAGTACAGTTCTGCCGCCGATCCTGTTTCTTCCGGAAGCGTGCCCCCGATTCCCTATGCGGAGTTCGCTGCAGACCTCTACGCGACGGGCCCTACTCGTATCATCCCGCTCGATCTGTCGGCGGCGCTCAAGTCTGCCGCCCCTGCCAGCACCCCATCGCTCGCCGCCAGCTTCTTGCGCATTGACGCCGGCAACACGCTGGAAACTTCGGCCAATTCCACGTCAGAGCTCTTTTATGTCATCCGCGGCAGTGGCGTTTCCGAAATTGGCGATAGAGAGATTCATTGGTCCCAGGGAGATTTCTTTACGCTTCCCGGAGGCTCGGCGAGGCATCGAGCGCAGGATACTTCCGCGCTGTATTGGGTGAACGATCAGCCGCTGCTCGACTATCTAGGCGTGCAGCGCAGCCGTCCGCGCTTCGCTCCCGCCCATTACACCCGCAGCGAATTAGCCAAAGCGCTGGAGCAGGCCGCCAACGATCCCCACGCCGCCACGCGCAGCCGCGTCAGCCTCATCCTCGGCAATCCCGGCTGCATGCAAACCATGACCGTGACCCACGTCCTGTGGGCCATGTATGGCCTGATCGAGCCCAACACCCGCCAGCTACCGCATCGTCACCAGTCGGTTGCGCTCGACCTGATTATCGACGCCAAACCCGGCTGCTACACCCTGGTCGGCACGGAACTAGGCTCTGACGGCCACATCAAGAATCCAACCCGGGTTGACTGGAAATCCGGCGCCGCCTTTGTCACGCCGCCGGGCTATTGGCACGAGCATCGCAATGAATCCGGCGCCCGCGCCTACCTGACCCCAATCCAGGATGCCGGCTTGCACACCTATCTGCGCACCCTCGACATCACCTTTTTCAAGGATGACCATTAAGGGTAGACGAGATCAGCGGTTTCGATTGAGCCGGAAGATCACCAGGTTCAGCGCAGCGGCGAAGCTGACCCACGCCAGGTAAGGCACCATCAGCCAGCCGGCCAGCGGGCGAATTTCCCAGAACATCACCATGGTCGCCAGAATCGCCAGCCACAGAAAGCTGATCTCTCCCAGCGCGCCCGCAATCGCATGCCAGCGAAAGAAGATCAGGCTCCAGAAAAAATTCAGGGTCAGTTGAATGACGAACCACGCGATCGCGTAAGTTCGCAATTGCGACATCGGCTGGCTCCAGACCATCCACGCAGCCACGCCCATCAAAATGTATAACGTAGTCCACACCGGCCCAAAGATCCAATCCGGCGGATTGAAAGACGGCTTCCTCAACCCCGCATACCAGCCGGAAATCTCTCGTCTGGTCAATAGACCGGAAATGACGCCCACAAGAACGCAAAGGCCAATCCAGAACACTATGCCTGCCAGGGGGAATCTCGTCCCGGAAATATCGTGCATGGAACCTCCTCACACAGGAGTCACGGCGTTCGCTCGACGGACGCAGCAAAAACCACCTATCCTGATATCTGCGATCATTTAGGAACCAACATGAACATAGATGCAAGTTCGATTCAGGTGCGCCTGCCCGATGGCAGCGCCCGCACTGTACCCGCCGGAACCACTCCCCTGTCGATTGCCAACGACATTTCGCCCCGTCTGGCTGCAGCCGCGGTGGTCGCCCAGGTAGCACCACTTCAGCCTCGGCCCGAGCACGCCATCTCCACGGCGCAGGATGGAGACAAATCTGCCAGCGAGGCCTCGATGTATGCCGCCGAGGATGCGGCTGCCGAACGCCTGGTCGACCTGTCCACCCCGCTCACGGAAGATGTCGCCCTCCGCCTGCTCACCGAAAAAGATGTCGAAGCGCTTAAGGTGGTGCGCCATTCTGCCGCCCACGTCATGGCGACGGCCGTACTTGAACTGTTTCCGGAAACTAAGCTTGGCCATGGTCCCGCCACCGACAGCGGATTCTTTTACGACTTCTATCGTCCCACTCCGTTTACGCCCGAGGATTTGAAAGCGATTGAAGACCGCATGGCCGTCATCGTGGCCCGCGACGAGAAATTTGTCCGCGAGTGGGAACCGCGCGACGAGGGCCTGCTGCGCTTCAAAGCGGAAAACGACTTTATGAAGATGCACTTCATTGAGCGTTTTACGAAACCAGGCGAGAAAATCTCTCTCTATCGCAATGGCGCTTTTGTCGACTTTTGCCGCGGTCCCCACGTGCCTTCTACAAGCCGCGTCAAAGCTTTCAAGGTGATGAGCATCGCCGGCGCCTATTGGCTTGGCGATGAGAAAAATCCTCAACTGCAGCGCATTTACGGCACCGCCTTTTTCTCGAAAAAAGAGATGGAAGAGCACTTCGCGCGCCTGGAAGAAGCGCAGCGACGCGACCATCGAGTTCTGGGCAAGCAGCTTGACCTGTTTTCCATTCAGGATATCGCCGGCCCCGGTCTTGTCTTCTGGCATCCCAAGGGCGGTCTCATCCGCAAGCTGATGGAAGACTGGATGCGCGAAGAATGTATCCGTCGCGGTTACGATATGGTCTTCACTCCACACGTGATGCGTCACGAGCTGTGGAAGATCAGTGGCCACGCGGGTTTCTACGCGCAGAACATGTACACGCCCATCGAGCTGGATGACGCCGAATACCAGTTGAAGCCGATGAACTGTCCCGGCCACATTCTCATCTACAAAAACACACCCAAGAGCTATCGTGATCTTCCCGTGCGCTATGCGGAACTGGGGAATGTCTATCGCTACGAGCGCAGCGGAACCATGCACGGCCTGCTGCGTGTGCGTGGGTTCACACAGGACGATGCGCACATTTTCTGCACTCCGCAGCAGATTGAAGATGAGGTCTCCGCCTGCATCGACTTTGCTGAAGAAGTGCTAAGGGTATTTGGCTTTTCTGAGTTCAAGGTGGAACTTTCTATCTGGGACCCCAAAGATAAAGCCAGCTTTGTCGGCTCGGAGGACAATTGGGCGCTGGCCATCGGCTCGCTCGAACGGGTGTTGCAGCGGAAAGGCATTCCCTACAAGACCATCGTTGGTGAAGCCGCGTTTTATGGTCCCAAAATCGACATCAAGCTGGTCGATGCGCTGGGTCGCCTCTGGCAGCTTTCCACCGTGCAGTTCGACTTCAATCTGCCCGCGCGCTTTCAGTTGGAATATGTCGGTGAAGACGGCGAGCGTCACCAACCTGTCATGGTACATCGCGCTCTGTTCGGTTCCGTGGAGCGATTCTTCGGCGTGTTGATTGAGCATTACGCGGGAGCATTTCCGCTATGGCTCGCCCCTGTGCAGGTGGGCCTGGTACCCATCAGCGAAAAGCACATCGACTACGCGAAAAAAGTTCAGCAGCAGTTACAATTAGCCGGATTGCGGGTTGAACTTGACGATCGTAACGAGAAAATGAATGCCAAAATCCGCGACCTGACCATGCAGAAGATTCCGTACTTGCTGGTCATGGGAGACAAGGAGGCTGCGGCGAATGCCGTGAGCGTTCGCACACGCGGGAAAGGCGATCAAGGCTCCATTCCACTGGCTGAATTCATCGCCAACACGAAAAAGTTGGTGGACGAAAAATCTATTGAGTTGTAATTTGATCGAATAAGCCAAAATCCCCCAACGATTTGTGATTTCGAAAATGCGAAAATTCATTTCTGCCCTTTGTATATTCGCTGCGACTTGTCTCACTGCTCGTGGCCAGGCGCTCGCTTCGCAACCGTCGCTGACAACTCAGCAAACATACTCTCTGGTGCGCGTTTCCAGTGCCGATCCCACCGGACGAAATGCCGATGCTCGCACCGTTGCCCCGGGCACTACCTACACGGTTCTAGACGCCGCCGGACCTGGGATGATTTCGCATATCTGGTTCACCATTGCCGACGACGAGCCGTATAACCTGAAGCGCATCGTGCTCCGCATCTACTGGGACAACGAAAAAACTCCCAGCGTGGAAGCTCCGATTGGCGATTTTTTTGGCCTCGGCCTCGGCGAATATCATAATTGGCAATCGAAGTATCTCTCCGTCGGCAGTATCAAAGCCCTCAATTGCTTCTTCCCCATGCCATTTGCCCGGCACGCACGGATCACTGTGACCAACGAAGGCAAGCATGCCATTGATTCGCTCTACTTCAACATCGACTATCGAAAATATTTGGATCCGCTTCCCCCTGGCACCATTTATTTCCATGCGCAATATCGGCAGGCACAGCCGAACCACGGTTGGACGAACCAGTGGACAAGCAACGGCGAATCCCTCGTCAACAACAAGGTCAACCTTGACGGCAAGGATAACTACGTGTGGATGACTGCGACCGGGCATGGTCAATTTGTAGGAGTGACCATGTCGGTGTTGCAGAATCAAGACGGCTGGTGGGGAGAAGGCGACGACATGTTCCTTATCGATGGAGCCCGTCACCCTTCCATCACAGGAACTGGTTCTGAGGATTATTTTCTGGGCGCGTGGGACTTCGGCGGCAAGCCGTTTTCTTATCCACTGTATGGTGCGCCTGTAGTGGGCAAGGAGCTGGCCGGCAGCGGATCCAGCGTCTATCGCTTTCACCTTGACTCGCCGATTCCCTTCACCAAATCGTTCAAAGCCACCATCGAGCACGGCCACGGCAATGCCCGCTCTGACAATTATTATTCTGTTGCGTATTGGTATCAGGCCGAGCCGCACGCGCCCTTTCCTCCGCTCCCACGGGTGGAAGACAGAATTCCGCGGTTGCAATCGGTTGGCGGTCCTGGAAATGCCGCTGCCGTTGCGGCCCAGAAATAGCTTCGGCTCAAAATTCGAATCGCGCAGCCAATTGAAATGCCCGCGGTGTATAGGTGCCGGTGCTGTTCGCGTTGGTGGTAATTCCGTAGGTTGGATTGAACTCTAAATACGGATGGGCAGTCGTGGAATCCGACGGGCAGCCCTGCGTCAAGGGCGTCGAGCAGGAGTTATAGCCTAATGTATCTATCGCTGTTACATTTTGGCTGTTTGTCAGATTATAAGCTTCTGCCATCAGTTCAAGGTAAGCGCGATTGCGGAGTGCAATGCGTCGTGTCACCCGAAGACTGGTTGTCTGGGTCGACGGGAAGCGCTCGCTGTTGCGTTGCCGGACATTTAGCCGCGACGGGCCGCCTTCTCCATTGACGCCGTAAAACGCGCCTCCCGGAGCGCTGCCGCCGATGCCGAGCGTATAAGGCAGTCCCGTTTGCCAAGCCACTACCGGGGCGAATCCCCAGTCGTTCAGCAATCGTCCGTGCCACCCCTGTTTGTGCCAGGTGGTAAACAGGCTGGCATGCAGCACGAACCGCTGACGCACGTCAGTCTTGGAGTTGCCATATTCCAGGCCCATGTTATTGGGCTCCAGAATATTTGTCGGAGACTTATAAAGAAATTCGTTCTGGTTAAAATCCAGCGCATGAGCAAAGGTGTAATGCATTCCGAAACTGACGCCGTTCGCGGTGCGATGCGTGATTGTTAGTACGCCGGCGTTGTAATTTGAATTCACATTGCTCACCAGCTCGGTGATATTCCCATACAAATGATTGGGGCGGACAGAGGTGTACAGCGGCGTCGTGTACCGACCTCCCTGCGGCAGCGGGCTCTTTTTTCCTAACGGCGGTCCGGGAATGTCGACTGTGTAAGTCAACTGGCCAACCGTCGCATTGTCGATATTGGTATCAATAAAGTTTGGCAGATCGCGGCCCTGGCTGGTCATGAAGCTTGCCGAGATGATCGTTTTCCATCCGATTTTTTGTTCTAGCGTCAGTTCTCCCTGCATCGTTTCCGGCGCCTGATATTTTGGCGAGAAATAATATGCGCTGGGCAGCGCGCCACGTGCTGCTCCTGTTGGCACGCTGAAAAAGATGCTGGGAAACTGCGGGGCTCCATATTCCGTGGATGAGGAGTACCGATAGGTCCGCTGCGACGCCGGCGAACCCGAGGCAATCAGCCCGGAATGCAGCGTGCCGTTCACGATTCGTCCATAGAACATCCCATATCCGGCGCGCAGGATGGTGTTTCCATTGCCGAACAAATCTACGGCAACGCCCGCGCGGGGCGCAAAATTGTTGTGATCATCCGGATAATTCTCCGTTTGCGGCAATTGCGGATTTGGTAAGAAGGGTCGCGGCACGCGCTCATATTCATAGCGCACTCCGGCGGTCACCGTCAGTCTCGGAAATGTTCGCCACTCGTCATCGGCAAATCCTGCCCAGTCGTTGGTGGTGATAAAAAATCCACCAGGACCAAAGCTCTGCGAAAATCCAGCATAGTTATTCACGAAATAGCTATGCGGAGGTCCCAGCTTATCGACCGCGTGATAATAATCCGCCAGGAAGCTGCCGAACGACGTGTAGTTGTAACGCCCGACTCCCGCGTACAAATTATTCAACAAGTCTTCATTGCGGTCCCAATTACCGCCGAATTTCAACGTGTGATTTCCCATCACCCAGGAGACTGTATCGGAAACTTCAGCACGATGTTCGTCCGGATATTCCGGGCGCGGCAACTTTGACGGATTTCCCAGCACCATACCTTCCCCGGACGCTCCCCCCGCGATGCTGATCTGCGGAGCCAGGCCGAATTGGTTCTTGCTTAAGGGAATCTCAGCCCCGGCAGCGACCGGACTACTTTCGCTGTCCAGCTCCCGGCCCAGCTGCACACGCAGTTCGTTGCCGATATTCTCTGTCACGAAAGTGGTTAAGTGAATGATGCCCCAGTCGACGCTCACATAATCTGTTCCCAGGCTGTTCACGCCATATTGCGTCGATGTCTGCGTTTGCACCCCGTTGGGCGAGCTCCAGCGCATTCGGTTATAGGAGACGGTCGCGTGGTTGCGATCGTTCACCAGCCAATCCAGCTTGGGAAAGTTCAGAGTCTGCTTGCCTGTCCTTGGCGCTGGCCCCGTCAGCGTATTCACCAGTTGCAATCCTTGCTGATACTGCTTCACGCCAGCCTCATAAGAGACCAGATCGAGCTTGTCGTAAAGCTCGCATGCGCCTTGCGTGGCTTCAAACTGAAACACACTCGCATAGACGCCACTGCTGGCGTTGTATGGCGGAAGGTTCGCGCATGTGATGCGAAAGCCCAGGTAGTTTCCTGTGGGAAGGATCGGACTTGGCTGCGCGTAAATCGCCGTGGGATAGCCAACGCGGGAGACCGCAGGAAAATTTCGCGTGTTGTAGTCGAAAGAATAAAACCAGAACAATTTATCCCGAACGAGAGGACCGCCAACAGAAAATCCCATCTGGTGACGCACGTCCGTCGGCTGATAGGGGTTGGTGACGAAGCGATTTTGGGTGCTGTCGAAGTGCGTCAGCGTAGTGTACGCATTCAGCGCCGACAAATCACTGTTGCGCTCAAAGAAGAATGCCTCTCCGTGATACTGATTTGTGCCGCTCTTGGTCACGGTGTTGATGACGCCGCCCGCAGCGCGACCGTATTCCGCGGAATAGTCGGCCGTATTTACCTGGAATTGCTCCACCGCTGCCATGCTGATCGAATAAGGCGCCTTCGTGCGTCCGCGCTCTTCAGAGAAGAATGCCTGGTTATTGTCGGCACCGTCGATGGTGTTGTTATTCAGCAGTCCGCTGATCCCGCGAAAACTCAACAGCCCGTGTCCGTCCGGATCGCTCACGACTCCAGGAGTAAGCAGCGCAAAACTACTCCAGCGCCGGCTGTCGGATGGCAGGTTCTGCAATTGTGACTGCGTGATATTGCTTGCGACGGAAGGATAGGTCGACTCGAACGGGACAATTGCCCCCACCTGTAGGGTGCTTGAGGTGGCTCCAATCTTAAGGGTTGTTGTTAGAGGAGTGCGCCTGCCAAGCTCCACAACCACGTGAGTCGCGGTGAAGGCAGTGAATGCGTCGCCAGTGATGTCCACCGAGTAGGTGCCGGGCGGCAGGTCGGCCAAAGTATAGTTACCGCTCCTGTCCGTGTAGGCGATGAACTCGGCGCCGTTCGCTTCATTCAGCGCCACAATGCGCGCATTTGGAATGACCGCGTGTTGCGGGTCATAGACAGTTCCACCGATCACGCCCGTAGTCGATTGACTGTGGAGCATGAGGCAGGCCGGTAGAAAAAACAATAACGCAAGACAGAACGCGCGGAAAGCGCGTGGGGGAGGCAAGCGCAGCATAAACGAACTCCCGAAGCTCTTCCATCCGTTTCGGCGGATTTAGCCTGCCTGCGCGGACGACACTGAAAATGATGCAATCAAGCACGCAGCCTGGCCGACGCCGAGCTTGCGCCACGTTCTCCTGGTTTCCGTCGTGTCCTTACATGACTTGTCCGAATCAAATCGTCCATAGCTCAATCCAACGGACGATAAAGCTCGGCTCCTTCGGCGGACATTCCCTGACGGGAACTAAGGTCTTGAGCGTTACACTGAGGGTAACGCTATTCCCGAGCGGCAGGAAGACTATTCAGACGTATGTTCATTGATGAAGCAAGGATTAAGGTGAAGGCGGGCGACGGCGGGAATGGCTGTATGGCCTTTCGACGCGAAAAATTTGTGCCTCGCGGCGGACCCTCCGGCGGCGATGGCGGCCGTGGCGGAGACGTCGTTCTTGAGGCCAGCCAGAGCCATAATACATTGGTTCATTTCCGTTTCAATCCTGAACATAAGGCAGAGAGAGGTCGCCACGGGGAAGGCTCCAACTGCTCCGGACGCGAGGGCGAAGATGCCGTTCTGAAGGTGCCAGTGGGCACCGTTGTCTACGACGACACCACCGGCGAATTGATACATGACTTTCGTCACCCCGACGAGCGATTGGTGATTGCGAAAGGAGGTCGAGGTGGACGCGGCAATCAGCATTTTGCCACTCCTACTCACCAGGCGCCCCGCGAGCACGAGCTCGGTCACGCCGGCGAAGAACGCCTGCTTCGGCTGGAGTTGAAGTTGCTCGCCGATGTCGGCCTGGTCGGCCACCCTAACGTTGGCAAATCCACGCTGATTTCCCGTATCTCCGCGGCCCGACCCAAGATCGCCGATTATCCATTTACAACTCTGGAGCCGAATCTGGGTGTCGTCACGGTTGGCGAATGGCCGAACGAGGAAAGTTTTGTTGTCGCCGATATCCCCGGCTTGATCGAAGGCGCGCATCTCGGCGCCGGTCTTGGCGCACAGTTTCTACGCCACATTGAACGCACTCGCCTGCTGGCTCACATCGTCGATGTGTCAGATGGCAGCGGTCGTCCCGATCCCGTAGAGGATTACAACGTCATCGAAGCGGAGCTGAAGAACTTTGGCCATGGTCTGGAAGAGAAGCCGCGCGTCGTGGTCGCCAGTAAATGCGATGTCGCAAATCCAGAAAAGCTGAAGAAGCTGCAGGCGATGGCGAAGCGTAAGAAACTCCCGTTCTACGCCATCTCCGCCGTGACGGGAGAAGGAATCGACGCTCTGAAATATGCCCTGGCGGAAAAAGTCCGGGCGCTACGCGTCCCACTTCCCGAAGCCGGCTGAACCGAAAAGATATTCAAACTCCTCCGTCATTCTCAGTGAAGCGAAAGATCCAGCGAATTCCAGATGAGACAAGAATTCCAGCATGACGGGAGTCCGGGATCCTTAGGTCCCGCACTTGAGTCGCTGTCGGAAATGCCATGGAGAGGAACCGCATGAGGCGCATCGCTTTTTTCGGCGGCAGT
>JAZKAG010000142.1:0-4260 GCA_040389265.1 Acidobacteriota bacterium
AACATGGTCGGCGAGCCGTTGCGCCGTCCACAGAGAGTCATTCGAGTTGCGCAGTCTGGCTTCTGTTTCCGCAGCGGCGCGGGCCTGTCGCATACTTTCCGCCAGCGGAGCCACCTCGCGAACCAGAGGCATCAGAAAGTCCAGTTCATTGGAAGAAGGTTCGAGCCCGTGCCGTCCGGTGCGCAGAGCCTTCATCCACTGCGCTGCGCGGCGGATGGGCCCGGAAAGGCTCCAATAAACAATCAGCAGCGTGATGCCAACAATCACCAGCATCTGAATTGCGATGTGAATGAAGACCCCGCCCCAAATACGAAAGATTGCCGCGCGGATATAAGTGGCATCGTGCACCACGACGATTCCACCCTCCACACTTCTGTCCAGGGAGTGAAGCGGAGCTGCTCGCACGTACAGGGGTGTGAAGTGCAAGCGCACAAATTGACCTACTGCGCGGTTGCCGGAAAGAGCCGCTTCCAGTGGCTGCGGAATCTCCGAAATAATAGAAGTCAGTGCGTGCGTGATAGCCAGGGTCGATCCATCCCGGCCATAAATTCCAATTCCTATCAGGTGATCGCGGTTGCTGTAGCGCTGAGCCATCTGGTCGAGCCCAGAGATATCTCCGGTCTGCAGGTACAGTTCCGCATTGACGGCAAGGCTCTCATCCAGGATTTCAGCCTTGTATTCCAGGTCGCGGCGCAGAGAATTCTTAGCAGCCCGGGTCTCGTGCCAGGACAAGGCGAGAGACACCACCGTAACTCCGACGATCAACGCAACGATCAACCGCAAACTTAGAAGTCGCATAAATCCACTAATGCGTGTATATCGCGGAACCTAAAAGAATAGTTTAGATCGTGATTCGGTCTGGAAGTTGCCCCGAGATTTTGGGCCGTACGACTGACCTGGCGAAAGGGTCTCAACTGAGCCCAATCCATCCGTTTCAGTGCGACATTGCCGATAGCGCGATGAATGGCAGCCTCTTTCCTTTTTCCTGCGGCGTGAATTCTTCCTACACAGCAACTTCCTGTCGGCGCTTGACGTCTACTCCTACAGACTGTGCTTCTGCAACGGACCTTACGAGCTCGGTTGCAGTGAGGCGCGTGTCCTGGAGAAAGGAATCAAGATGAATCCTCGGAAACGTATCACCCGAATGAGCGCCGGAGTTGCCATTCTCGGAGTCGCTCTTTGTGTTCCTGCGGCGATGATTGCGCAGGACGCGGCCCCGGCCCCACCCCCACAAGGCACAACGGATCAGCAACCCAATCCGGGCGCACCGGCCATGCATCATCATCCGCCAAGCCCGGAGCAGCAGTTGCGTCGTCTGACCCAGATGCTGAACCTGACCCAGGATCAGCAAAAGCAAATGCTCCCCATCCTGCAAGATCAGCAGAAGCGCATGCAGTCAATTCGAGGCGATACGAATCTCGAACCCCAGCAGCGCCACGCGCAGATGCGGGATACGATGATGGAAACCCATCAAAAGTTGGAAGCGTTGATGACCGATACTCAAAAGCAGCAATTTGAACAAGCCATGCAGCAGCGGCGCGATCGCATGCGTAATGGCGGCATGGGCATGGGCCCGGGCGCAGGTACACCTCCGCCTCCGCCAGATGGAGACAATGCTCCTGCGCCGCCGCCGCAATAAAGTCGCTGCGTACAAACTGACAACGAAGGGCAGGGAACTCACGGTTCTCTGCCCTTGTTTCTTTACCGGCGCACCATGATCTCCGAACCCTATGGAAAAATGAGGCCGCGCCTGCCGTAGGCACATTCTGGCAGGTACAATTGGGAGCAGGTCACGGAGTCAGAGCCAAACCAAACTTTACGCGCGGAACAGTTCGAAAATCTGCGTGTGGAGGTGGCGGACGAGGGGTTCATTACCGCATGAAGAAGTTGCTTCTTTTGTTTTGTCTGCTGCCAATGCTGGCAGCGACTGGATTTGCACAGGAAAGCCGGCAGGATGCCAGCATCAGCTATCTGGGTACCTATCAGCCCACGATTACCGGCAATGCAGTTACCCAAACCAATGACTGGGCTCACGGCGTTCTGTTGAGTTACCGCTTTATGCTGACGCCGAGCAGCGCGATTGAGGGGAATTACTCGTACTCCCAATACAACACCAAATTCACCGCACCCTTCACCAATTCCATGCTTCACACTTCGCTGCAGGAAGGGTCCGTCGCATACGTACGCAGCTTTGTGTACAAGAAATTCAATCCGTTTGCAGAAGCAGGCGCAGCGATCTTGCTGTTCAATCCCATTAACGATACTGGGACCAACACGA
Source organism: Acidobacteriota bacterium (assembly GCA_040389265.1). Taxonomy (GTDB): domain Bacteria; phylum Acidobacteriota; class Terriglobia; order Terriglobales; family Acidobacteriaceae; genus JAKAAZ01. Next base: position 2,279 of record JAZKAG010000142.1, read on the forward strand.
ACGCCGCTTCGCGCACCAAGGCAACGGCGCTTTTATTTGGCGGCGGCATTGCGTATGAGTTGAGCCCAAGCTGGGATTTGCGGGTGGAGTATCGAGGAGAGGTGTTCAAATCCATCGATTTCGGGATCGCGCAGTACAAAACCAATCGCTGGTACGTAATGCAGCAGCCCGCAATCGGCTTTGCCTACCACTTCTAGCAGAATTGCAAAATGCAGTTGAACCGTGTTCCATTCGCCTGAGCCGAACTTTTCTTCGGGTCGCGACGCAAGACGAACGCGGGTTTGAAAAAATTGAATGGGGATTTGGGTCGACCAGAGGTTCACTCGCGAATGAAGAAGTTGTTTTTGATTATGTGTCTGGTTTCAATGCTGGCTGGAATCGGCTATGCGCAGGATCAGGGTGCCCGTCAGGATGTAAATCTCAGCGCCATGGGCGTCATTCAGCCGTACGTTGAAGGCAATACATCGGCCCCGGCCAATCCGCCGATCAAGTTGAAGTCAACGCTTGGAATGGGTCTGTATCTTGGCTACCGCTATCAGCTAACGCCGAATGGAGCGGTGGAAGCGAACTACTCCTACAGCCACTTCACCAGCAAGTTCACTGCGAATTCTGGCGGCATCTATAACGCCCGGATCTACACCGGCATGCAGGAAGCCACGGCAGCGTACGTGCGCACCTTTCCGTTCAAGAAGTTCAATCCATTCCTGGAAGCCGGCGGCGGTCTCTTGTTTTTCACTCCAATCGGTCGCAAAACAACCACCTACGATACGGAACAAACCTCTGAGCCCACGGTTTTAATCGGCGGCGGTATTGCCTATCAGCTAAGCCCGAGCTGGGACTTGCGGGTTCAGTATCGTGGACAGATTTTCAATACTCCGGAATACGGGCTAAGCCGGTTCAGCACGGGCAGACGCTACGTCATGTCGCAGCCTGCGATCGGATTCGCATACCACTTCTAGACGGCCGAGCCGGAAAATTGAGTTCGACAATAATAAGCCCGCTGGTTATCAGCGGGCTGTTCTTTTGCTGGATGGATTTGTCTGTTCAGGAGATATCGTCGGTATTGAATGCGGGCTTGCGCCTCGATGTGCCGCCCGTACGACCGACCAGCTTGCGAACCACGTCATCCATCTGGGCGTCCTCCTCTACCGGCTCAGCCACCGCGACAATTTTTTCCAACAGAGCATCGTCGTCGAGCTTCTCCAGCAACACAATGGCGTGGGCCACGGCAACGTCGTCCTGGTTCAATCCTTCGGGAGTTTTCGCTTTGATCCCGACGGCGTCGGGCTCAATGGAGAGCAGTTCGGCGATGCGTTCCCGCAACTTCTCTGCCACGGGACCAATCTTGGGCGAGGCCAGCACCAGCGTGGTATCCACATTTGAAATGCGGTAACCGGCATGCTCGATTTCTTCCAGCGCCGTTCGCAAAAACAGGGAAGAATCCGCATCCTTCCAGCGCGCGTCTCCGGGAGGGAAAAAGCTGCCGATATCGCCTGCGGCCACTGCTCCCAGCAGGGCATCTGTAATGGCGTGCAGCAGAACGTCGCCGTCGGAGTGGCCGGCCAGCCCGGAGGGATGGTCGAAGGCGATGCCACCAATTTTTAAGGGAACGCCGGGCTTAAAGGCGTGGGAATCCCAGCCGTATCCAATCCTCATCATGTCGATCGCGATCTTTCTCGGGGTACCGGGGAGTTCGTTGCCTGCGACAGCAATGCAGGCCTTCCATAGGCAGGATACACGGCTTTTTCGCGGGGATGGCTACGATTCAGCTTTGTTTCAGGTAGAACTCAGCCAGTGCCAGGTCTCCGGGTTTCGTAATTTTAAAGTTGCGCGGGGAGCCGGGAACCACGGCGACGTCGATCCCAAGTCGCTCCACCAGGGAGGCTTCGTCGGTTCCGACAAAACCATCCAGCTCGGCGGCTTCCATCGCCTGACGCAGCAGTCGGAAGCGAAAACCTTGCGGCGTCTGCGCCAGGACAATG
>JAZKAG010000142.1:4270-6620 GCA_040389265.1 Acidobacteriota bacterium
CGCGGTTCGCTCCACCTGCTTGATGGTGTCGACGGCCGGGACCGCGACGATGGCAGCGTGATGACGCTCGACTGACTCGATGGTGCGCTCAATGGTGGCAGCATCGATCAGCGGCCGAACAGCATCGTGAACCAGCACGATATCTTCATCGTCTGCGGGCAGGGCTTTCATCGCATTGCGAACGGATTCCTGACGGGTGTCGCCGCCCTCGACCACCGTAACTTTGTCTGACAAGCCATGCTCGGAAAGTTGGGACTCGACGCGCTGCATCTCGCTGTTGCGGACCGCAACAAAGATGTGCTGAATCGCGGGGAGCTGCAGAAATGCACGCGCCGTGAGCACCAGGATTGGCTGGCCATGCAACTCGAGAAACTGCTTTGGGGCATGGCGAGTGGAGCTGCCTGTCACCATGCGCGTCCCAAGGCCTGCTGCCGGAAGTATGACAAAAACCTGCATGAAAGCTGAAGTATACCGGAGTGCCCGACGGTGCGTATAGCGCGGGGGCGACAGTCGCTCAACGGCCGCCGAATGGAACCGCGTTGGCAGCGATACCATAGAGAGAACACGCTGCCGGTTAGCGATCCTCTCATTGAATCATGCCCAAAAAGCCAACATTGCGACGCGAGATCGCGCCAGGAGACGAAACGCCGATTCTTCCGCTGGACAAAGCTTTATTTGCTCCAGGCGACCGAGTATGCGTGGCTGTATCCGGCGGCGCCGACTCAACTGCGCTGCTGCGCTGCCTGCTCGAGCGGCGGGATGAGCTTGGAATTGTTCTGAGTGTCCTCCATGTCGAGCATGGACTGCGGGGACAGGCTTCGATCGACGATGCCGGGTTTGTCTGTGCGTTAGCGGAGCAATACGGTTTGCTTTGCGAGGTGGTGCGAGTCGATACACCGCAGCGCATGGTCGAACACAAGGAATCGATGGAGACAGCGGCGCGAGCCCTGCGCTACCGGGCATTCCGTGACGTTCTGGCCACCGGCAAAGCGGACAAAGTTGCGACGGCGCACACTCTTGACGACCAGGCAGAAACGGTGCTGATGAAGCTGCTGCGAGGCGCGTGGACGGAGGGACTCAGCGGCATCCATCCTGAACTGCCCATGCAGGGTACGGCCGGCAGCACGGGTCAATATGGACACGCCACTAGCAAGATGTGCGTGCGGCCTATGCTCGCGGTGCAACGGGTCGCCATTGAGGCTTATCTGACGGCAATCGGCCAGCCCTGGCGGCAGGACGCATCGAACGATTCACTTGAGCACACGCGCAATCGGGTTCGCCATGAACTGTTGCCCAAACTGCGCGAATTCAACCCTCAAATCGACTCCATTTTGGCCCACGTGGCCGCCAATGCACGCGCCGAAGAACAGCATTGGCAGGCTGAACTCGATCGCCTCCTGCCACTGTTGTTGCTTCCCGGCAGGCCGACCCGAGGCGGAGGTCGCACTGTTTCCACTGCAAATGGTTTCGCCGAAGTAGCGATTGAAATCGCGCGGCTACGGGAACTGGATCCGGCGCTGCAACGACGGATCTTGCGTGCCGCCGCGGAACGGGCGGGTGCGCCCCTGGATTTCGACTCGACCGAACGGCTTCTGGCAATGGTGACGACGGCTTCCACCTCTGGCAAAGGCAGTCGAACGGAATTGGCCGGAGGCGTCTGCGTGGAACGATCGGCGCGTGAATTACGATTCGGCCGCGGTGCGACAACGAAAACTTCCCAGGCGCCCAGCTATGAATTGCCGGTGCCCGGGTCCGTGGACGCGCCCGAATTTGCAGCCAGATTTTTCGCCAACTGGCCTGCAGAGGGGTCTCTTGCGGACGTGCCCGTCCGTCCGCGATGCGCACAAGTCCGTGCCTGGAGGCCCGGCGATCGGGTCGAGTTGCAGCACTCCCGGGGTCCAAAGAAAGTGAAGGAAATTCTAAGTCGCATGCGGATCTCGTCTGAGGATCGCGCCCGCTGGCCCGTGGTCACCTGGGAGGGAAATATCATCTGGATGCGAGGCGTTGTGGTGGAAAATGTCCAGATTCTGCATCAACCTACGGGCGCCGTTCCTACTGATCCGCCGCTAGTGCCCGTAATTGTTGAAACCCGGTTTGCAAAGTAACTTCCGAGGCTTCTTCGATTGTTCGCCGTGCCTTCGGTTTGGAGTAAGATTTAGGCAAGGGTCTTTTGGCTGGTCGACACTCTGATATGTCGGTTAATATCGTTGTACGTTACGACAAAATGGCTTGAATTCTGCGACCTACAGGCCGAATTCAGCGTCTAACCATCAGACAGGGGTGTGGTACGCGGCAGGGTCGATTCTTTGGCCGCCGTTTGTGGCTGGGTTGTTGCCGTCTTGCAGCGTAC
>JAZKAG010000142.1:6630-9097 GCA_040389265.1 Acidobacteriota bacterium
GGCACGTTGTTGAGAGCGGCGTGGGAATGGGCAAAGATGCCGAAATCCCATTCTCTAAATTCATGTCGGATGCCCAGGGCGGTCAGATCGCCGACGTCACGGTGGTAGGCAGTGAAGTTCACGGCCACTATCGCACCGGCAAAGAGAATTTCCATACGATCGTGCCGTCAAATTATCCCGACATGTACAAGGTGTTGGAAGACCACCAGGTCAGCGTCACCATCAAGGATTCGCAGGGCAGCGCGTGGTTCAACATTCTGCTGCAACTCTCGCCAATTCTTCTGTTAGGCGCGCTCTGGTTCTTTATGCTGCGGCAGATGCAGACGGGTGGCAATAAAGCCATGTCCTTCGGGAAAAGCAAGGCCCGATTACTGTCGATGCAGCAGAAAAAAGTGACATTTAAGGACGTAGCCGGGGTCGAGGAAGCCAAGGAAGAGCTAAAGGAAATCATTGAATTCCTGCGTGATGCGCCCAAGTTCCAGAAGCTGGGTGGTCGCATTCCCAAGGGCGTGTTGCTGGTCGGACCGCCGGGAACCGGCAAAACACTCCTGGCGCGCGCCGTGGCCGGCGAGGCCAATGTGCCGTTCTTCTCGATTTCTGGCTCAGACTTCGTTGAAATGTTCGTCGGCGTGGGCGCCAGCCGGGTCCGCGACCTGTTCGAGCAGGGCAAAAAGAACGCCCCCTGCATTATCTTCATTGACGAAATTGACGCTGTCGGCCGTCACCGTGGAGCCGGCCTGGGCGGTGGACATGATGAGCGCGAGCAGACCCTGAACCAGTTGCTGGTCGAAATGGACGGTTTCGAGTCGAACGACGGCGTGATTTTGATCTCCTCCACCAACCGGCCCGACGTGCTGGATCCTGCGTTGTTGCGTCCTGGCCGCTTCGATCGCCGCGTCATTGTGGGACGTCCCGATGTTCGCGGACGGGAAGAGGTTTTACGGGTCCACGTCAAGAAAGTACCGCTGTCGGATGATGTCGATCTCCGCGTGCTGGCTCGTGGAACCCCGGGATTTACCGGTGCCGATTTGGCCAACATGGTGAACGAAGCTGCCATCAGCGCTGCCCGTGCCAACCGTAAAGTGGCGACAATGTATGACTTTGAGTCCGCCAAGGACAAAGTTCTGATGGGCGCCGAGCGTCGTTCGATGTTGCTGACCGACGAGGAGAAGAAAACCACGGCGTACCACGAGTCCGGACATGCCGTGGTTGCAGCCCTTCGCGATCATGCCGATCCGCTGCACAAGGTCACGATTATTCCGCGTGGCATGGCGCTAGGCTTGACCATGCAACTGCCGGAAGACGAGCAGCACACGGTCAGCAAGGAATATCTGGAAACGCAGTTGGCGATACTGATGGGCGGCCGCTGCGCGGAAGAGATCTTCCTGAACCAGATGACGACCGGCGCAGGCAACGACATTGAACGGGCGACAGAACTGGCTCGCAAGATGGTTTGCGAGTATGGCATGAGCCGCCTGGGACCGCTGACCTTCGGCAAAAAGGAAGAGCAGATTTTCCTGGGTCGAGAGATTTCGCAGCATCGCGATTTCAGCGAAGAGACGGCGCGCCAGATCGATTCGGAAGTTCGCATGCTGGTCGATAACGGTTATCAGTCGGCGCACTCGCTGCTGGAAAACAACCAGCCGCTGATGCATCGCATGTCGAAGGCCCTGCTGGATCGGGAGTCGCTCGATGCCGCAGAGCTGAAGCTGCTGATCGAAGGCAAAGATTTGCCGCCGCTTGAACTGCCCCCCAGTGGACCGGGTGGCGACGTGCAGCATGTCCTGAAGCCGGACGCCGGACGAGCTCCTGGCTTCGCAGGCGAGCAACCTTCTCCGGCATAAGGTTGAGGCGGTAAGGTTGAAGATGTAACGGGCGCACGCTGATCACGGTGCGCCCGTTGTTTTGTCTGCTCACTGGCTGGCAAATTTTGCCACGAACGCTTCACCCAACCGAGATGGGTTCTGAAATCCAGGAAACGCGCCGCTGGTGATCCCTGCGACGAATATGTTGTTCTGGTCGTCGGCGACCACGTAGGGATTCAGCGAGGTGCCCGAATCTTCTGCCTCCCATTCCTTGCCGACGCCAAACGTCTGTAACCAAATCCCTTTTCCAGTAGGGTCGATCTTGGCTACAAAGAGGTCAGGACCTGAGGTAGGACTGGGAAGAACAGCTCCTGGAAGTCCTCCAACGAATACCGCATTGCCGTCCGCCTCAGCGGAGACGTTGGTCGGTACGTAATTCCCATTTCCGAATTGTTTTTGCCAGGTGGTCGCGCCGCTATCAGCTGAGAAACCGGCGAGATAGCCGATTTGGACCTTATTTCCGAATGCGCCGATGATGTATCCGTTCCCGGCGGGACTTACTGCAACGCCGGAATACGAAATTCCAAACTGCGCCGTCTGCGACCACAGTGTGTCGCCGGTATTAGCGTCCAGCTTCGTCAGAAAACCGATTTGCATACTGG
>JAZKAG010000142.1:9107-29574 GCA_040389265.1 Acidobacteriota bacterium
TGATAAAACTGCCGTTACCCATACCAGTGACGTAGAGATTTCCGTTCGGATCCGTCGCCATGTTAGTCAACCGAGTGCCGTTGCCCATGGCGATGTAGTTCTTCTGCCATAGAAGAGTGCCCGAATCGCCAGCAAACTTTGCGATGAATATTCCCCAAAGGCCGTTCGCGGCTCCCCCAGTGGCTCCCGAAACGTAGACATCTCCGCTCTGATCGGAAACGATCGCGTTTGGCTGAAGTTGAGCGTATTGGCTGGTCGTAGGCAAGGTTACAGACCATAACGTGGTGCCACTTGAAGTGAACTTTATAACGGTCAGTGGAAGCAGAGTGAGCGGACTTCCCACAGTCTCAGGATTCGCGGCGGCGACATAATTCCCGTCGGGGGTACCTGACGCCAAGGATGTAATTCCAGCCAGCACACCTTCCCCGATCGGAATAGAGTTCACGTTGCTCCCATTTGAATCGAAGCTGGCTAGAAACTCTTGCTCTTGAATCGGAGGGGCACCGTTCTGCGGCAGCGGGTTTGGGACGGCCCTACCAAGAGCGGTCACGGTATTACCTTGAGAGGTTATCGAAATGTTTGTGGTGAAGTCGTTCACTGCGGTTCCAGTTGTGGACGTGCCAACGTTCGCTTGTTTGATCCATTTTTGGGTCGATGCACTGGGAAAGGTAACAGTGCGAAGGGATGCGCCGGGATTCGAAGTCGAACTGTTGCAGCCGAGCCCGGCGCAACACCCGATCAACGCAAGCAGGCTCCAATGCTTTCTGTGGGTGCCCGCAGGACTATGCGGTAAATCTCTGATAATCATGGCTCTTGGACTCAATCACACCGGATTGGTAATCCAAGATTTTGAGGAAATCTTTTCGGCTTGGGCTTCGTGCACAGTCACGCGGCTCGATCCGAACCGGGGATTTCGATGCCGGTACAATCAGAAGAGTTCTTCTTTGCTCCTATGCGTCCAGTTGCCATTTTCGCCGCCTCGTTGCTGCTAACACTGACCGGATGCGGCTATCACCGGGCGGGTCCGGCGACCCATCTGCCACCCGACATTGGTACCATAGATGTTCCCATCTTCCAGACCAACGTTGTGAACTACCACACCGAGGTGGCATTCACGGATGCCGTGGTGCGTGAGCTGACCGGCCGGACTAGGGACCGTGTGACCGAGAGCAATCGCCCGCACGTTGCGGATGCCACACTACGCGGCACAATCTTGACGGAGACGGTGACGCCGCTTACCTATAACGCGCAGACCGGCCAGTCCTCCAGCTACCTGATCACGATTACGGCCAGCGCGGTGCTGAAAGATGCGTCTGGAAAAGTTCTCTACAGCAACGACCATTTTCGATTCCATTCGCAATACCAGGAGACGGCGGACCTTTCCAGCTTTATCCAGGAGGATTCGCCGGCGGTGCAGCGGATCGCCCGGGATTTTGCGCAATCCCTGGTCAGCGACCTGATGGAGTCTTTTTGACGATGCCGACGCGTAGCGATGCCAATGCGAAGCTGGGTGGCGGGTTCCTTTCCATGGAGCGCCTGCTGCAGGAAGTCGCGACCGATGCACGCCGACCTGGGTATGTCTTGCTGGGAGATGAGGCGTACCTGCAGCAGCAGTCCCGTCGCGGCATCATCGAGGCGCTGATCGATCCCCAATTTCGCGAGTACTGCGTGTCGGAGGTGGACCTGGCCGAGGCGAGTGTTTTCGATGCGCTCGACCAGGTGAGCACGCCATCGTTGATGGCTCCGTTTCAGATTATTTTCGTGCGCAATGTGCGATTGCTCTACCAGCGCGGCGCGAAGAAGGATGAATTCGCGGCCATCCAGAAATATCTGACGCTGCCCAATCCGCAGGCGCTGCTGGTGTTTGTCGCCGACCACCTGCACATTCCCAGCGATGTGCGCCGCATGGATATGCAGGAGAAGGACCGGTATGAGCGCATCCGCGAGACTCTCGGCGACCATTGCGGCATCATCGAGTTGAGCCAACCGTCCGACGAAGATGCCATGCGATGGCTGATTTCGTCAGCGGAATCTCGTGGTGCGGTGATGGAACCGGATGCGGCGCGGGAACTGGTGGATGCGTTGCATGGCGACCTGATGCGGCTGTCTTCCGAGCTGGAAAAGCTGACGCTATTTGTCGATCAGAAAAAGAAAATTATGCTGGCGGATGTGGAACTGATGGTTGTCTCGGCAAAGCAGCGGTCTCTCTACGAGTTGACGGATGCGATCTCAGCGCACGATCCGGCTCGGGCATTGCTGTTGCTGCGCGGGCTGCTGAATGCCAGCGAGAGCGGCGAAGATGGCGCCATCGGGCATCTGCACATGCTGGCGCGCACCTTCCGCCAGATGCTGGTAATCCTGGAGAAGAATGTGCGCGATTCGCGCGGCATCTGGCAGGCATTATGGCCCGGCTTTCGCGTCGCACCGTTCGCTGTGGATGAACTGATTCGCCAGGCGCGGCGTTACAAGTCACGTCGAGATTTGATGCAGATGCTGGAGCGGATTGCACGCGCCGACGTGGAGATTCGTTCGTCACCGCCGGACAAAGCCATGGTGCTGGAGCGCCTGGTCATCGACCTGGCAAAGACGAAGACGAAATAGAATCCCAAGAGATTGGTAAACGAGACCCGACCGATGCCAAATTATTCACCCCAAGATATCTTGACCTATCTTGAGATGTGCTCAGTCGAGGGCCTTTCTTTGCAACAAGGGATGAATTACAGGGACGATGATTCGATATTTTTGATGAGCAGAAGAGTTGGTGCGCCATATGAGGATCGGCTTGATCCTACAACGAATATTTTGACCTATGAAGGGCACGATGCTTCACGGTCCGCCGAGATTCCCGACCCCAAAGCAGTTGATCAACCATTTCTCACTTCTTTTGGAACGCCGACCCGAAATAAGAAATTCTTCGATGCTGCCAAACAGTATGAGAATAGAACTCGCGTTATCCCTTTGAGAGTGCGAGTTTACGAGAAGCTACGACCGGGCATCTGGGTATTCAACGGTACATTTGCTCTTGAAAAGGCGTGGATACAGGCCAGTGGACCTAGAACGGTCTTTAAATTTTCACTTTCTTTGCTGCCCGAAAACGTGAGGAGCGTTGGTGACCTCGCTGCGGGAATCGATCACACTCGAATGATCCCGTCTGCGATCAAACAGGAGGTTTTTAAACGTGACAGGGGACAATGCGTTCTTTGCGGCGTTAAGGACAATCTCCATTTTGATCATGATTTGGCGTTCAAGCATGGAGGAACCTCGCTGCTTGCTGAGAACATAAGGCTGTTGTGCGCCCGTCACAATCTGAGGAAGGGGGCAAGGATTGAATGACCCAAACCTTTTTCAGCGCGTAACAATCGATACCGATTTACCGCCTCTCGTCAAACTCAGGCCAGCAGATGCTCATCTTCCGCATGGCTGCCGCGTCGCGTCGTCAGCGTGATGGCTGCGCCCAGAATCATCGCTCCCCCCAGCCAGGCAGCGGGTCCCAGCCGGTCACCCAAGACTGAGACGCCCAGCAGGGAACCGATCATCGGCTCAAGATTCAAAAACACACCGGCCCGAGAGGCAGGCACGCGCGTCAAGCCCCAGTTCCACAGCAGAGTCGTACTGGCTGTGCATAGAAGCCCACTGGCGGCCAACGCCAGCCATGCCTGCCATGAGACGTGCATTGGCGGTGGTCCATCCACGGAGAATACCCACACCGCGAGCATGACTGTGCCTGTCATCAGTCCGTAGGCCGTGACAATCAATGGCGAATGGTCGCGCAGCAGCCGCTGATTCATCAAAATCCAGACCAGCGAAATCATCAGCGATACCACAATCATCAAATCGCCGATCATGCTGGGGGCGTCGCCGCGCGCCGAGGGTGAGGAATGGCCGAAGGCAATGAAGGCAGCGCCAATCGAGGAAACGGCCAGCGCCATCCATCCGACGTTGTCCATTCGCTCATGCGCAAAAATGCTGGCGCCGACCGCTAACACCACCGGCAAGGTGCCCACCACCAACGCGGCGTGGGAGACGGTGGTGCGGGCGAGGCCGGCAAATTGCAGCAGGAACTGCACTGGTACGCCGAGGAAAGCCGCGATCAACAGGATGCGCCAACCGCGTGCGTCTAATCCCGGGCGGCCGCGCAATAGAATGGGACTCAGGCCGACGCATGCGAAAAGGAAACGGTAGAGCACCATGTGCGCCGAACTCATTTCTCGCATGGCGATTTTTCCGAAGAAAAATCCGGTTCCCCATAGCCCACCCGCCAGGGCGCAGGCAGCGTAACCGAACGCCGCGTGGGTACGCGATGGCTGGAGTTTTTTCATGGTGCAAGTCTGATCATCTGGAAACAAGGCGGGCGCGGTCCTGAGACCGCACCCGTGGGGAAAGTTTAGGTTGAACTACCAGACGCGGCAACGATCGACGGGAGCCATAGGCGCACCCTTCTTGCAACTGAAGGCGTGCGCAAACTCCGGCATGTTTCTCACCACGCCATTGGCGCGTAGCTTGTCGGGCGAATGCGGATCGCTCTGCACGATGAGCCGAATAAAGGCGGGCCGGTCATTGGTGCACCAGTTCTGCGCGTAGCCGATGAAGAACTGCTGCTCTGGCGTGAAACCACCCATCTTCTTGGTCAGATCCATGTGATGCTGTCTTGCATAGGCCTCCATGGCCATGTACGCCAGGCGGATGCCTCCGTTGTCAGCGCTATTTTCGCCCAGGGTCAGAGCACCGTTGACGTGCAGATTATCGACCGCGATGAAGCTGCTGTACTCGTTCTTAATGCAGGCGGTGCGCGCTTCAAACTGCTTCTTATCTTCCGGCGTCCACCAGTTTTTCAAGTTTCCGTTGCCGTCGAATTTCGCTCCCTCGTCGTCAAAACCGTGGGTGAGTTCGTGACCTTCAACCGACCCGATATGGCCGTAGTTCACCTGTTCTGGCCACGACCGATCGTAGAAAGCAGGTTGCAGAATGCCGGCCGGGAAATTGATGTTGTTCATGCTGTCGTCGTAATAGGCATTCACGGTGGGCGGCGACATCTCCCATTCATTCTTGTCGACCGGCTTGTTGATTTTGTTCAACTGGCGCGCGGCTTCGAATTCCCTGGCTCGCATGGAATTGCCCAGGGCATCGTCGGGCCGAATCGTCAGTTTGGAGTAATCACGCCACTTGTCCGGATAGCCAATTTTATTGGTAATCAGGTTAAGCTTCTCGATGGCCTTGGTTCTGGTTTCCGGACTCATCCAAGCCAGTGTGGTCAGATCCTGATGCATCGCCGCTTCAATGCTCTTCACCATCGCCAGGGTTAGCTGCTTGCTGTCACCGGAAAAATACTTGTCGACGTAAACCTTGCCAAGCGCTTCGCCCATGGCCGCGTCGGTGGCCGACACGCAGCGTTTCCAGCGGACCGGCTTTTTTGGAACGCCTACTAGTTTGCGGCCGTAGAAATCAAAATTTTCGTTGTCGAATGCGGTCGGCAGTCGAGAGGCAAAGGAATCGAGCAGGTGAACCCGCAGGTAATTGCGGATGGTTGCCATGTCGGTCTGCTGCAGAATGCCGTTGAGTGCCTGGAAATATGCGGGATTGGCGACGTTCAGGGTTTCAACCGGCGGCGTTCCGGCTTCGCGCAAGAGCGCCTGCCAGTCGAGGCCAGGATCGGTGCTGGCCAGCGTAGCCACGGTTTCAATATGGTAGGTTTTGTAGGGATCGCGTCGCTCCGTTATCCCCATGGAAGCCTTCGCCATCGAGGTTTCCAGAGCAAGGATGGCTTTGGCATCCGAGGACGCTTTTTCGGTCGGCTCGCCATCCAAGTGCAGCATGTTGGTGATGTGTTGCAGATATTCCTGGCGTAGCTGCACGCTTTTGGCGTCGTCGCGAAGATAATAATCCTTTTCTGGAAGCCCAAGGCCACCCTGGTCGACGGCGGCAATCTCCTTGGTTGCATCCTTGAAATCCTGCATGGAACTCAGGTTGAAGAAGGCGTTGACGCTGATCTTCTGGTAGTGCGCGAGCAGCGCGGGCAATTCTTTCTTATCTTTCAGCGCATTGATTCTGTCCAGTTCTGCCTGCAACGGCTTGAGGCCATCGGCATCGATGGCTTTTGTGTCCATGCAACTGGCGTAGTAGTCGCCAATTTTCTGCTCGTCGGGGGAGCGGCCCGACTTCTGCGTCGACGCGTGCTCTAAGATCCCGTGCAGCAGCTGGCGATTGTATTCATTCAGATTTTCAAATTGATCATAGAGAGGAAGGTCGCCAGGAATGGGATATTTTTCGGCAAACTTGCCGCAGGCGAACTGATAGAAGTTGGCGCATGGGTCCGCATTCGTATCCATCACCGAGGCATCGAAGCCGGGGATGGGTGAAATTTTCCCGCTTACGGGCGGCGCTGAGGAAGAGGTATTCGAACTTTGACCGCTGGCTGGAAGGCAAAATGTGGGAAATGTCGCGGTGAATGCGAGCACCAGCGCAGACTTCAGAATCGATTTTATGACCATGCTTCTTGGTTCCTTTCGCCCGAGAGCGTAACTTGTTTCTGTAGATGATAAGCGCCTTACCATCAGAAACTGACGTTCAAGTGAAGTCAATAGCTATCCGGGTTAGCGCGGGTTGTTTCCGGCGATTCCATCGGTGCGCCAAGGCGCTGTTGCTGCTGGTTTGGTTATCCGGGGCACTGTATGCCCAGAGCGTCGCGCCTGCAAAGGCGGCAGAGGGGACCTCCAAGCAGCCGAATCAGCTCATTCCGGAGGTGAAGATTCCAGTCGTTCCTCTGGGATTTATGCCTCCGGGAGACCTGCCGGCGTTTTATTACTACGCGATGGTAGAACTGCATTTCATCGATGCCGATCATTTGCTGTTCGCATTCAATACGCCAGGGCTGCTGAAACGCGACGACGATTGCCCGGATTCCGATGTTCAGCGCCTGGTGCGTGCCGACGTTTTCCAATTGCCCTCCGGACGGGTGCTGAAGCAGGTGGACTGGAAACTGTACGACTTCATGGATTTCCTGTGGGGCATAGGCGATGGAAAGCTGTTGCTGCGCCGATGCAATCGACTGGAAAGCATTGGCGCGGATCTGGACCCGCAGGTGTTGATCCAGGCTGTCGGCAAGGTGGAAGACGTAAGCTTTTCGCCCGACCGCTCCATCGTTGTGGTTCAGGAAAGGGTGAAGCCGAACCCGAACGACAAAGATAGCGGCTCCATTCCATCCGTGCTGGCATCGGGGATCGGAGCCGAGCGAACCACCGTCAGCTTTATCCATTTAAATCCCTTGCGAATGATCGGCCGTGCCCAGATTGAATTGCCCAGTGCGATTCCGCTGATCGCAAACGGACTGATTGAAGTATTGACAGCGCCCAACGATCAGTGGGTTGTAAACTTGCGAGTTTTCCAGGGCAATGAGCGTCAGGTTGCTTCCATTCATTCCTTATGCCCGCCGCTGGTTGAGGCAATCTCCGACACACTCTTTATGGCGAGAACCTGTTCGAAAGGCGACAAGAAAGCGTTCGAGGGATATGACCTTCATGGCTCCTTGCTGTGGCAGATTCCTTTTGCCCCGGACCAGTTCTATCCGAGGCTCATTCCTATTCCGAACAGTTCTCACTTTGCCATTGAATCGCTGCGGCTGAAACATCCTCGAGCTGCGCTGGACCCGTTGACCAAGGAGGATGTGGGTGGAGAAGACATCGACATCTATGACACGCACTCGGGAGTACAGATAGCTACCTTTCAGACTCTCCCGGCCTATACAGGCGGACAAAACGTCGACTTTTCTCCAGATGGCACGCGGATGGCCGTCTTGCATGACGGAGCCATCGAGATTTATACGCTGAGCGACCTGATGAAGGCCTTGCCAGTGACCGCACACTAAAAAAGCAGGCAGCCAGCGCCCACTTGGGAAATGATTTTTTTCTTCGATCGGATGCCTGAGCTGTGCTACGCTGCGCGCACAGAGCAAAACCATGAGCGACCCAGCGATTCTTCCCAATCCGCCCTTAGCCAACGTCTACGGCCCCATTACGGCTGGGCAGATGTTGGAGCGAACTTTCAAGCTTCTACGCGAGAATTTCAAGTTATTTTTTGGGATTGTTCTGATCCTGATTGGAGTTGAAATTGTCGTGGGTGGAATCACCGGCGGGATTTTCGGGGCCAACGCATTCTTGATTGGCCGCCCCCAGATGGGATCAGCGTCCCTGGGCCGGATCCTTTTTATGATGCCCATCGTGTTCGTCGGTGCGGTATTGCTTTTTATCCTGATCCAAATTATTCAGGGCGCGCTATTTATTGCTACCGGGGCGAAACTGACCAGCTCGCCAATCACCATTGGGGACGCGTGTAAATTGGCAGCCGATCAAGCGGGCCGGCTCATCGGAATTTCGCTGCTGATCTTGCTTCGAGTTATCGGCTACGTGTTGCTGTTTATTATCGCGTTTGGGATATTGGCCGGCATCATTGGTGCAATTGGCGGGTTAATGCACATTGTGACAGCAAACCAATTTAGCAGGGGTCATCTTCCCGGTTTTGGCGCGATCGCGTTTCTGGTATTGCTTGTAATCGCAGGCGCGATTGCCTACCTGATATTTTGGCTGTGGCTTTGCTCCCGGTATTCTCTTTCGATCCCAGCGGCACTTTCGGAGAATCTCTCCGTGACGGAATCAATCCGCCGGTCGATTCACCTGAGCCAGGGAAGCCGCGGCCGGCTGTACGCGCTGTTCCTGATGATTGTCGTGGCCGATCTGGCAATTGCTGCGGTGACCGTTCCATTCCAACTTATTCTTCGACATGGGGCGGTGCATCAGCATGTGGCAGCCTTTGGAGTGTTCGCCTTGCTGCTGGCCGGATTCAGGATTCTGACGGGTGCATTCATCGTCGCCATTATGGGTATCGCGACGGCGCTTTGCTACTACGATTTGCGCGTGCGTAAGGAAGGGTTTGGAGTGGTAACGCCGCCGCCGCCTGCCGTGCCTATTGCACCGGCTGAGGCATGGACGCTACCGCCGAATGAGCCCACCGGAGATGTTCCGATCTCCTAACGGTCGCGCTTGTGAGGCGAGCGACGCTTTCCTTATGTCGCTCAAGCCTTCATGAGTCCGGTATAGATCGCCATGCCCGCGACCGCGTCGATATTTTCGGCGTCCAGTTCGTCGATTTCGCTTTGTGCGCGAATGCCGCCGGCAACAATCAGCTGGCGTTTTGTCTGCCGTCGAAGACTGCGCGCAACTTCCATGGGAAAGCCAGACAAGGTGCCCTCGGTATCCACATGAGTGTAGAGAAATGCGCCGCAGAATGGCTCCAGCTGCTGCATCGCATCCTGCGGACGAAGTTCGATCTTCTCCCTCCATCCACGAACCGCGACTTTGCTGTCTTTGGTGTCGACGCTGAACACCAATCGCTCGACGCCTAGAGAGAAGGCAAGTTCTTCGGCAAATTGAGTGCGCACCAGGTTAGTGACGGCGGGAGACACGGCGGGCTCAAGCGAATCGGAGCCAACGCGGCCATGGAACAGGGAAGAGCCGAAGATCACGCGCTGCGCTCCCATGTCCAGAAGAATTTGAGCTTCAGCACTGGTGCGAATGCCTCCGCCCACCTGGCATGGCAAGCGGCGGACAATGGATTCAATCAGGCGGCGATTATCGCCCTGTCTCTTGGCCGCGTCCAGGTCAATTAACTGCACCAGCGGATACTCTGAAAAGCGATCGATCCAATATCCCAGATCATCGAAACCGAGCGCAAGATCTTCTCCTTGGATCAACTGCACAACGCGGCCCCCCATCAAATCGATTGACGGGATCAGCATGACGAACTCAAGTCCATTTTCATCCTTCTAGTGTATGGGATGGATCAGCAAGGTAGACGCATCGGAAGTCCGAACGTCACCAATTCTTCTTTCATAGTACGAGCGTCCGAAATTCCAAAATGAAAAATGCTGGCAGCCAGGGCTGCGTCAGCGGCGCCAAGAGTGAAGACGTCGGCAAAGTGCCGCACGTTGCCGGCGCCGCCTGAAGCGATCACTGGAATCTGAACCACTGCGCTGACAGCGGCAGTTAATTCGCAGTCAAATCCGTTGCGCATCCCGTCCGAGTCCATAGAGGTTAGGAGAATTTCTCCCGCGCCTCGTGCTTCTGTCTCTTGTGCCCAATCGAGTACCCGTAAGCCCGTCGCTTTGCGACCGCCGCTGACATAGACTTCCGCACTCTCTGGCCGGCCCGATTTTCTGCGTCCATCAATGGCAACAACGACTGCCTGCTCACCGAAACGAGAGCCGATTTCCGTAATGAGTTCCGGCCGGCTCAGGGCGGCGGAGTTGACGCTGACTTTGTCGGCTCCCGCGTCGAAGACGAGCATGGCATCTTCCAGGGAGCGGATGCCTCCACCCACGGTCAGCGGAATGTAGATTCGATCGGCAGCTCGGCGCACGGCATCGAGAAGCAATGCGCGTTTTTCGTGAGTTGCGGTGATGTCGAGAAAAACGATTTCGTCCGCTCCGCCGGCAGCGTGCCGCATCGATAGCTCCGCGGGATCGCCAGCATCGACAAGGTCAACGAACTGCACACCTTTCACCACGCGTCCGGCAGACACATCGAGGCAGGCAATAATTCGACGAGTCAGCATCCGGACACCTTCATGAAATTTTCCAGTATCTGCAATCCGACAGCGCCGGACTTCTCGGGATGGAACTGCACTGCCATCCAATTGTCTCTTTCAATGACAGCCGAAAATGGGCCGCCGTAATTTGTAACAGCTACGGTTGCATCTGTGACCGGTGCGCGATAGGAATGAGTGAAGTAAACGTAGGGAGCTGTGGGCAGTTTGTGCAAGAGTCGGGAATCGCGCACGAGGTCAAGGGAGTTCCAGCCGACGTGCGGCGATTTGATGCCTGCAGGAAAGTGCTCGCAAAGTTCAGGGAAGACCGCCAGGCCGTGGGTATCCAGAGCCTCGGTGCTGCCCGCAAACAGCCACTGCAAGCCGACGCAGATGCCAAGAAAAGGAACGCCATGGGAGACTCGCTCGCGTAAGGCGTCCCCTATTCCGCTGGTCATCAGTCGATCTGTCGACGCGAAATGTCCCACCCCAGGTAACACGATTCGAGCGGCGTGCTTCAAGTCTTCAGGTCGCTGGGTCACCAGCACGTCGGCCCCGACGGCTCGCAGAGATTTGCAGGCGGAATTCAGATTCCCGGTCTGGTAATCGATGACGACGGTCTTTCCGGCACTCATGCCAAATACTCCACTACAGCAGTCCTTTCGTGCTGGGCAGCATGGACTTCATCCGCAGGTCGCGTGAGCAGGCGAAACGCAGCGCACGCGCGAACGCCTTAAACAGCGCCTCAATCTTGTGATGATTGGAGCGCCCGTAGAGAACTTTGAGATGAACATTGGCGCGAATGCCACGTGCGAAACCTTCAAAAAAGTCTGGCAGCAATTCGGTCTGCAAGTCTCCGACGATTCGCATGCGAACCTTGGTGTCGATCACGTAAGAGGCACGTGTCGAAATGGTTCGAATTCGATTCCACCGGCATCAGAAAATAGCCGGCACGAAGAATGCCTTTTTTGTCGCCGAGCGCTTGCGAAAATGCCTCTCCGAGAGCGATGCCAATGTCTTCCACCGTGTGGTGCTGATCTACGTCCAGATCACCTTTACAGATCAGGTCCAGATCGAATCCGCCATGACGCGCAAACAACTCCAGCATGTGATCGAGGAAGCGGATTCCTGTGGCAATGTTGTAGCGACCCTGGCCGTCAACTGAAAGCTTCAGGTCAATCTGCGTCTCTGTTGTATGCCGTTGCAGTGCTGCACTGCGGCCGGCTAGCTTTCGGGTTGCCATTGAATCTCCTTCAAAGCGGTCTGCAATGCCGCCAATCCCACAGCCGTCTGTTCGATCGTTCCTAAAGTGATACGGACGCAGCCATCGCACCCGGGGTCGTTGCTGCGATCTCGAACTAACACGCCCTGGCGTCGCATTGCCGCGACGAACCCCTTATGCTTGCTGCCGATATTCATCAGGATAAAGTTGGCATGACTTGGCCAATAGGGAACTTTCAACCGGGTCAATTCGTTCACGGCGTTGATGCGGCTTTGCAATACCTGGTCGGAGTACCAGTCAATATAATTCTGGTCGGCCAATGCTTCCGGCAGACATTCAAGCGCGATGGAGTTGACGTTGTATGGCGAACTGACCTTGCGCACAAATCGCATGGGATCGGGATGTCCGACAAGGAGTCCAATTCGCAGACCGGCGAGACCGTACGCTTTAGAGAATGTTCGGGCGACAAAGATATTTGTCACAGTGGCGGTTGCAGTTAACACGGTTTCGCCATGGAAATGGTAGTACGCTTCATCCACCAGCAGGGCAGCCTGCGGAGCCGCCGAAGCCAGTTCGAGCAAGAACGATGGATCCACCACCGCGCCGGTTGGATTATTGGGCGATGCGACCATGATGATCCGCGTGGATGGCCCGATTGCCTCTCTTACCCTTTGGTACGGAAACTGCAGACTGCTGTCGGCCTGAACCTCACGAATGCGCGCCCCGGTGGCTTCCGCGTACAAGGCATACATGGAAAAGGTGGGGGTCACGATGACCACTTCATCCTCGGGCTCGAGGTAGGTTTCGCACAGCAGGTGGATCGCTTCATCCACGCCGTTGGTCAGCAGGACAGCGTCTTCCGCCAGGCTGAAGTGTTTCGCGACAACCTGCTCGACGTGATGCCGTTCCGGATATTTGGTCAATGTTTCTGCGGCAATCCGCTGCAACGCTGCCTGCACGCGTGGCGAAGGAGCAAAGGTATTCTCGTTGAAGTCGAGGCGCAAGCCATCGCGCCCTGCCAGGGGCGGATGATATTCGTGCATGCGTGAGACCGCGTCGCGAGGACGAAGTTTCTGCAGAATGGCCGCTGCCGGATCGTTGCTCATCGCAGCCTCCTCCCACACCCGTGATCGGTATTGCGAATGGAAACGGAGGCCGCGTGTCCAAGCAAGCCTTCGGCCGTAGCCAGCCGCTCGGCGTGGGAGCCATGTGCTGCCAGCCCCGCGGCTGTATATTCCTGCGTCGTTACCAGGCGAAGGAAATCGTACACACTCAACCCACCGCGGACACGCGCCAGCCGCCCGGTAGGAAGAACATGATTGGGACCAGAAACATAGTCGCCCATGCTCTGGGGAGTATTCGCGCCAATGAAGATCGATCCCGCATGGCGCACCCAGCCTAAATCGCGCTGATTATCGACGGTGAGGTGTTCCGATGCCAACCTATTTGTCACAGTCCCTGTTTCATTTTCGGTTTTCGTCAGGAAGATGAAGCCATTTTTTGCGATCGCATCGCCGGCGATCTTGTTGTGCAACGCTTGAATCTGAATTTGCTTTGCCGTTTCTTTCGCTAATTCAGGGTTGCTGGTCACCAGGATCGCCAACGCTTCAGGATCATGCTCGGCCTGGGCAACAATGTCGGCGGCGATCCAGCTCGGATTTCCATTTTTGCTGGCCACAACGATTTCCGTGGGACCGGCCAGCATATCGATGCCGCATTCAAACGCGACCAGTTTTTTCGCCGTGGTTACGTAGAGATTTCCAGGTCCGACAATCTTATCCACGCGCGGCAGGCTGACCGTACCATAGGCGAGGGCTGCAATGGCTTGCGCGCCGCCGATGCGGTACATCTCCTGAACGCCGGCAAGGTGAGCCGCCGCCAGCGTTTCGCGTGCCGGCCGAGGAGAGACGACAACAATGCGCTTGACTCCGGCGACCTGCGCCGGAATCGTCGTCATCAGCAATGTTGAGGGCAGGGGATAGCGACCGCCGGGAACGTAGCAGCCGACGGAGTCGAGCGGCAGAGCGCGCTGGCCAAGTTGAACCCCGGGCAATTTGCGGTTCCAGTCTTTTGGCATTTGCCAGCGCGCAAAACGCCGGATATTTGTGGCGGCCGTCTGCATGGATTTGCGTAGATCCTTGGGAGTTTGGTCCCATGCAGCTTCCATCTCCTGCTGAGTCACGCGAATGTCTGCCGAGTGAGCGAGACCGTCGAGCTTTTCCGCATAGCGACGCAGCGCTGCGTCTCCCTTGCGCCGAACGTCCGCCAGGATGCGCTTCACTGCAGGTTCCAATCGACCGGTCGCTACGCCGGATCGTTCTTCAATTTGTCGCAGCAAAACTTCCGCCTGTGCGGCGTTCTTTCCGTAGGTGCGTATCAGTTTCATCGCTGGCGAGGGCGCTCCCTAGAAGACAATTTTGTTCAGCGGATATTCCACAATTCCGGTTGCGCCGGCTGCCTTGAGCCGCGGAATCACGTCGCGCACGGTGCGTTCTTCCAGTATGGTATTGACCGCGGCCCACTCGGAATCGCTCAACGTCGATACGGTGGGAGAATTCAACGCAGGCAACACGCCCAGCACGGCAGGCAGGCCGCTGGCACGCACGTTCATCATTAATCCCACCTGACCCTGGGCAGCAATTGCACCCTGCAACATGAGCGCAATCTTGTCGAGTTTGTCTTTTTTCCAGGGATCTTTGTAAGCCGTCGTATTCGCAATCAACTGGGTTTCACTTTCCAGCACGGTCTCCAGAATGCGAAGACGATTCGCCCGCAAGGAACTCCCGGTCTCGGTGACTTCCACGATGGCATCGGCCAGCACGGGAGGCTTCACCTCCGTGGCGCCCCAGCTGAAATCCACCTGAACAGGAACATTTTTGCCGGCGAAATATTTTTTGGTGGCTTCGACAAGCTCGGTGGCGATGATCTTGTTGGCCAGATCCTCGGCGCGCTGATAGGGAGAATCCTCGGGAACAGCGAGGACCCAGCGAACCTTCTGCCGGCTTTGCTTGGAATAGGTGAGGCTGGCGATCGACGCCACAGTCAGCCCACTTTCCGCAACCCAGTCGCTGCCGGTGAGGCCCGCGTCGAGCGCGCCATGATTTACGTAGCGAGCCATTTCCTGGGCGCGAATCAGCATGCACTCGATTTCCGGATCGTCGATGCCGGGAAAATAGGAACGCCCATTCGCAAAGATGCGCCAGCCGGCGCGCTCAAACAGCGCGATGGTCGCGTCCTGCAGACTGCCCTTTGGAATTCCAAGCCGCAGTTTCTGGCTCATGCTGTTGTCTCACTTTCTTTGGTGGTGCTGGATGGAGTGGAGGTGGCAAGCGGCTTGGTAAAGCAGCTGACGGTTCCCTCGTGGCAGACCAATCCGTCGCCCTCAACAACCACGCGGAATAGAAGCGTGTCATTATCGCAATCGGTTGCCGATTCGACAATGCGTAGCCGGTTGCCGCTGCTTTCGCCCTTCATCCACAGCTTGCGGCGGGTGCGACTCCAGAAGGTGACAAAGCCGCTCTCCAGCGTTTTCTGATAGCTTTCCTCATTCAGGAAGCCGACCATCAATACCTGGCCGCTGCCGGCATCCTGCACTACGCCGCAGACTAGACCGTCGAGTTTGGTGAAGTCGATCGTGGGGTTCGAACTTGTTTGAGTGCTCATTGTAAGGCGTCCTTCTCCGTTGCAAAATCAGGTGAGCGAAAACGAAAAACCCGCGGATGCGGTTTGCATCAGCGGGCCGGTAAACTTTCTGAACTTGATTAGAATCTTATGAAACCTGCTCAGAATGCTCCGCTGACACGTTCGCCACGTGGGAATGATGGTGATGATGATGGTGGCGATGGAGCGTACTGATCTGCATGGGTTAAGGATAAGAAAGAATGCGCTGGCATGTCAAGCGAAGTGGCATGAAGTAGGAGGACTGTTCCGACGAATTTATTTGAGGCAGGACCTACCTGCAAGGAAAGCTATTTGTATGCGTTGAATCGCCGGCTTGCAATTTTCTGAGTCGCGCAAAAACTCCGAGGACGACTCGATCACAGCGGTTGCCCATAAATGGGAACGCATTTTTCCCGCCAGACCCGACGCGGGCAAACAGCCGGTCGCGCATCATCGCACGTCCACGATGCAGACGAACCTTTACGTTCTGCTCAGTCAGGTCGAGCACGGCCGCGGTCTCAGCGGTGCTTAACTCTTCAATGTCTCGCATCATAATCACGGTTCGAAACTGATCGGGAAGATCCAGGACTGCCTCCTCCAGAAGCTGACCCAGTTCACCGACCGACGCTCTTTGTTCCGGATCGAGGGACGTCTCGACAACACTCATAAAACCCTCTTCGTCATTCTCGGGATCATCCAGCTGTTGATTTCGCTTGCGTAGTCGTAATCGTCGCAGGGCCTCGTGAACCGCAATACTCGTCAGCCAGCTTGCGAAGGGCGCATCCCCTGAGAACTGACCCAGGTGTTGATACGCACGGACGTAGGCATCCTGGATTACATCCTCTGTCTCAGCATCATCGCGCAGAATCGCGCGCGCGACACGATAAAGCCGCTGATTGTAGCGCCGCATAATGATCTCGTACAGCGCCGTGTCGCCTGCTTGTACCCGTTCGATCACTTCCTGATCGGTCGGATTTTCAGAAGCGGATAGTTCCAGAGTTCCGAGGGTATACATGGCTCTATCACTATAGAGTCACGCCTGCGAAAAAGGTTACAAACTGAATTTGTCGCCGGGACGATCTTGCATAAACGCACCCAAGTTTGCGCCAGAAGCGGCTCGACGAAAACTGAAATCAGCCGTTGCCAGGCGATTCTTCGATCCAATCTTGAAATGTCTTGTAACCAATTGCTCGCTCACCGCTCTTGCAGGTAGAGGGCAAACGACAATGACACGTTCTGAGGATCGCCTGAACGTCGGCTGGTGGGCGTTGAGAATTGGTCTGGGAGTTGGGCCGATTATCACGGGCATCGACAAATACTTTAACAAGCTCACCGATTGGGGAATGTATCTGAGTCCCCTGGCAACCAAGGTGGTGCCCGTCAGCGCGGGAACCTTCATGCACCTGGTCGGAGCGGTAGAAATCATCGCCGGGCTGATTGTCTTGAGCCGTTGGACAAAGGTTGGGAGTTATATCGTCATGTTCTGGCTGCTTGGCATCGCCTTGAATTTGATCACCACAGGCATGTTCTACGACCTGGCCATGCGAGATGTAGAGATTGCCATCGGTGCGTTTGTTCTGGCGCAACTGACGGCAGTACGGGAACAGCAAACGGTAGCCAGGCCGGTGCGTGATGCTGGGTCCGGGTCAGAGATTGCAGCAACCCGCTAACACAACACAAACTAACCCTAATCGGAGGATATTCATGAGAAAACTTACTTCACTGCTTATGTTGCTGGGCATATTTGCATTGCCTGCAATCGCATCCGCCGCAAGCTTCCACGATGTACCGGTAGTTGACGTCAACTGTTCCAAGAAGGTGGCGGCCGCACCTGACTCGCATACCCGCGACTGCGCGTTGAAATGCGCGGCGAGCGGCTTTGGCATCGTCACCAAGAACCAGCAGTTCCTGAAATTCGATGCCGCGGGAAACGAAAAAATCGTAGAAGCTCTCAAAGCCTCGAGCCAGAAAGATCACCTTCGCGTGAATGTGAAGGGAGAAGTTCAGGGCGACACAATCAAAGTCACTTCAATCAAATTGCTGTAACTTCATCATGTCAACCTCTCAAGGCGCCAGGGAGTTCGCCTCTCTGGTGCTGCGAGAGTGATCGATTCGTCCGGCGAAATCCAGCCGCTATGGCTGCGGCTATCGAAAGGCCTACGGCGTGACCTGCATCCGGTCGGCGATATCGCACCGATGCGGGATATGAACATCCACTGTGACGCTGACGAGAATTGCCGGTTTTCTGTCGATATTAAAGGTTTTGATTGACTCCGGCTGGAACGATTGACTACTGTTGGCACGTAGCAGCCACTCGAGGCATGCACGGAGGAACAACAATGAATCCAGGCAATCGGCTTAATCGAATATTGTGCGGCGTGTGGTTAGCGATTATGTTGACCGCGCTGCCGGCAAGCTGGGCGGCCTCTCAAACCGCGACCAGAAACAATCCATCGATGTCGCGGTCGGCCACAATGGGCTCGATGGACATCAACACCGCTTCCGTCGACCAACTCAGAACACTTCCCGGCATCGGAGATACCTACGCCAGGAGAATCGTCCAAGGCCGTCCCTACAACTCCAAAAATCAGCTTGTCAGCAGGGGAATTTTGCCGCGGAATGTTTACGATAAAGTGCAAAACATGATCGTCGCAAATCACGTGAAGAAATAAGCGAGCGAGAAGACGCCAACTTTCGGCGATGCTCTGAGCCGGCTGCGCAATTCTTGCGTGGCCGGTTTTGTTTGTCTGCCCACCCTACTGTTTTTTGGGCGGATGTTTGACGCGGAGATTTGATCCCGATATATATCTCAATAGAGCCGTTCCCCGGCAGCAATGTTGGGAAGCGCTCAGCCCTTGGTGTTCGGGAAGCGCGGTGCAACTCCGCCACTACCCCGTAACTGTAAGCGCGGAGAGCAAGGCAGGGCCCGCATTGCCGGGCAGCCACTGGATGGAAACGTCTGGGAAGGTGCGCCAAGCTCATTCGAAGCGCAAGTCAGGAGACCGGCCAGGGTCATGTCTCAGCTGTCTTTCGGTCTCGATGGGAAGACCGAAGGGAGCGCGCTCCAGCCAAACCTGGGCTGGTCGACGCATTCCCGGTTTTGTGTGTGGTCACAGAGTTTCGCTGCGCGTTTGCTTCGGTCGCGAAGGAGTGCGCGATGTCCGGCGCTGAGCTGCATGCTATTGCGGCTGGCGTATTGTCTTTACCGTCCATGAAGTGTCGGGAAGCGCGGTGCAACTCCGCCACTACCCCGTAACTGTAAGCGCGAGAGCAGGGCAAGGCCCGCCATGGCGGGCAACCACTGGACGGCAACGTCTGGGAAGGTGCCCCAGCTTGAAGAAGCGTGAGTCAGGAGACCGGCTTCATGCAACCATCCGAGGGGATATTGAATGACCGGCTTACGATTCTTTTTCGATGTTTTTCGGCGCAGGCGTATTTTTTCGCGTCCGTCACTGGCTTTTGTGCTGGTGACTTGCTTTTTCTCTTCACTCATCGCGTTGGAGACTGCGACCGCTGCGCCGGTTCAGCAAAGAACGATCGCGGGAACGGTGACCGGCGTGGTTACAGATCCGCTGGGGGTACCCGTCTATAACGCACGCGTCGACATTATGACGCCGACGGGCGTGATGCTTCAGTCTCACGGGCGTACCGACGGCCGCGGCCGATATATCGTCTATGTCTACCAACCGGGACGCTATCATGTTCGGGTCATCGCCAACGGCTACAACGCTACCCAGAGCCACGATATCTATGTTGGGATGAACAGGACCACGTATGCAGATGTTGCCATGCAGTTTGGCAAACTGGAGCAGCAGGTCACCGTAACCGCGAACGGTATTCCCACTCCCGAGACGCAATCCGGCGCTTCGACGACAGTAATCGATCAGTCTTTGTATCCGTACACGACCAGCATGCAAGACACGCTGAGGCTGGTGAGTGGGCTGCAATTCACCACCAGCGGACAGCGCGGCGCCGCAACCTCGTTGTTCACCATGGGCGGCAACTCGAACGCTACAGATGTGCTGCTGGATGGAATCCCCATCAACGACATCGGCGGCGGCGTGAACTTTGCCTACCTGGCGTCCAACGGCATCAACCAGGCGGAAGTTTATCGTGGTCCGGATAGCGCACTCTACGGCGCCAATGCATCGTCGGGCGTCATCGCATTGACGACCACGCGCGGAACTACATCGAAACCCTTGCTGCAATACGCTATCGATGCCGGCAATTTTGGAACCTATCATCAGGAAGCCTCGTTGGGCGGCGTGCACAATGCCTTCGATTATTTTGGAGACTTTGCCAGGATTGATACCTCGAACAGCTATCCGAACAGCACGTTCCATGATGTGTCTTCCGTCGGCAATCTTGGATACGCGCTGACTCCGCATGTCCAGGTACGGGCCACAGCCCATCGCATCGTGGGGGCAACAGGGGAGCCCAACGCGATTCTGTTCTACGGCATTCCGGACGTGCAGTATTTGAAGGAGCATGATCTTTATGGGAGCGCCACGATTGAAGATCGCCCCAGCGACAAGCTGGACATGACAGCGCAATATGGCTTGGTGCGCCTGCGCTTTCTGAATACGGATCCGGGACCGGTTGGAATCTTGACCGACAATCCCAACAACTTCAATTGCTATGACGATCTTGGAAATCCTGGCCAACCGGAATATTTAGGCAAGCAGGTGACGATTGTCGGCGCCAATGGCACCAGCGCCAGCGGGCAGGCATTTTATTCGTGCGCAAACCAGACCTATCCCGGAACCAATGGCGCATTGACGAATCAGGATTATTTTTACGGCCAGACCAGCTATAAGACCAGCGATAAATTGACCGCCTTCGCGGCCTTCAGGTTCACCTTTTCGCCCGCGCCGGTCTGCGACGGCTTTTCGGTCGTCTTCGGGGTCGGCGGCGGGGCTTTTTTCTCGGGCTTGTCGTCCGCGGCCTTCACCTGTGCGGCGGTCATCGGCGACGGCGCGCCCTTACCCGGCGCTTCACCCGTCCCACCGGCCT
>JAZKAG010000143.1:0-336 GCA_040389265.1 Acidobacteriota bacterium
AATATGATTTCCAGACGCCGTACACCGAGACCTTTAACCTGACGACGCAATACCAGTTCACGCGCAATGATTCCATTGACGTCGGGTATGTGGGAGTTGTCGGCCGTCATCTGGACAGCTTTGCCACCCACAACGCTCCCAGCGAAATTCTGCCGGTGGGAACGAATATTTACGATCACATTCCGTTTCCGTCGTTCGCTCCCAACTCGTTCTATGAAATTACGACGGGTAAGAGTAGTTACAACTCGATGCAGATGACCTATCAGCATCAGACCACCTTTGGCCTGAATTTACAGGCCAACTATACCTACAGTAAGTGCATGACTGACCACGCAT
>JAZKAG010000143.1:346-5681 GCA_040389265.1 Acidobacteriota bacterium
GACGTTCCAGAGCTATCGCGCGCTGTGGCTGCCCGGGTTCGGAGACGAGGGTGATTACACGCTGTGTGACACCGACTCTACCCATGTTGTCCACATCGCGGGGGAATATTCGCTGCCGATCGGCCGTGGCGGGATGTATCTGAAGAATGTTAATCGAGGGGTTGACGCTATCATTGGCGGTTGGTCGGCGAACTATATCTATACCTTCCAGGGTGGCGAGCCGTTTCCGATCAATTGCGCGCAGGCAACGACAGCCGACTTCGGCTGCGTGGCCAACATTGTTCCGGGCCAGGACCTATACGCAGGCGGGAAGAAGCAGTCAGAATGGTTGAATCCAGCCGCGCTGGCCAATCCTCCCCAAGCGACCGTCATTGGACAGTCAGACTACTCGCCGCTGGGAGGAACTCCCATGGTGGCGCGCGGTCCACATCTCAACAATCTTGATTTCTCTCTGTTCAAGTCATTCGGAATTCCTAAAGTTGGGCGTCTAGAGTTCCGCGGGGAAGCATTCAATTTGACCAATACACCGCAGTTCGGTCAGCCGGGTAACACGGGCGGGTTCACCAGCACAGGCCCGGGAAATCCCAACGGATTTAGCGCAATCACCGGGCTACGCAACAATCCAAGACTGCTGCAGTTCGCTCTGAAACTGTACTACTAAGGTTGCTCGATCGGTTAAGCGAAGGCTCTCCATGTAGGTCGATGGAGGGCCTTCAATTTTTAGTTCGATGCCGGACACGGTGACCATCGGCTTCGCGAGGGGGTATCGTGGATACAGAGATTTGATTGATTTGGAGGAAATCAAGATGAGTCGTGATTTTTCGCGCCGCAAATTTTTGCAGACCAGCGCTATTGCTGCCGGAGGGTTGTTTGCCGCCAACACCAAGGCGATTGCCCTGGAACCCAAGACGCAGTCGTCACCTGGTAAGCCAGTAGGAGCCAATGACCGCCTGCGATTCGCCATCATTGGTGTAGGAATGGAAGGCTCGTCGCTCTTGTCGAATGCTATTGCATTGCCGGGCGTTGAGTGCGTGGGCGCGGCGGATCTGTACGACGGGCGACACACGCTGGCGAAAGAGATTACCGGCAATGCCAACCTGCAAACTACGCGCGATTATCGCGAGTTACTGGATCGCAAGGATGTCGACTGCATTATTGCCGCGGTCCCGGATTTTTGGCATAAGCAGGTGGTTGTGGATTCCTGCGAGGCCGGCAAGGATGTTTACTGCGAAAAGCCGATGTCGCATACAGTGCCGGAAGGCTTTGCGATGATCGAAGCTGCCAAGAAAAACAATCGGATTCTGGAGATTGGTTCGCAGCGCGTGAGTTCTGCATTGGTCGCCAAGGCCAAGGAGATGTACTCGACCGGCGCCATTGGCGAAGTCAACATGATTGAGCTGACGCTGGGGCGCAACAATCCGACGGGCGCGTGGGAATATCCGCCGCCGCTTGACCTGTCACCGGAAAACCTTGCCTGGGACACGTGGCTGAAAGACACTCCGAAGATTCCTTTCAATCCGGATCGATTCGCACGCTGGCGGTGCTGGGGTGATTATGGCACCGGAGTGGCTGGAGACCTGATGGTGCACTTACTGAGCGGAATGCAAGCCACGCTGGGCTGGAATGAAGCGCCTCGTTCGGCACTGTCTCTGGGGGGCATCTTCCGCTGGAAGGATGGCCGGCAGATGCCTGACTTACAAACCGTGTTATTCGACTATCACGGCATTCCTGTGTATGTTCGCCTGGGTCTCAGCACTGAAACGCCGGAGACGGCTCGATTCATGGGTCCGCACGGAGTCATCGATGCAACGGAATTTGGAATTCACTATTCGTCGCAATCCGGGAAAGACACCTCGCCCAGCTATTACGATATGAGCTTCCCCACAAAGATGCGGGAAGAATATGTGAGTGATTGGTACGCGAAGCATCACGTGCCCATCGGTCACGAACCGTTGACGGCGGAGACCATCTATTCCGGTGACGATTGGGATGACTACAAGCCGCATCTGTGGGCGTTCTTTGAGTCGGTTCGGAGCCGCAAGCCGGTGGTCGAGGACGGCGTCTTTGGCAATCATGCCGCCATTGCCTGTCACATGGCGAACCAGTCCTACTTCAGCAAGCGCCAGGTCTTCTGGGATGCCGATTCCCGCACCGTAAAGAGCTAGGACTCGAACTTCGACAAATGTCTAAACCGCATTGCCGGCTTCGCAAGGGGCCGGCCGCGACAACGTGAATTTATTCAGGGGGCTTGTTGCAATGAAAAAAACAAAAATGCTGGGAGGCATCCTATCCGTCGCATCTGCTATTTGCGGGTGCATGATTGCGCAACCGGTGCGCGCCAATGCGGCGGCTTTTTCTGCGAATTCGTCCAGCGTGAAGCCGTACCTCGGCCGATGGGATATCACATTAAAGACGCCGAAGGGGGAAGCCCCGGCCTGGCTGGAGCTTTCGCAGTCGAATGGCGAGTTGAAAGGACTCATTGTTGGGCGCTGGGGAGGTGTTTGCCCGGTTCCTACGGTAAACCTGACGGCCGGGGTGCTGACATTTGATTCTCCAAAGGAAGGGGATTGCGACACCAACCTGGCTTTCAAAGGGAAGCTTGAACACGGCAAACTGGCAGGTACCGCCACTGGGCCGCACGGATCTCCCTGGACGTGGACGGGCGTTCGCGCTCCCGCGCTGCATCGTTCGGCGCCTCCTGTGTGGGGAACACCGATTAAGCTATTCAACGGAAAAAATCTGGATGGCTGGCACGTGTATACGGCCGGATATTTCCCGGTGAGTGGTCATTGGAGCGTGGCTGATGGAAATCTTGTCAGCCCGGGACATGGGCCGGAGTTGGCCACCGATCGCAAATTTGGCGACTTTAAATTGCATCTTGAGTTCAAGATTGGCCCGGAAGCGAATAGCGGCGTGTATCTGCGTGGTCGATATGAACTGCAAATTGAGAACGAATCCGCAGGGGAGCCGCCGAGCCATCATACCGGCGGTGTCTATGGTTTCTTAACGCCTCATCCTGAACTGCCCAGAACCACCGATAAGTGGCAGACCTATGACATCACGCTAGTCGGTCGTCACGTCACTGTCGTCCAGAATGGAACGACAGTCATCGATGACAAGGAGATCCCGGGGATTACTGGCGGGGCTGTGAACAGTGATGAAGCTGCGCCGGGGCCGATCTATCTGCAGGGGAGCGAGAAGGGGCACGTGTACTTCCGCAATATTGTAATTACCCCGGCCAAGTAGGCCAGGGAGGGGGGTAGTCTTCCCGGTGGCTGCCCCCGCGGTCATGATGCCGCCAACCAAAGCAATCGCAAGCAGCGGGAAGATCCCGATGGGCAGGTTGAATCTCATTGGTGCAGTTTCCATTGCTCACCGTTCCGCGCGGAGGAAGCAATCCCTGGCGAGCGATTAGAATTCGTCGAAAGCAATCTGGTTTTTGGGGACGCCCAACTTCTCGAGCATGGTTGTCGCGGCGTGCACCATGGCAGGGGGACCACACAGGTAATACTCGATGGCAGTTGGGTCTGGATGATTGGCGAGATGCTGCGACTGCAGCACGTCGTGGATAAAGCCGGTATGCGAGCTCCAATTGTCCTGCGGCTGGGGTTCAGAAAGCGCGAGATGAAAGGTGAAGTTAGGGAATCTTCTCGCCAGGTCGTCGAAGTAATTGCGATAAAAGCTTTCCTGGAGCGAGCGCGCCCCATACCAGAAGCTGACGCGACGACCCGTTTGCAGGGTCTCGAACAGGTAGGACAGATGCGCCCGCAGCGGCGCCATCCCAGCTCCGCCGCCGAGATACACCATTTCTCGATCCGTGTGCTTGATATGGAAATCGCCAAACGGGCCGATGGCGGTGACGGTATCTCCCGGCTTCAGACAATGAACGTAGGTGGAACCCGCACCGGCAGGGCAGTCCTGTCCACGGGGTGGAGTCGCGATTCGTACATTAAAGCGAAGCTGCTTTTCGACGGCGGCGTTGGATGCCATGGAATAATTGCGGCGCACGGGAATGTCATTCGACGCACGAAATTCGAAGACCCGCTGCGCCTTCCACACTTCAGCAAATGGCGCTGTAACTGGAATTTTGTGGAGCGCTAACTCCCCATAGGCGGGCACATCGACTTGGATGTAATCGCCAGGTTGATAGTCGAGGACGGGCGAGCCAGGCTCGGGTTCCAGCACCAGTTCCTTAATAAAGGTAGCCACATTCTCATTGCTGACCACGCGGAACTTATACGTCGTCGTCGGCTGGGTTAGTCCGCAACCTGCGGCCGACGCTACATTCAGAAAAATCTTGTCATCGTGCTCGTTCACTGTGTAGGTTTTCAGAGCGACACAGACGGGCGCGCGTTGCGGTGATCCGTCAATGACATTGAAGCGCCCATTATGCTTGGCGCATTCGATCAGATTGCCGGTAACAAATCCGTCGGCTAAGTGACTATTCGCGTGCGTGCACATGCCATCCGTCGCGTACAGGGTGCCATCGGAGATGCGATAGATGGCATAGGTCTTCTTATCATGGTCAAAACGGATGACGTCTTCATTCCTGAGGAAAGAACTGGCGCAGACCTCTACCCAGCCGTTCCTGGGTTGACCCTTGGCTGTGAAGACATGAGACGTTGGGGGCGCTTCAGAGGGAAGCGTCGGGGTCGGCAGCTTGCGCTTCACATGGTAGGCGGGATCTTTCACCTGGCGCCGTACTGCCGGAATAATTTCCTTCCACGCGTCGAGCAAGCTGGTGTAAGGCGTGGGCATGTCATCTTTCACTAGCAGGTGCAGCCTGGGCAAGTTGTAGTAGGGCACCAGCGGGAACATATGGTGTTCCACATGGTAGAACATGTTCCAGTAGAGATAGCGATGGATGGGGCTGACATAGAGGGTTCGGCAGTTCAGGCGATGATCGAGAACATTCTCAGCCAGGCCCGCATGCTGCGTGTATCCATATACGTGGTAGAGCCAGGAGCCATATAAGTTCGGCAAACCAATGAACATGAGCGGAAGAATGCTGCGCATGTAGATGGATAGCCCGATCACCGCCAGATAAATCAGTAGGTAGATGCGCGCCCGCAGAAACACACCGCCGTATTCAGATTCCGGGATGTAAGTTTTTTCTTCCGGTGTAAGTCGTCCGATCGAGTGCGACAGGACATGGCGAAAGTAGATCGGCATCTCCTTCAGGTCGAAGAAAGAGAGAATCATCCCGAGAATATCGGGTGGACGGGGTACGGCGATCTCCGGATCGCGACCGATGATAATCGTGTCACTATGATGGCGAGCATGGCTCCATCGCCAGGGAACGGATTCTCGCAGCACCATGAACGACGCCACCTCA
>JAZKAG010000143.1:5691-7531 GCA_040389265.1 Acidobacteriota bacterium
ATGACCGCACTCATGCCAGCGGGAATCCGAGCTGGAGGCATAGATTGCGCCGTACGCGAGGAATGGCAGGATCGCCCACCATGTTCCCCAGAGCGCTGCGCCGCACGCTCCGAAAAAGATGAGCAGGGAGAACCATAAGATGGTGTCGCGGAGGGGCGGACCGTCTCTGCGCTCCAGCAATTCGCGCATCTTTTCACGCGGAACCGGTGAGGTGTACCAGGTCGCCTCAGCCAGACCCTGCTGGATGGCGAGCACGGCATTTTTACCCACCAGGCTGTAATCGTTCGGTTGGACTTCCGTGGCGACAGGCATATCTCTTTCCCCATGTTACCTCTGCGGCGTGGTAGCTTGCACTCGATGGGATACATGGTCGCTGAGCGGATTTTTGTTGAATTTTGAAGCCGCCGGTTGTATCTTCCTCGGTTACCTAGGATGTTCCGTTTCCAGCCTCCTAAATGAGATGGAAGTGACGGAGGAAACTTATGAAAACTGCCTGTTATTTCTTGCGAAGTCTGTGTGTGGTTGCCGTTGCCATGTTGCTGGGCGGACTTTTGTCAGCTCAAACGACATCCCCGGTGGCGCAAGGTAAGGCTGGCCCATTCGGTTTTACCTGTGGAGCCAACAAGCAAGCCATCAGCAGCCTGGTCGGACCATTGAAAGAAGAAGGTGTGAATCAGTATTCCACTGCCACCGCGCCCGCTTCATTTCCGAATGTCAGTTATTACAAGTTAACCATTTCTCCTACCCAGGGTCTGCTGAAAGTCACAGCAGAAACGAATGATATTGATACCGACTCAACTGGCGTGGACCTGATTAACAGGTTTCATACAATCGAGGCCGAACTGACACAACAGTATGGCAAGCCAATCCGACAGGAAGACTTTCTGAAGCCAGGCAGTATCTGGGCAGGAGAGGATGAGTGGACCCTCAGTTACATGAAGAAGGAGCGCACACTCGCTTCCCATTGGACCTTTTCGCCTGCCAATCATTGTGTGACGTCCATTGACCTGACGGTGGAAGTCGCCAGTCAAACAACCGGAGATATCTCGATGGGCTTTGAATTCACCGGTTACGTTGCCCCCCCGGAAAGCCCGGCGAAAAAGAAGAACGCTTCGCTGGTGTTATCAAAGTAGATTGCCGGCCAGTGGTGGCCGAGGCGACTGGGCCAGCGCAACTTAGGAAGTCTGCAGGTAGGTCGTGTAGGGTTCTGCGCCAACTTCAGTAAACGGCACCAGCCGGTACTTCATCTGGTCGCCTGTAATCTGCCATTCGCGTTGCGAGATCCGCTGCATACTCAGCAAGGCGTTTCTGCGGAAGCTCGGCATCGGGCTTGTTTGCAGCGATTTCAGCGCGAAGAGTACAAGCGGCCCCCGCAGGATCGCGACCGTATTCGGGTGCCTGGGATCGATGGCTTCCAGCCGCGAAACCAGCGGCAACTCAAGTTCCACGCGGTCGCCATCCTTCCATGTGCGCGTTACAGCGGCGAACTGTCCCGGCGTCAGTTCTTGTGTCCAGCGAGTCCCGTTTACGGTGAGTGAAGCTCCGTGCGTCCATGCCGGAATGCGGAAATGAAGTGCCATTTGTGTCGGGCTGGCGGTGTGAACCACGAAGGAAATATTCGGATCATAGGGCCAGTTGCTGGTTTGCGTCAGCGAGAGATTGCCGCCGCTCCGTGACCAGTTGAGTGTGGATGGGATGTACAGATTCACAAAAATGTTGCTGTCATCGTGGAAATATGCCTGGATGCGGTAATCCGCCGCTACCTGCGGCAGCGTGCCGGAACAGCATGGCCAAGTAGCCCGGTGGTAGACGCGCTCGCCGTCGAAATTGTAATCGGAAT
>JAZKAG010000143.1:7541-9514 GCA_040389265.1 Acidobacteriota bacterium
GAACGCTTGGCCGTTATCCTGTAAGGCTTTCGCGCCCAGGACGGTGTTGTACATGACGCGCTCCATGCTGTCTCCATAGCGGGAGTCGCGCGTAACTCGCAGCAGATAGCGGGTGAGCTTGAAGTGGGCATAGCTTCCGCAAGGAGTTTCGAAGCTGGCGTGCGTTTTGTTGAGGCTGGAGAAAACGTCATCCGTTCCAGGAGCGCGCAGTTGTTCGTCTGGCCCCCATCCACCGGTGGCAAAGCTTTGTTGCTGCAGCATGCGGAACGCGTTGTTGGCCGCGCGCAGGTGCATCTGGCTACCGCCGACGATGTAGGCCATCATGGCCGAGCTCAGCGAGTTCACGTAGCTATACGCGTGGTGGCCTGCCAGGACGTTTTCGCCGCGCGACAGCGGTTCAAACCAGGTCTTATCGTCGAGATATTGGAATCCCAGATCGTAATAGCGGCGGCCTGCTCCGCGCTGGTAGGCGATAAAAAGATTCTCGGGCATGGTGTAGGACTCGTCCCAGTACCAGGAGATGTCGTGCTTGTCCGGTCGCCAGGAAACGTCGTGGTCAATGGCACGGGGTGGCAGATGGGGCAGGGCGGTGTCCGTGGTTCGCTGCAGGATCGCCATGGCGTCCGGATCTTTGACGAGCGTGTGGGAATCGAGCAAGCCGAGCACCAGCTTGTCGTAGCAGTAGGCGGGAAATCGATTTTTTGTGTAGAAGTCGGGGCTGATGGTGGCCGCGTAGAGTTGATTCAACCGCAACACCTTCGCCCGAGTGGCGCCGTCTCCGGTGATGGCATACACACGAGCCAGCGCCGAAACCCACTGGCCAAAGGTGCAGGCAGGTGCGAATCCGTAGTCTCCCGCAAAGTGGTCGAGATCAGGGTCGAAGTGGTACCAGCCCCCCAGATCCTCGCCCGGAGCGGGCATTCCTGCCATCTGCCGAAACGGCTTCAGCAGGCTGTCATCGCTTAACTGCATGAGCACCGAATGGGTTCTGTGCAATTGCGATTCGTGCAGATCGCTGGCCAGGATCACATCGCCATAGCCAAATTCCGACAGCAGGTTCGCTGGGTGAAGATCGCTTGCGAAGGCGAGATCGCTCCACATTCCTTTGCCAGCGACGGCTGCGGCCGCAGCGGCTGACTGTACAAATCTACGGCGCGAGAGATGGCGCAACATGAAGAAAACCCTCTAAACAGTAGTATGCTCCTGGCGGGAAACGGCGCGCACGCAGCATCGAAGCTATCAAGTTTCGCTAGCGCAGAAGAGCGGCGATTGCGCATCCTGAGATTCATGTCACCTGTGGCCGATGATCGTGAAGAGGCTGGTGTCAATCGGAATTTTTCAGCAGCCAGAAATGGAAGCCATCGAGGATTGCCATCAATGCTGCCTGGTTTAAATCGCTGCTTACTCCGGCGGTGGTCCAGGGCTCATGCCCGTCTGCCTGGAAGCTGACGGTAACGCGGACGTGCGCGGCCGTATCATGCGCGGAAATGTCGATGGCGGTCACGCTGAAGGTTTCCAGACGCATTTGTTTCATGCTCGGATACCAGCGCTCCAATTCCTTACGCATCGCCTTACTCAACGCGTCGACGGGGCCGGCACCTTCGGCTGTGGTCTCGATGACTGTGTCGTCGCGGACCTGCAACGACATGGAGGCACGCACCGATCTGTTTCCGGTTTCGTCCGATTCGTCGAGCACTTTCCAGCGCTTGATGCTAAAGCTGTTGGGCAGCGTCTTCAACACTCGAAGACAGGCGAGCCGAAATGAAATTTCGCTGGCGGTGTAGCCGCCGCCGTCAATCATGGACTGGTTAGAGTCAATCAATGCCTGGGCCTGCACTGAATTCAGCGGAATGCCCATTGATTCTGAAAGCAGCATGATGTTGGCTCGTCCCGACTGCCCATTGACGCCGATGACTGCGCTCGCGCCCACTTTTTCAGGATTACACCAGAGATAGGCGCCCGGATTTTTTCGC
>JAZKAG010000144.1:0-4297 GCA_040389265.1 Acidobacteriota bacterium
CAAAGGCTTCTACCACCCGGCTGGCCGTAATCCCATGTACGCCGGAGTGGCCGTCTTCCAGAAATAAAACGATTGCGGGCCCCGCAACCCGCGCCGCTTGCGGAAAGGCCTTCGCCCGAAGTCTGCGCTCAATTGATTGCCGTTCAGAATTCTCCCGCTTCAGTTGGTACCAGCAGCCCGCGGCGTCTGCTTCTGTTTTTGCAATCAGGAATCGAAAACCGACCTCCGCCCAATCCAGCCGTCCAGAGGCTGCGATGGCCGGCACCAGTCGAAATGCAATCGTTTCGGCATTGATTTCGCCATCCACCTCCGCGGCGAAAACTTTCCAGCACGGCCGGCATCCCGCACGTACCTGGTGCATGCCACGACGCAGAAAGGCGCGATTCATCAGGCTCGCGGCCGGCGATAAAGAAACGCAATCCGCGATGGTCGCGACGGCAACAAAGTCCAGCAGGCTGGCGAGTGACGGCAACTCCGCAAACACGCCCTGTTCCAGCAACGCGCTGCGCACCTTCGCCATCACCAGGAAGGCAACCCCGGCGCCGCACACATGCTTGTCATATTCGCAGTCCAGCCGCGACGGATTCACCACCGCATAGGCAGAACAGGGCGGCCCATCCGGCGGAATCACGTGGTGATCGGTCACCACGACATCAATCCCCGCCGCCGCCAACGTGGCGATTCGTGGCTGGTCGCTACTGCCTTTATCCGCGGAAATAACAAGCTGCGCGCCGAAGTCCTGTATCCTCGAGACCACACCGTCGCCAATTCCATAGCCTTCTCTCAGGCGATGGCTGGTAACCACGCAGATGCGCTCCGGCGCAACTGCAAACAGTTCGACCATCGCCGTCCACAGGACGGCTGCCGAGGCGGTGCCGTCCATATCGTGATCGCACGCCAGAGCGATGAGTTCCTGATGCACAATGGCGCGCACGATGCGTTCCACCGCGCGATCCATGGAGGGAATCGCAGTCGGATCGACGATGTTCGAAAGTTTTGCGGCTGTCAGCGAATCCCAATCGACGAAGCTCTCCAGGCGGCGCCCCAGAAAATTCGCAATCGCAGGCGCAATGCCGGCCTGCAGGTAAGCATCGCGCACCTCCGTGTTGCAGGGTCGCTCAATCAGAGTTTTCGGAGGTAATTTCCAGGACGCGGATCCTTCGTCGATTGCAACCGGGTCCGCAGTCAACTCGCTACCCGTAAGATCCGGGATGCAAGCTTCGACGGCCACGGCCATTGGATCATCGATCACTCGTCATCCTCATCATCGTCTTCGAGCGCGTTCTCAATCAGATCTTGTAAGCTGTCGACGGTATTCACCATCGCGCGATAATCCCGGTACCACTCCGTCTGCGTCTCATGCACAAACAGGATTCCCTGGTGGGCGAACGCCAGCTCAATGTGGCCTAACTTGCCAATTTCAAGGAACAGGCGATTCAGTTTGTCCATCTCCGGGCCTGGAGCTTCCGCGCTTGAAATATCCTGCAGTTCACTCGCCAACAATTCGAGCGTGGTTCGGTCGACAGAGTCTTCGCCAATGCATACTAAGGGCGCGCCGGCCGTCTTTGCCATTTCTACAAAGTCTTTCCAACTCTCTCTCGCGGTGGCGGCATTGTCGTCCGTTTCCGGGTCGCTCCACCACACGCGCGGCGTGTCTTCCGGAATCAATGCAGGAAAATGTCGCATGCCATGCCCCTCAATAAAGGCGACCATGTCATCTTTCAGCGAAGCCAGGTTGTTGGAATCCATTCTTTCCATCCTAGACCAGTTTGCTGCGCATCTAAGAATGCCGGCAAAAACTGGCCTACCGGCCTGAACCCTTTATGATGGAAGATGACGATAGGGACCTTTCAGGAGCAGGAATTCTTGGCAAAGTATCAGCGGCACGTATTTGTCTGTACCAATCAGCGCGAACCCGGCAGCGCTCGTCGCTGTTGTAATGCCGACGGCAAATCGCAATTACAGGCACGCTTCAAACGGGCTGTGGATGCAGCCGGTCTCAAGAGAAATGTCCGCGTCAATAAAGCCGGCTGCCTGGACCAGTGCGAACATGGACCGACTGTGGTTGTCTACCCGGAAGCCGTTTGGTATGGCCACGTCGCCGAATCTGATGTGGACGAAATTGTTGCCTCGCATCTGGTAGGTGGGCGTCCCGTGGAACGACTGCTGCTGGCCGAGGGCTGCATCAACACCGAAGCCTGCGAGCATCGGGCTGCGAAAACTTGAAAACTGTCGCGTTGCAGTCCCGAGCCGCTCGCTGTGCTATATTCCGAGGGGAACAATGAATTTCTCAAGAGATTATGTTGGATATTTAGGCCGGCGCACCATCAAGCATCTTATCGACATCAAGATGATTCAGACCGAGAAAGTTGAGGTCTTGAACAATCGCGTACAGGCCGCCCTGATTGATGAATTGATGTTGGAGGATCGCATCAACGACGAGGTTCGCCTGATCCTCGAAGCCTATCAGGAAGAAATGCGCCGCACCGGCGCCAGCTACCAGGAAATGTTCAAGAAAATCAAGCAGGAACTCGCCCGCAAATATAAGGCGGTGCTATGAGAGTTTCCCACGACAAGCTGAATAAGCTGGCTCACGTCATCGCCGATACGCTGGCGGAAACCGACGAGTGCGAATTCCACGAAGATCGCAACACCATCCGCCAGGAATCGCGCAAAATGCTGGAAAAGCTGTTTGCAGAGGAGATGAAGATCGACCAGGCCGCGCGCCTGAAAGTCTCCTCCCACAAGAAAAATATTCCTGAAGGCAGCCAGGAGTGGGAAATCCTCTACCGCAAGTATTACCAGGAAGAAGTGAAGAAGCTCGGCTTGTAGCTCGTTCCGAGGCCCGCTCCCGTAGCGTCGCCATGACCCGAATCCGATAGAATTCCCTTTCGGAGGGTCTCTCTCATGGCCGAATCAGCAGAAGGCATCGTCAATCTGGCAACTCAGTCTTCCGTCGATGAAACCATCACCCATTTGCAATCGATGCTGAAGGAAAAAGGCGTCCAGATCTTCGCACTGATTGATCACAGCGGGGAGGCCAAACGCGCCGGCTTCGAGATGCATCCCACGAAGCTGCTGATTTTTGGCAACCCCAAAGCTGGCACGCCGCTGATGCTGGCAGCTCCATCCATCGCTCTTGATCTACCGTTGAAATTGCTGGTGTGGGAAGATGCTGGCGGTCAGGTCTGGATTTCCTACAACACACCTGAGTATCTGCAAAACCGCCACTCCTTGTCTCAGAATTTAGCCGCCGCGCTCGGCGCTGTCGAACAGTTCGCGAAGAACGCAGCGAGATAAACTCAGGCCTCCGTCGAAACTCGAAAGCGTGCCATTCATGCTGCGATTCGCTACTGCACGGTGAAGTCTTGTTGCAGCGGAACATTCTCCGACGAATCTCCTACGGAGACTAAAAATTTTCCCGGATCCACTTTCCACCCATGGGTCGTAGTGTCCCAATAGGCCAGCGAGCGTTTGTCCAGCGTGACGGTCACATGATGCACTTCTCCCGGCCGCAGCATCACTCTGGAAAATCCCTTCAGCTCCATCTTCGGGCGTTTTACCGTTGCCGACGGATCGCCGACATATACCTGTGCCACTTCCGCTCCCGTTACCAATCCGATATTTCTGACGTCGAACCCAACCTCAATTGGCCCATTCGCCGAGGCCGTTTGAGGCGATACCGAAAGATTGCTGAACGCGAAGCTGGTGTATGAGAGGCCGAATCCGAAAGGAAACAGCGGCTTTACATCGCTGGTTTCGTAGTAGCGGTAGCCGATGAACACTCCCTCGCTGTACTTGATGTTCCGCGTGCCCTCCAGCTCATAGTAGGTCTTGTAGGTTGGATTGTCCTGCACCCGCTTCGCCCAACTGATCGGCAACTTACCTGACGGATTCGCGTCCCCGAACAGCAGTTTCGCCAATGCGGTGCCGGCTTCCTGTCCGCCGTACCAGGTCTGCAGCAGTGCCGGCGTGCGATCGATCCAGTCCTGCGTAGCAACGCTTCCGCCCGCTGTCAACACCACGATTGTCTTAGGATTGGCGGCTGTGACTTCACGAATCAATTCCTCCTGCCCGAACGGGAGTTGATAAGTGCGATCACGACCTTCCGACTCCGTTGCGGGACTAAAGCCGACCGACAGCACTACCGCATCTGCCATTTTCGCGAACCGGATGGCCGCCGGATCGACCAGCTTGTCCTGCGCAACGATGCCGAGCGAGGGTGTATTGGTCGGCTTGCCTGGAAAATAATTAAATTGCAACAGTGCCGGCTTTCCTTCCTCCAACGTCATATTGG
>JAZKAG010000144.1:4307-6624 GCA_040389265.1 Acidobacteriota bacterium
GGCCGACTGCAATGATCCGCCTTCGCCCTGAAC
Source organism: Acidobacteriota bacterium (assembly GCA_040389265.1). Taxonomy (GTDB): domain Bacteria; phylum Acidobacteriota; class Terriglobia; order Terriglobales; family Acidobacteriaceae; genus JAKAAZ01. Next base: position 4,341 of record JAZKAG010000144.1, read on the forward strand.
TTCAGAAAAAAGCTTCTTGCCATTGATCAAGATCTCGTCATGGTCCTGATCCTCGTCTTGCGCGACAACGGTGTAAACACCTGAAGTCTGCGGGATGAAATATCCGTGCCACTCCACGCGGCGCGGTGTCTTGGTCTGCTGGCTCAACCAAGAACTCGCCACATGGTCCACGGTTTCATCCACGGTGGAGAAGAGTCGATCATTTGCCGACAGAACATACTCATCGCGCTTCAGACCGGTATGCTGGCAGGCCGCATCGGTGCACCACTTGGTATTTTTGAACACATCTTCAGGATTCACCACGCCGGAATTCCAAAGCACATTCACGCCCGGATGCAACCCGTTGCTCAACCCGGTCATAAAACTCACTGGAGCAAACGCCGTCACTTCCGAGCTGCCTCCCGCGCCGGGCACGGCTGGATAAGAATCCGGGCCCAGCACCGCCAGGGTGTGAATGGTATGGCGATCGAGCGGCAACAGATGGTTCTCATTCTTCAGTAGCACCGCTCCTTCTTCGGCCGACTGCAGCGCAATCGCGTCGCCATGCTGGTTATAAACGGAAATATTGGGATCAAGCTGCTCGCGATTCAGAAATCCAAACTGCATCGCCGTCCGAATGATTCGTCGAACTTTCTGATCGATGGTGGCCTCCGTCACCTGGCCGCTCTTGATTGCGGGAAGCAGCGTCTGGGCCGTCATGAACTTGGCGTCCGGCATTTCCAGATCAAGGCCGCCGTTCGCTTCCGCGACGCCTTCATACGCCGCGCCCCAATCGGACATCAGGATGCCGCGAAATCCCCAATCCTTGCGCAGCACCTGGATATTTAAATACGCGTTCTGCGTGGCGTGCTCGCCATTGATCAAATTGTAAGAATCCATCACCGCGCCCACGTGACCCTGCTTCACCGCAGCTTCGAACGCCGGCAGATAAATCTCGTGCAGCGTGCGTTCGTCGATTACGGAGTTCGACCGGTGTCGGTCATACTCGGAATTATTGGCGGCGAAATGCTTCACCGTGGCGCTGACTCCCTGGCTCTGCACCCCGTCAATGTAGCTGACTGCGATCTGACCGGCAAGGAATGGGTCTTCGCCAAAATATTCAAAGTTGCGACCATTCATCGGCTCGCGATAGATGTTCACACCCGGCCCAAGCAGAAAATTCACGCCGCGCGCCCTTGCATCCTCACCCAGCCCGACGCCAACTTTTTGCGCCAGCGCACGATCCCAACTCGCCGCCAGACCAATGCCGGCCGCATAGGCCGTCGAAGGTCCCCAGGTGCGCACTCCCATCGGACCATCCGACATTTTCAGTCGCGGAAATCCAATGCTCGGCTCGCTGCGAATATACATGCTGTCTTCGCCGCCAATCAGAGCGATCTTCTGCTCCAGCGTCAGCTTCTGCACCATCGCATCCACTTTCTGCTCCATCGCAGGTGTGATCGGTTGCGGGGCTTGATTGGGTATTTGTCCCAAGGCGCAACTGGCGCCGGGCAAAAGAAAACAGGAGAGCAGCGCAATTTCACATAAAGTTCTTTGCATCAGGTTTATATCCCATTTCTTTTCAGGCTGGTCGTTGGATCGGGAAGCTATCTATGAGAAATTATTGGCTCTGCCCGTGACGATGGCAAGCGCAACCTCCAATTTTCAGATGGCTTTATCCCAGGTCTGGTGCGAGATAGTTTTGTGCATTCCAGCCGCCCGCGGGAATTGAAAGACCGCGAAGTTACAATTGCGTGACATTGTGCATGGAGCCACCTCCGTATCATGGCACAGGGTCGTCTCCGGATTGACAGTGCTTCGCAGTGATCTGTACGTTTCCGGATTCGCGTAACCTCACTCTTCGCCACGGGCCGCTACGCGTCGCTCCCCCGGATGATCCTTCAGCAGTCAAGCTCTGCAAGAAAGGAAAATTCCGTGAAAAATATCCTGGTGATCAAGGCTTCGCGCACGTCTACCCACATCCTCGCCAATCGCAGGGCCGCTCTCGTCACGGCACTTGGCATCGGCACATCGTTGATTTTCTCCGCAGCCATGCTGTCCGCCCAGGCCAGCGACGATACGCAACCCTTCCTTCCTAACCCCGTTCGCACTGTTTCCACGATACCGGCCAATGGAGATCTGAATCCTTATGGTGTCGCATTCGTACCGAACGGCCTTAACATCGGAATGCTTCATTCCGGCGACATCCTGGTTTCCAATTTCAACAACAGCAAAAATCTGCAGGGGACGGGAACCACGATCGTTCGTATTCCCGCAAAAGGCAAAGCCGTCCTGTTCTACCATG
>JAZKAG010000144.1:6634-10945 GCA_040389265.1 Acidobacteriota bacterium
CTACCATGGAGCCTCCGGTCTTGGCCTCTCCACTGCGCTGCATGTCCTTAAGTCTGGTTTTGTCCTGGTAGGGAATTTCCCGTCGCCCGACGGCACATGCGCCAGCGCGAAGTCCGGATCCGTTCTGGTTCTGAGCCCATGGGGAAAACGTGTCGCTACCATCAGCAATAAGTACATTGATGGTCCATGGGATTCCGCGATCATTGACAATGGAAATAGCGCAAAGCTGTTTGTTGCAAATGGATTGAGCGGGACTGTCACCCGTTTGAATCTTTCCTGGACCAGCGCGAAGGTCGTACAGAGCGCTGTCCAGATCGGTTCGGGATACATGCATCAATGCGATCCGGTTACGTTTGTAGATGCGCCCACCGGCCTTGTCTACAATCCAAAAACCGGCTCGCTTTACGTTGCATCTACGGCAGACAATAAAGTCTTCGTCTTGCATGATGCTGCCACCACCGATAAGGACGAGGGAACAGGCCAGGTACTCTACGAGGACCATACCCACCTTCACGGTCCGCTGGGAATGGCGTGGGCGCCCAATGGCCACTTGCTCGTCAGCAACAACGATGCCATCAATCCTGATCCAGCACACACCAGCGAGATTGTTGAATTTACCGTTGGCGGTCACTTCGTGAAGCAGCTTTCCTTAGACCCGAACCCAGGTGGCTCCTTCGGCCTGAATGTGAAAACCGTAAAAGATGTTTCAACCTTCGCCGCGGTAAACGACAACATCAATTCGCTGTTGATCTGGACTCTGCCTCAGCAGTAAGTCTACTCACGCATTCTTTGGCAAGTTTCTTGATAGGATGCAGCGTCTCCATCCTATCGAGACCTTGCCAAAGAAGCTGGCAGCCGAGTGTCGGAGAGTATCTCCCTGTCTCCAGCGTGGGTTGTGGCATGGGATGGGGTTCGTTATAGTTGAAAGGGCACAGGGCGCTATCGTCTAGGGGTTAGGACGTGAGATTCTCAATCTTAAAACACGGGTTCGATTCCCGTTAGCGCTACCAGCTATCTTCAGATAAAGCCCTCTATCTTAGCGGGCTTTTCTCTTGCCCAGGAAACGTGGTAGCGCGCGCTTGTGGCAGAAAGCGCGAAACCCATGGCACACCCTGTGGCACAGTGCGAGTCTCGTAAAAGTCCACGGCTCGACGCTTGTAGACAATCGGGACAAGTGATTGGCCTCGACAATCCACGTACCCAACGTCGTCAGGCACTTTGGAGAATTCAACCCTCTGCAACTGAAATCGCTCGCCTCCCGTTCATCTGGGCCAATCCAAGGAGGACAATGAGGTGGTGGTAAATCCCCCAAGTAAAAGACCGGAGTACCCTTGGGATGCAGAAGCGAAGAACGCGATACACTACCCCTCGCAGCACAACAGGAGTTCCATGGAAAACCGTATCGTCGGCACCACGATGCCCGTCCTCGAATTCTCCCTCGGCCCCAATGAAGCCATTATCTCCGAAGCCGGCGAACTGTCCTGGATGTCCGCCTCCATCCAGATGGCGACCCACACGCAACACGCCGGAGGAGGCGGAATTTTCGGGGCCATCCGTCGCGTCGCCGGCGGAGGGTCGCTCTTTATGACCGAGTACCGTGCCATTGGCGCTCCCGGCAATCTCGCCTTTGCCACTCGCGTCCCTGGCCACATCCTCCCGGTCGAAGTCGCCGCCGGGCACGAGTACATGGTCCATCGCCACGGCTTTCTCTGCGCTACGTCTGCGATCGCACTCGGGGTAGGCTTTCAGCAGTCCCTAGGGGCAGGCATTTTTGGCGGCGATGGCTTCCTCCTGCAAAAGGTCAGCGGTCAGGGAACCGCATGGCTCGAACTTTCCGGCGAAGTCGTTGTCAAGGAGCTTGCCCCCGGCGAAATTCTCCGCGTCCATCCGGGCCACGTCGGTGCCTTCCAGGCATCGGTAGGTTTTCAAATCCAGCGTATTCCCGGAATCAAGAACATGATTTTCGGGGGCGACGGCATCTTCCTTGCCGGGCTGACCGGTCCCGGCAAAGTCTGGCTGCAAACTCTGCCTATTTCCAGGCTCGCTCATCAGATTCAGGAATATCTTCCCAAGGAGCGTGCCCAGCAAGCCGCCGAAGGCGGTGTCGTGGGCGGCATCGTAGGTTCCATCCTGAAAGGTATATAGATGGCTCTACCCCAAACTGAAGCTATCGCGTGCATTTCCTGTGGTTCCCCGCGCAATGCGATTCCCAGTGTCCCCCACCGAATGTAGCAGAGGAATTCGCCGCCGCGTTCCCGCAACCGAGTGACGCCTATTCAATAGGAAGAAGCGCATTGGTGGGTACTGAGATGTTCATAGTGGTTCTGCCCGAACGAGGTGACGATGCCCGCATTCCCGCTATTGTCTGAGATGAAGTTTTATGGCGCCTTGGGGGATCCCATCGATTCCTTCGAAAGCTGGAAGAGCTTCGCACTGCCACCGTCTCGCGCAACTAAGCATTGGGAGGAAGGTGGCTGCTTTACCAACTACTCCCTGGAATCGCCGGGGCATTGCTTGAGGCCCGGACTGCGCAAGTTTCGACGGCCGTCTTTCTCATACACGAGTTCAAGACAAGTCTGACGAAGCATTAAAATCATGTGAGGAACACTGCAACGTTTAGCAGGTTTCTCATCGTTGTCTGCGAAGCAAATGGCGTCTCCTCTACCGGAGACACCATTGAGCAAAAGATGCTGGACTCATCTTTTCCACTCATACTCCAAGTGCGCGCAACCGAATGGCTTAAATCCACTTGCGGTGATATTGAGTGAGCTTTCGATTCCCGTTAGCGCTAAGAAGTGTCTTCGTCAAAAAAGCCCGCTAAATTAGCGGGCTTTTTTGCTGTAGCATCTCAATCCTGCCGGCGAATCCCGGTAGCGAAAGTATTTCTGCAAATCAGGGCAGCCTGTCGAGATAGCATGGGTTGCTCATGTTCTGTTGTGGGGGGATGGGCGGAGTCAACCACTGCGGATTGTTGAAGTCGAAAAACTCCGTCATGTCCGGCTGGGCTGCATCTCGCTTGGTCAGCGGAGGCAGGTTGAACCGCGTTTCGATGAACTTCAATATGGCCGTCGAATCCATTACCGTATGTGAGACATAGTGCTTTTTGGCATAAGGAGAAATGACAGTTAAAGGGATGCGATATCCGGTAATGGTGAAATCGCATATCGGACCTGTCTTCCCTGTGCAGATGTAGCCAGCAGGCAGGTCGACTGGCTTGATGCCATCGGGACTGACAGCCGGTTGCGGCGCAACGTGATCGTACAGGCCGCCGCTCTCGTCGAAGGTAAAGATAAACGCCCCGTCCTTCCATGCAGAACTTTGCATGAAGGCGTTCACCAGTTTCTCGGTGTATCGTGCACCTGCCTGCACATTGGTTGCATGCGCGTCAGAGTCCGACCCGTGTTCGTCGAGTCCAGCGTCCGAGGCAGCGTAGATTTCCGCCACCTGCGGAAGCGTACCGTTCTGCAGATCGCTGAAGTAATCAGAGATGATGGCAATGTGCGATGCCAGGGTTGACTTGATGTAGGTTGAATAGGTGAAAGCGTTCAGGTCCGTCGTCCTGAGCAGGCAGCCCACATCATAGGGCGGCCCGGCGCAACCGGTGCCATCCGGATTGATGTAGAACTTCCAGCTGATTCCCGCATTCTGCAGCTCCTGGAAAATCGGCTTTGCCTTCAACTGGGCCATATCATTGGCGTTGGAGCCGTTCGGCAAAACATATCCTTGAGTTGTCCCTCCATCGAGATACTCACGGTTGAGCTCGGTACGAGACATGACAGGATGGAAGAAGCGATCCGATGTGGCGAAATTGCTCGCCATAAAGTAGTCGAAGTTCAGGTCCTTGCCGTCCCAATAACCCATGGCGCGGATGCCGTTCTTGTCATAGTACGGTGTTCCAGGATGGTCGCGGGCGTCGCCTGCAGCCGTATGCACAAAGCCGTTGTTCTTGGCCGGACGTGTGCCAACCGGATCCGTATAGTCCCAATCGTTATGGGCCTCCTGCCAGGAAGGGCTGGTGTTCTCATTGCACACAGAAACCATGTGGAATGAAGCCACCTTCACGTTGGTGTCCCAAATGCATCGGCCGGGATACGGGCTCGTGGGGTCACATCCGGGAATCGCCGGAGGCGGACCATAGAGCGGAGCCGTACCGCTGGTCGGGTTGAACTGGGGCAGACCATCGAACGACTTGTCGGAATATCCGTTGTCTCTCCAGTACTTCCTCATCGCGCCGAAGTAGTTATCCAGCGACCGATTCTCCTGGGCAAAAAAGACGATGTGATTCAGCACCTTTATACCCGAGGTGCCCTG
>JAZKAG010000144.1:10955-18906 GCA_040389265.1 Acidobacteriota bacterium
TGCCCTGGTTGAAAGTCGCCGTCACCGCAGCCGTCGCATTCATCGTTAGATTGCACTTGCCGGTACCGGTGCATGATCCGGACCATCCTGCAAATGTAGTGGCCGTCTCGGGACTCGCCGTTAACACTACTGCTGTTCCTGTGGGGAACGTGGCGGTGCAGTCCTGCGGGCAGTTGATTCCAGCCGGAGAGCTCGTCACCGTGCCTCCACCAGTACCATCGTTCGTCACTGTCAGCTGGTAAGACCCTCCCCCGGAACCTGAGCCCACCGTGATCACCACAGAGGCCGTGGCTGTTCCTCCACTTCCGGTTGCAGTCGCGGTGTACGTCGTCGTCGAGGTAGGCGCAACCGATACGGTTCCGCCCGTTGAGGCTAAGGTACGCTTGCTGCCGTTGCTGCCATTCAAAGTGACCTGTGTGGAATTGGTTGCAGTCACCGTCACACTGGAGGTCCCGCCCTTAGCGATTGTTGTTGGGTTAGCATTGACGGTCACGGTCGGTGCGCCAGTCCCGCCACCTGTCGTTACCGTAATCGTCACACTCGCGGACGCTGTCCCGCCACTGCCAGTCGCAGTCGCGGTGTATGTGGTCGTGGAGGTCGGGGCTGCCGATATCGCTCCGCCGCCCGCCGCCATAGTACGCTTGCTGCCATTGGTTCCGGTGATGGTGATTCCAGTGTCATTCGAAGCCGTCACCGTCAGAATCGTGGAGCTGCCTTTGGTGATGGTTGTCGGATTGGCGCTGATGGTCACCGTTGGCGCACCCGTCCCGCTCGATGTGCCGCCCGACGTTACGGCGATCGTCACGCTGGCAGAGGCAGTACCTCCGCTTCCAGTCGCCGTCGCAGTGTAGGTAGTTGTGGAGGTCGGGGCAACGGAGGTAGTTCCGCCCCCGGCCGCCATCGTACGCCTGCTGCCATTTGTTCCCGTGATCGTCAGTCCGGTCGCGTTTGTGGTGTGTATGGTCAACACCGACGAGCTACCTTTGGTGATCGTCGTTGGATTGGCGCTAATGGTCACCGTTGGCGCGATCGCCGCATGTGCCGGGCTACCGACAGCGACTACTGTGAATGCGGGAATCACCCAAGGGAGCAGTATGGACAGAACGGAACGAACGAGTTTTGTGCGATTCACTGGCAGTCCTCCCCTCCGCCCGAGAACTCGCGGAAGTAGAAATGGATCAAAATTGATTTCTTCGCTGGGGGGTCTTCGCTTGGGGAGGACGAAAACGAATTCAGCATAGCATCTAAGATATGGACATTGCTGTAGGTGTCCGCAACGGCCCTCGATCTCATCAAATTAGTTGCCCGTCCCGTGAAGTTAGTTGCTAAGCCCTTGAAACAATCGGCGCTGCACGACTTGGCACCCCTACGCTAGGATGTCATTGAATCGAAAGATTTGCGATCATTGGAGAGACTCCGAAAAATTCAGCCCTCTCCGTTGATTCGGTCCTCGCGTAGTTGCGGAAATCTCGGCCTCGAACAGCCCAATATTTGCTACAAGGCGGATCAGGCCGCCCGGCGGCCGGCATTCGGTATGCTGAAACCAGCAAAGTATTCAGCGTTCCTAAAAACAGTTCCAAGGCTCGACTTCACAAGGATGACACTTGAACTTCGCTCGCATCCATCGTTCCGCGCATTTGCTTGTATGCCTGAATTGGTTGCTGGCCATCTTCTCCATCCCCGGCCTGTCCGCCGCACAGACGACAACTTCTCCCGCACATCCTCAACACATCCGAGCGACCCATCGCTCCGGCCCGAACGTGGCGACCATTCCGGCCCTGTTCGTCAGCGATATCCACTTCGACCCATTTCACGATCCGGCCAGGGTGCGCCAACTTGTCGCCGCGCCGGTGAGCGAGTGGAGTTCCATTCTCTCTCGCCCGCCTTCGTCCAATCAGCCGCAGGCCTTCGCTTCGCTGCAGCAAACCTGTTACGCCCGCGGAATCGATACGTCCTACCCTCTGCTTCAATCCAGTCTAAGTGCCATGCGTGCTCGGCAACCCAACGCAAAATTCATGCTGGTCAGCGGCGATCTGATCGCCCATGCCTTCTCCTGCCGGTACACCACGCTCTTTCCTAATGTCACGCCCGCGCAGTATCAAGGCTTTGTGGAGAAAACCATCCGTTACGTAGTGGACCAGCTGCACGCCTCATTCCCCGAATCCCTATCTATATCGCGCTGGGCAATAACGACAGCGACTGTGGCGACTACCGCCTGGACACCGCCGGCAAATTCCTCGCCGACACTGCGCAAATCGTGGCGACTGCATTGCCCGCATCCGATCGCGCCGCTGAGGTCGAGCACTTTTCACAGGACGGCAGTTACAGCGTCGTCATGGCACCTCCCATGCAGAAGACGCGCCTCATCGTGCTCGACGATTTGTTTCTGTCGGCGCGATATCACTCTTGCTCCGGCGAATCTGACTCGGCCGGTGGCGATGCCGAAATGGCCTGGCTGCGAGACCAACTGGCCCAGGCCCAACAATCCGGTCAACAAGTATGGATCATGGGCCACATTCCCACCGGCATAGATCCTTATTCCACTGCACGAAGAATGGGTGCCATGTGCGGCCACGTGCATCCGGTGATGTTTCTATCCTCCACCCGGCTGGCTGATTTGCTCGTCCAGTACGCCGACATCATCCGCCTGGGAATTTTTGCGCACACTCACATGGATGAGATTCGCCTGCTTCGGCCAGTGCACGCCGCACTTAACTCCGCTTCGCCCGAAGTAGTCATCAAAATGATTCCGTCCATTTCGCCTGTAGATGGAAATGATCCCTCATTCACCATGGCGCGCATCGATCCGGCGAATGCGACGTTGCAGGATTTCAAGATGGTGGCGGCTTCGAATCACACCGGCATCGCTACTCAGTGGTCGGTGGAGTATGACTTTGCCCAGACGTTTCACCAGTCACAATTTTCGCCATCCGCCGTGCGAGCGCTCATCGCAGGCTTCTCCGCCGATCCGGGCGCAGAAAACGAACTCAGCCGGCAATATATTCGCCACTACTTCATTGGAGATCGATCGCCCGAACTCAAACCCTTTTGGCCGCAGTATGTTTGCGCACTGGCGAACTACTCTGTCGAGGCTTATGCTGCGTGTGTCTGCCCCGCCACCCGATGATCTAGACAGGCCTCACCGACGGCCCATTTCCGCGTACACTCGCTAGAAGTACCTGGACTCAAACGGCAGGAAATCAGGAGGAGTCACGATGGTCGATTATCTTTTGTATGCATTTTTTGCAGTCCTGGCAATATTCATCATTTCCACGATCCTCGGTTCGTTTTTCTCTGTGCGCACGCAGACGGCCGCGGTCATCGAGCGGTTCGGAAAATTCAATCGCGTGGCCGAGCCGGGATTGAACTTCAAGCTGCCCTTCGTTGAAACCAAAAATGAAGTCAGCCTGGTCACATTTCAGTTGGAAGGATCGATCGAAACCAAAACCAAGGACAATGTCTTTGTTCAGCTTCCGGTCAAGGTGCAATACCGCATCATCGATAACCCGCAATCCATCAAGGATGCCTATTACAAGCTGGCGAATCCGAAAAGCCAGATCGAATCCTACCTGTACAACATCCTGCTGGGTCACATTCCAGAGACAACTTTAGATGATGTGTTCCTGAATCAGCCCGCCATCGCTCAGCGCGCCACCGTCGAGCTGTCCTCTGAAATGAAAGACTTTGGCTATGAAATCGTCAAGGTTCTTATTACCGACATCATTCCCAATGAGGGAGTGAAGACCGCCATGAACCGCATCAACGAGCAGACTCGTCTCGCGGTTGCCAATCAGGCGCAAGGCGATGCCGAATACATCCTGAAAGTCCGTCAGGCGCAGGCCGACGCGGAAGTGAAGCGGCTGGAAGGTGTCGGGGTCGCGCAGGAGCGCTCCGCCATTGCAGAAGGATGGGAACAGGCCATCACCAAGGTGAAGCAGGGAACCGATCTGGATGACGTCGGCGCCAGCTTCCTGCTACTCTTCACTAACTGGACAGACATGCTGCGCGTCGTGGGTGGTTCAACAAATTCCACCATGGTATTTATGCCTTCCGGTCCAGAAGGATTGGAAAATTTTCAGGCCACAATGACAAATGCACTGCTCGCCGGACGCGTCACCAAGAAAACGACCTGACTATTGGGTCAGGTCTCGTGTCGATGAGGGAAACTTTCCCCTCTCACAGTAGCAGTCAGCGCAGCTCGATTTAAATCGGAGATTCAAGCCCCGCGCCGCGCTGCACTTTTGCGCGCGTGACTAATGGCCGCTGTGGCGAGCCGGGCTCCTGCTTCCCAGGGGCTCGCTTGTCCTGCGGTGCGGATGCGCCGCTGCGAAAGGCGCCGCTCAACGCCGTCCCCAGGGGTCGCAAGTTCATCGAGGGCTGCGCCAATACCGCCTGGTGTTGCGTCACGATAATCACTCGCGCATTTTCTGTGCCGGAACAGTGATAGCTGTGTGGCGTGCTTGCGTCGAAGTAGACAGAATCTCCCGGCGCCAGAATATAGTTCTGCGAACCATGCCGGATATCCATCTCTCCACTCAACACGTACAGAAATTCAAACCCCGGATGCACATGTGAGCGCACTTCAACACCTTTTTTGAGAGGAATGAACTCAGCCAGATATGGATCCAGCGTCCGATCCGGAACCAGGTACCCCAGGCTCTCAAAGAAATAGGTAGGATCTTCCACGCCGCTCTGTGGCAGCCGCACCCGCTCCGATTGCCGATGTACACGGAACAAAGTTCGTGGCTCGGGATCGAAGAAATAGGAAAGATCTTTGCTGAAGACCATGGCAATGCGCGCCAGGTTCCGGAGCGTAGGTACTACCCGGCCGGTTTCCAGTTGTGACAAAAAGCTGGCGGAAAGCCCGGTATGCTTTCCTAATTCGACCAAACCCATAGATTTCTTTAGGCGAAGCCGCTTGATCCGTTCGCCAATCTTCTTTTCCCCGATGAAGGATTCGGCGGTTTCGGGATCGATCTGTTGCGTGGGGCTCGTAACGGACGTTGATTTTTCTATCTCAGGTGCTTCCATGAGTAATTAGATGCCTTGCCATCAGAATGCGTTAATTATTCGCAATGTAGAAATAGATATTAATATCATAAACATAGTATGTGAATGGAGCTTACCTTCGCTCGGACCTGTCGCTCTTGAGTTCTTCGCAATACTTCAACATTTATCGATATTTTTGATAATGACGTTATCAGCCGGGATCCTGTAGGAAACCACCTTTTTGCTCCGATTACATGCCGGCATCCAACTAGGGACAGATCAGACCTCGAAAGCGCCCGGAGTGTGATGGAGATTTTCCCCCAGATGGTGATTGCAGGCTCGTCCGGTCTTGTCGGTCAGTCGTTGCATCAGCATTTCCTCGCGAGCTCGGTGTCGTGCGCCGTATTAACGCGGCAGACAGCCCAACCCGGCAGTTCCGAGTTCTTTTGGGATCCCTATCACTTCCAATTTCGCCAAGGAATGCGTCGACTCAGCGGCATCCGCGCCGCCATTCATTTGTCTGGCGATAATCTGATGGATGGCCGTTGGACAGCCGCCAAGAAGCAACGCATTCGAGACAGTCGCGTTCGCACCACTGAGGCGATGGTCCAATTGTTATCTCACCTGGAACAGCGTCCGGAAGTGCTGCTCTGCGCCTCCGCCGTGGGTGTCTACGGCGATCGCGGAGATGAAATCCTCACCGAAGATTCTGCCGCAGGCCGCGGCTTTCTGCCGGATGTCTGTCGTGACTGGGAACATGCGGCCGATGGCGCGACCCAACTGGGAATCCGCGTTGTCCACTTGCGCTTCGGCGTGGTCCTAGCACGCGATGGTGGCGCGCTTGCCAAAATGCTCCCCCTGTTTCGCCTCGGCCTGGGCGGCAATCTGGGGAATGGACGCGAATGGATGAGCTGGATCGCCCTCCCAACTGTGGTTGAAATCGTCGAATTCTGTATCAACCATCATCAGGTAAAGGGTCCCGTCAACGTTGTCGCCAACCCGGTCACGAACGCAGAATTCACCTTCACCCTCGCGCACCACTTGCGTCGGTTGGCCATCGTACCTGCTCCTGCCTTCGCCTTGCGTATGGTTTTTGGAGAAATGGCGGATGCGGCGCTGCTCTCCAGTACGCGGGCCATCCCCGCTAAGCTGTTGCAGGCCGGTTTCGTTTTCAAGCTCCCCACATTGCAAGAAGCGTTTCAGCATCTTCTGCCCGCCTGACCGGCGTTTCTCTCGCGTACGTCCAACTCTGCTAGGCTGAAAATCGCAAGCCATTTCTCTTTCGAGTTGGAGGGCGTTTCGATCCGTCCCGGCCGCAATTCGTTTCGCTTTCCGCACCTCAGGGCTCGCACCCTCTCCCTGCCTGCCCTGGCGTGGATTGGGTATGGGTCGATCGCAGCCGCATTGCTGTTGCTGACAGGATGCGGCATGGAAGCCGCTCCGCAACCGCCGTCACTGAATCTGCCGAAAACCATTTCCAACTTGACCGCGAGCCGAAGCGGCAATCAGGTTCATCTGGCCTGGACCATGCCGCGCGAGAATACCGATCATCTGAAACTCAAAGGGATGGTGCCGCTCCGCATCTGTCGAACCCGGCAGGCCGGCTCGCCGTGTGAAGCCATCGCAACCCTCTCTGCCACGCCCGACAAGCTCGCAACCTATACAGATATTCTTCCGCCCATGCTCACTTCCGGACCTCCTCGCCCCATCAGCTATCGCATTTTCGGGCTCAACAAGAACGGTAGAACCGCAGGTCCATCGAATGTGGTCGACATACTTGCCGGCGCAGCGCCGCCCGAAGTGCGAAATCTGTCGGCCCAGGTTGACCCACGCGGAGTGGTGCTCCACTGGCGGCCGGTCTCTAATTTATCCCCGGATACAAGTATCCAAATTGACCGCACCGTGGTGACGCCTGCGGCAGCGGCCAGCCCGGTGCAACCAAGAACTTTCAATCCTCTGCATCGCTCCGCGGCCCCCGAGATTCAGAAACTTCGCGTTCGTCTGATCCCTCCCGATTCGCAGCACACTGCCACCACCGATCCTGGAATCGCTCTAGATCCCACCGCCCAGTTAGGTCGGGAATATACATATAGTGCCAGTCGCGTCGTGCAGCAGCAGGTGGGTCAGCAGACGCTGCAGCTTGGCAGCTCAAAAAGTCCCGCCGTTCAAGTGGCCACGCGAGATACGTTTCCACCCGCACCTCCGTCGGGTCTCGTGGCTATTCCGGTCGCCGCCGTCATGAACAATGGCGCTCCAGAAGTTGATCTTTCCTGGTCCACAAATAATGAGCCTGACCTGGCGCAGTACCGCGTCTATCGTCGCGATGTCACCGGCAATCAGCCCACGCATCGCCTTGCACCGGAAGGTGACTCCGCAGCCGATGCGATTGTCGCCCCGGCTTACCGCGATCTCCACGTGCGGGCCGGTCAAACCTACCCATACGCGGTCACCGCCGTCGATACCTCTGGCAATGAGAGCGCTCGATCTGTGGAGGTCACGGTCACCGTTCCCACCTCCTAACGAATTAGTTGCGCCAACAAAAGGAGAAGTATCGTGCAGTATTGCCGCTTTCAAACTGAGCACGGTCCACAGTATGGCGAAGTTGGCCAGCGCCAGGGCGAATGGTGGATGCAGCGCATCATCCCGCCGCCGCCCGAGGACGGCACCGTCGCCTCGGTTCTTGACAAGATTCCAGCACGGCCTCTGTCTGCGCTTACTTTGCTGGCTCCAGTTACGCCCTCGAAGATCATTTGCATTGGGCGAAACTACCGCGACCACGCGGCCGAGCTCGGCAATGAACCTCCGAAAGAACCACTGCTTTTTCTGAAGCCGCCTTCGTCGCTGTTGCCGCCAGACGGCACCATTCGTCTGCCCGCTTTGTCGCAGCGCGTCGACTTTGAAGGGGAGCTAGGCGTCGTCATCGGCCGCACCTGCCACAGATTGAAACCCGAGGAAGACATTC
>JAZKAG010000145.1:0-757 GCA_040389265.1 Acidobacteriota bacterium
GCAGGAATTTTCCGGTATATGACGCAGCATTGGCAGCGACCTGGGCAGGCGTCCCCTCGGCGATAATTTCTCCACCGTCCTTGCCGCCTTCGGGGCCCAGGTCGATGATCCAGTCGGCGCTGCGAATCACGTCGAGATTATGTTCGATGATCAGGATGGTGTTGCCGAGATCTGTGAGGCGGTGGAGTACCTCCATCAACTTGCGGACGTCGTCGAAATGCAGGCCGGTGGTTGGTTCGTCGAGCAGGTAGAGCGTCCGTCCGGTCTGGCGTTTGGACAGTTCACGCGCCAGCTTCATGCGCTGGGCTTCGCCGCCCGAGAGCGTAGTGGCGGACTGGCCGAGATGCACGTAGCCGAGGCCGACATCGTTCAGTGTTGCTAATTTTTGCCGTACTACTGGAATGTTTTCGAGAACCGTCAAGGCATCGGAAATCGGCAACTCCAGAATGTCGGCGATGGAATAGCCCTTGAATCGGACGGCGAGAGTTTCCTGATTGTAACGGCGACCGTTACATACCTCGCAGGTGACGTAGACATCGGGCAAAAAATTCATTTCAATGCGGCGTTGCCCATCCCCCTGGCAGGTTTCGCACCGCCCCCCGGGAACATTGAAAGAGAATCGGCCGGCCTTGTAGCCGCGTTCACGCGCCTCCGGCAGCATGGCAAACAAATCGCGGATGGCAGTAAACACGCCGGTGTAGGTGGCAGGGTTAGAGCGCGGCGTGCGACCGATGGGCGATTGATCAATCTGGACCAC
>JAZKAG010000145.1:767-1371 GCA_040389265.1 Acidobacteriota bacterium
CCTTGTCGATGATCTTTGCACCCAGGACTCGGTCATGCTCAGCGGGTTCTTCGCGAGAGCCGTAGAGATCTCTGGCCAGGGCGCGATACAGAATATCGTTAATGAGCGTGCTTTTGCCGGAGCCAGACACGCCGGTAATAACCGTGAGCAACCCGAGAGGGAAGCGGACGGTGAGATCCTTTAGGTTGTGCCCGCGCGCGCCCTCGACAGTGAGCCAATGTTCGCCGGTAGGACGTGGCTCGCTGCGCAAGACGGTCTCCAGATCGCCGCTGAGATACTGCCCGGTGAGCGAGTCGGGGGTGTCCATGATTTGCTGCGGCGTTCCGTGAGCGACCAGGTTGCCGCCAAGCCGGCCGGCGCCGGGACCAAGGTCGAGAACATAGTCGGCGCGGCGAATAGTGTCCTCATCGTGCTCGACAACGAGAATGGTGTTGCCCAGATCGCGCAAAGACGTGAGCGCTTCAATGAGACGCTCGTTATCCCGCTGATGCAGTCCGATGGACGGTTCATCGAGAACATAGAGAACGCCGCGCAGGCGCGAACCGATTTGGGTTGCGAGACGGATGCGCTGACCTTCTCCGCCGGAGAGGGTGGCGGCGCTGCG
>JAZKAG010000145.1:1381-4093 GCA_040389265.1 Acidobacteriota bacterium
GACCAGGAATTCCAATCGTTCAATGATTTCGTGCTGCAGGCGATCGGCGATGAGCTGCTCGCGCTGACTGAACTGAAATTGACGCGCGGTGGCGAGTGCGTCCGCCAGGGGCAATGCGGCGAAGTCGGCGATGGAAAGGCCGTTGGCGGTGACCGCCAGCGATTCCGGGCGAAGGCGTTTGCCGTGGCACTGCGGACACACCGTCGCCGACATGTAACCCATCAGCCACTCGCGATAGTCGGAGCGAATTTCGTCCAACGACTGTCGCAGCCACTTGAGGATCCCATGGAACCCAGTGCGGGGACCCTCGCCGCGCTCAGGGCCATACAACAGCAGTCTTTGCTGCGCCTCGGTGAGCTGCTCGAAGGGCTTGCGCAGATCGATTTTGTAGCGGTCGGCGGCAAGGTGAATCAGGCGACCTAGATATTGCGAACTGCCGCCAGGTCCGAGTCCACCTTCCAGCAGAGGCTTCGACCAGTCCACGATGATCTTCGCGGGATCGAAGTCGTAGATGCTGCCGAGGCCGTTGCAGTGCGGGCAGGCGCCGTATGTGCTGTTGAAGGAGAAACTGCGTGGTTCCAGTTTGGGAACGTTAATGCCGCAGTCTGGGCAGGCCATGGAGGAGGAATATAGTTGCTCCTCGACACGCAGGCCGCCATTCGATCCGGTGGCGGAGGCTGGCATGGCGACCAGCACCAGGCCGCTCGCCATTTGCAGCGCCTTGGTGACGGCGGTTTCCAGACGCTTTTCGACACCGGGCTTGACCACGATGCGATCGACGACGGCTTCGATGGTGTGATTCTTTCGTTTCTCAAGGGCGATATCTTCGGCCAAGTCACGAATCTCGCCATCAATGCGAGCGCGAAATCCCTGCTGATCAAGCTTTTCAAGTTCGTCACGAAATTCACCCTTGCGTCCGCGAACGATGGGCGCATAAATTGTGACGCGCTCACCAGGTGCCAGTTCCATCACGCGGCTGACTATTTGATCGGCTGACTGGCGCGAAATGGGCCGGCCGCAATTCGGACAGTGGGGCACGCCGATGGAGGCGTACAAGAGGCGAAGGTAGTCGTAGATTTCTGTAATGGTGCCGACGGTGGAGCGAGGGCTGCGGCTGGTAGTTTTCTGCTCGATCGAAATGGCAGGGCTGAGGCCCTCGATGGAATCGACATCCGGCCGCTCCATCTGGTCAAGAAACTGACGCGCGTAGGCGGAAAGGGTCTCAACGTAGCGTCGCTGGCCCTCTGCATAGATAGTGTCGAAGGCAAGCGAGGACTTGCCGGAGCCCGAGAGACCGGTAACTACGGTGAGGGAATTGCGTGGTATCACGACCGTGATGTTCTTCAGGTTGTGCTGGCGCGCACCGCGCACAGTAAGCTGTTGAATTGACATTTCTAGTGAGGGATAAGCTTTCTACGGCTGCGAAAGCCGCATGTTTACACCTATTGCAACGATAACTTAAGTTTGGAGGAATCTTGTGAAGCAACAAACTCCTGCAGAAAACACTAGTACGCTGGACAAGAATTCAGGTTGAATGAAGACCGGCGTTTGTGGATCCAGGGGCTCATTTGGCGGCGATCACCCGCACTGGATTTATTGCGCTGGAGGAACTCCCCCGATGATTTTATTGATGATCTCAACCATTGTTGCCTCGATTGCCCTGGGTGTTGCCCTTGCATACGGTTTTTGCTCTGGTGTATTTGCCATGGCGAAGATGCATGTTCGCTCTCAAACCGCTCCCCTACAGATTCATACCAAGTCAGCCAATCCGTAAACCTGCTGTATGGTTGTTCGGCTCTTGAAGGCTATCCGAATCTCGCCGGCGCACCCGCGTTGTTCCGCGTCATCCCCAAGTAGTGCAGAACCCTCTCGTTCGCTAGTGTTTTCTCACTGAGGATGCATTCTGCGCAATTCATTAAAAATTTCTTGTGGTGACTTCGCCTGCGGCGGGGCTGTCGGATCCGCCGGTCCCCCCTGATCACCTTCCTCGGCCTGCGGGGCATCGCCGTCGGGGTTTTCAGGTGGTGGAACCTCGGTTGTATCCGGCTGGGGTTGCTCGTCGTTGTTGGTGGCAGCAGGAGGAGTTGGTGCGGGCGCTGCCGCGCTAGCTGTGCCGGGGACGGACAGGATGAGGCGAGGGGCACCGTGACCATTCCCACCGCTTCCACCTCCGACGATCACAAAATCATATCCGGCGCCGTCGAGGAGAGCCGACAGTGTGGCGGAAACACTGCCTGGGCCGTATTGCCCGTAGATGCGTTGGTCGTGACTAAGGCCATCAATCACCAGGCCAGTCTGATGTTGGATCTGACTCAGAATCGTGACCAGGCTTGAATTTTGCGCGCGAATACTTAAACGTCCATCCTTGAAATCTACGGTTGCCGGGTTCGCTGGTTGTTCCGCCGGCGGAAGGGGAGCTGGAGGCGCAACCGGCGCTGCTATAGGGGCCGCTTGCGGTTTCTCGTGATGACGATGGTGGACAGCATGATGCGCCGCGGGTTTCTGGGTGGATGATTTGGTAATTTGAGCCTTGCCCGCGGCCGAATCGGCACCTGCCGTCTGCGCGGTCGCACAGCATGGGGTAAGCAGCAGCGCGCACGCGCCCAGAGCTAGAATCCAATCCGGTCCGATGCGGCTGCGTATCCAAGTGGAACGAAGGATCGCCGCAGACCCACACGGTTCGTCCAAATCGGCATCCAACCGTAATAGCAT
>JAZKAG010000145.1:4103-18104 GCA_040389265.1 Acidobacteriota bacterium
TTCAAAAACCATTTCTGTACTAGACTAACAATGTTTGCCAGAGTCGGCATCGCGGGATGTCTTCTCCGGACTGCATCGCGGAAGACCTTCGAACGAATGAATGGCTGAATTCGGTATATTGAGGAAAATAAGGAATGAGTTCGACCGAAAGGCCCCTTTCAAAGATTATTCGAGAGCGACGTGCGACCCCAAGTTTTGACGGGGCACCAGTTCCGGAAAAAGACTTAAAGCAAATCCTTAGCGCGGGCCTGAGCGCTCCCAGCGGCTACAACATGCAGCCATGGCGTTTTATCGTGATACGGAATCCAGAACAAAAAAAGCGTTTGCGTGGGGCAAGTTTTAACCAGGCCAAGGTAGAAGAGGCTTCGGTGATGATCGTCGCCTGTGGCGATGCGGACGGGTGGCGCAACGGCGATCTGGAAGAGATGCTGCGCATGGGTCGCGAAGGTGGCATGTCAGAAAGCTATGCGGCGCAGGCGAAGGAGACTATACCCAACTATTTTTCCAACCATCCGAACATGCCCATGTGGCTAAACCGGCACGTGATGATTGCCTTTACCCACATGATGCTGATGGCGGAAGCGCTGGGTTACGACACCGCGCCGATGGAGGGATTCGAGGAAGAGAAAGTTCGCGAAGTACTGAAGCTGCCGTTGAGCTACCACGTGGTGGCCCTTTTGGGGATTGGACATCTGATGGGCACGGACAAACATAATGGTGGCCGCTTCGATATGGCGCGAACGGTGTGTGAAGAAGAGTATGGTAAGCCAATGCGCCTATGACGGTGCCAACCGAGACTGAGCAAGGCGCGGCCAACAGCTGCGCCTTTTTTCGTGCCCGTATTTAGGAGAAAACTTTGACTGCGCAGCGTGAATACCCGTTGACGCCGGTTGTGGGAGTTGGCGCAGTTGTGTTTCACGTAGACTGCGTGCTGCTGGTGCGTCGCGCCAAAGCGCCACTGGTTGGCGAATGGTCGCTGCCTGGAGGTGGAGTCGAATTAGGCGAAACGCTGGAGGAAGCAATCGTTCGCGAGGTGGCCGAAGAGACAGGATTGCGGGTGATGCCGCTGCAGGTGGTGAAAGCGTTCGACCATATCGATCGAGATGCGGAAGGCAAGATTCGCTTCCATTACGTGCTGGTGGATTTTCTTTGCCGTATTGACGTGGAAGGCGGAATGCTGCAACGCGAACCGGCTGGAGAAAAATGCGCATTGCAGCATGGCAGCGATGTCTCTGACGCACGTTGGGTTGCGGTGGAAGAACTGCGAACGTCGAAAGAATTTCCGCTGACGGAGCGAGCTCTGGAAGTGATTGCGATTGGATGGGACGCGGTCCAGGCGGGTGCGCCTGGCGGGACAACTCCAGACCCGAGCGCCTGAAGGAGTGCCTACACGGTTGTTCATCCCCGGACTAAAGTGAGGGGTCCTTGCGGCGGCCGCTTATGTCCGCGCTAGAGCTGAGTCTATTTTGAGGACGAAACGGGAATCGCGGGTTGTTGCTGGGTCATGCAATGCATGGCGCCCAGGCCCCAAATGAAGTCCACACTGTGAATGCCGACGATCGTGTGGAGAGGAAATACTTCTGCGAGAATATTGAGCGCCACACGATCGTTGGGATCGTTGAAGGTGGGCACTAATACCAGGCCGTTGGCGATATAAAAATTGGCATAGCTGGCGGGCAGGCGTTGACCTTCGAAGATTACCGGAGAGGGAAGCGGCAACTCCACAATGCGATATGGCTTGTTATCGAGGGTGCGCGCTGCGGCCAGGCGTTGAAGATTTTCCTGGAGCGGCATGTGATTTTCGTCGTCGCTATTCGGTTCGATCACGGCGACGATGGTTTTGGAATCGACGAAGCGAGCGATATCGTCGACATGACCGTGGGTGTCGTCGCCGGCGATACCACGATTCAGCCAGATCACCTGATCGACGCCAAGATAGTCGTGAAAGCAGCGTTCCAATTGCTGGCGAGAGACGCCGGGATTGCGCGCTTGCACATCGCTCAGCAGACATTCCTCAGTTGTGAGCAGCGCACCGGCGCCATTGACGTCGATGCTTCCGCCTTCCAGAACGACGCGGCGGGGTTGACCATTGGAGAGCTTGATCTCCGGTGACCATACCGGGACTTTTAACAGCTTGGCGATGTGATCGGGAATCTTATCGTCGTTGTGCCAGTTATCGTATTTCGCCCAGGCGTTGAATTTCCAATTGGTGAGCGCTAGCGGCGGCGCGGCATGACTGCCGGCAACAGGCGTCAGAAAAATGGGGCCGGCGTCGCGCAGCCACACGCGGTCGGTGGGCTGCAGGTGAAAGGCGACGTTGGAAAGTTTGACACCACAACGGCCCAATACTCTGCGGGCGCGCTTTTCGGCGGCCGGTTCATTCAGCAGGATGTGGACGCGCTCGACGGCGGCAAGATAGCGGACAATTTCTCCATACACCCAGGGAATTGGCTGAAATTTTCCCGGCCAATCTTCTGCATTGTGGGGCCACGCAATCCAGGTGGCGGCATGTGGCATCCACTCCGCAGGCAAGTGCAGGCCAGCGGCATGAGGCGTTGTCTTGCGAGTGTCTACGGAAGTGCCAGGCTTGCTCATGGAAAGCTATTTATCCAAAAAGCGTTGCGTGATCGGTTGATAGGCGTCGATGCGGCGGTCGCGCAAGAAAGGCCAGTTACGACGCGTCTCTTCAATCAAGTGTAGATCGATTTCGCCAATGAGAATGTCTTCCTTGTCGTGACCGGCCTGCAGGATCACGCGACCAAAGGGATCGGCGAGGAACGATCCGCCCCAGAATTCCAGGCCCGGACCTTCGACGCGATTGCCGCGAACGTCACCATGCTCAAGTCCGACGCGATTGACTGCGCCGACATACACTCCGTTGGCGATCGCGTGCGCGCGCTGCATAGTTTGCCAGGCGCTATATTGCGCGTCGCCATATTCAGCTTTCTCGGCGGGGTGCCAGCCAATGGCGGTGGGATAGAGGAGAACATTCGCGCCCTGTAGTGCGGTGAGGCGAGCGCCTTCCGGATACCACTGGTCCCAGCAGACGAGCACGCCGACATTGCCGGCGCGCATCTCGAAATTACGAAAGCCGAGATCGCCGGGAGTGAAATAAAACTTTTCGTAATAGAGGGGATCGTCCGGAATATGCATCTTGCGATATTTTCCGGAGAGCGAACCATCGTCCTCGATAACGGCAGCGGTGTTGTGATAGATGCCGGGAGCGCGCCGCTCAAACAGGGAAGCGACGACGGCGACGTGTTCTTCTTTCGCGACGCGGGATAGCTTTTCGGTCGATGGGCCGGGAATGGGCTCGGCAAGGTCGAAGAGTGAATAATCTTCCCGCTGGCAAAAATATTGGGTACGAAATAGTTCCGGCAGGCAGACAACATTGGCGCCGGCACGCGCGGCTTCGCGAACGCGGTCGGCGGCCGTGTCGAGGTTGGCGTCGGGGTTTGGGGAGCAGGACATCTGCACCAGGGCGACGCGGAAATTAGCTTGAGTATTCGGCATGGAAAGCGTTCCTACCGCGTGACGCAAAGGACCCGCCTCAACGGAGAGCCCTTCAGTAAAAAAATATCTATACGGTGGGGTGCGCTATTCGAAAATCAAAATCGCCGCAGCAATGGTCGTGGTCCACAGGCCACGCTTATCGCCCACCGCGGACTGCGTGACATTGGCGGTGCGAACAATCTTATTCGAGATGCGGTACGTCTCTTTTTTCTCGTCCCAGCTTTTGTCAGGGTCGAAGTCCACGTCGAGAGTTGTGGCCAGCATTTCGGCGGCAAGCTCTTCTGCATAGTCGCCGGCCTGATCTTCGGTTTCGCCAAAGCTGTGGTGCTCGCTCAGGTAGCCGTACATGTTTTTATCCGACGGAATAGCGACGCCGATACTGGATGCAATCAGCCGATGTGGTTCGCGCGAGGAATTTTCCGCGACCACGGCAAAAACAACTTCTCCGGGAGAAAGGAACTTCAATCCCTCTTTGCGCGGTATAAGTTTTGCCTGCGGGGGAAAGATTGACGAGACACGCACGAGGTTCTGCGCGGCGATTCCGGCATCACGAAGTGCCAGCTCGAATGAAGTAAGACGTTCCTTATGCTTCCCGACGCCCTTGGTAAAAAATAGACGTTTCGGGACCATGGTTTTGCCCAATTTTTGTTCCTCCGGTTGGTTGAATGGCACGTTGCCACCCGCTTAAAAATATCACAGAACGGGGCCGAAACCGGCATCGCCCGATCGAGGTTCATCATCTGTTCACAGAAATGAAACTCGCGGTAAACCGAGCGGCACGAAATCTACGGCGAATCGGCGAGTTCCATCGACTGATTCAGTTTTGCCACTGCAGGATTGGATGCACCGGGCCCAGAAAAATCCGCAAAACTAATTCGGACGTCTGGCCGTCAGATGGCGACCGCAGGTAGCTCTGGCGTGGCAGCCAGCAGCGCCTGGGTGTACTCCGACTGCGGGTGTTCACAAATCTGCTGCCACCCGCCCTGCTCGACAATGTGGCCCTGGCGCATGACGAGAATCTGATCCGCCATGTAGCGCGCCAGCGGTATGGAGTGGGTAATGAAGATGTAGGTGAGTCGCAACTCGCGCTGCAGTTCTCGCAGCAGGCGCGTGATCTGCGCAGAGACGCTGACGTCGAGGGCGGATGTCGGCTCATCGAGGACAAGAAGTTCGGGGCGAAGAACTAACGCGCGGGCAAGGTTGATGCGCTGGCGCTGACCACCGGAAAATTCGTGGGGATAGCGGGGAAGCGCCGAGCTGTCGAGCCCCGCCATGGCAAGGGCTTCGACAACCTGCGCACGGCGCACATCTTTCTCCGACGAGTCGCCGTTAGTAGCGTTTTGGCGATAAATGACCAGGGGCTCGCCGATAATGTTTTCGACGCGCATGCGAGGATTGAGCGCGGCATATGGATCCTGGAAAACAATCTGCATGCGCCGCCGAAGCTGGCGCAATTCCCGTGGAGAGACGGTGAGCAGATTGTGGCCATCCAGGAAAATTCCACCGGAATCCGGCTCAATGAGCCGAAGCAGCAGGCGAGCGATAGTACTTTTCCCCGAGCCGGATTCACCGACGATGCCGAGCGTCTGACCTCGTTCGATGCGATAGCTGACGTTATCAACGGCACGTCGTAACTGTCGACTGCCACGCACGGGATAGGTCTTGACGAGATGTTCGACTTCGACAAATGCCATGACGAGTGCGTTCTCGGCTGCTCGCGTTACCAGCGAATCCCGGTAGTCAAGGCTACCAAAGAGAAGTCCGGTCCAGGAAGCTGGTTCGCGGGCGTCATCATGCGAATATAGCGACCTTGGCCGAACACAATGAATCGACGATTCGGATACAGGCGGCCTTCCATTCCGATGCCGAAGTCATACATGCCCTGGTTGGTAGAAGTGGATGAACCCGTGACTGTCCCGTCGCAATAGTTGGCGAAATCGGAATATCCAAGGCCGGAATACTTGCTGCAATCGATAGTCGATCCGACGGGCTCATCGAAGTTGGTGCTGATGTGGGAATAGCCTCCTCCGCCCAGGGCAAAGAAGCCGTAGCGCTCGCCGCGAAGGAAATAGAAGGTCGGATTCACGGAATACGTGAGGATGTTGTAGTGGCCGCCCGATTGTTGAATTGTCTGCGCCACCCAGGAGGGAAAACCGCTGTGGTAATAGCCGATTTCGCCGGGAATTTCGATGCGCCGGGTAAGGCGATAGCCGCCGCCGCCGAACGCCGTGTACGAAGTATCCCATACTTGTCCATTGGCCAGGCCAGGACCAAAGTCGATTCCGGCACCACCTTCCACAAACCATTTGCTGAGGGGTGTCGATGCGACGGGAGAAGGAGTGGCCACCTGGGCGGTGGAGGAACTGGACTGCTGTGCGCTCAGCGCGGTCGTGCCGCAAAGACCCACGAGGAGGAAAAACGCGACCGCAAACTTGCCCCAACTGAAATTCATTCGATCTCCAAAATTATTTTGCTTCTCTATTTGTATATCTTTTCGAGCCGATAACGCACTACTTCGTCGCACGATGAGTTTTGGGCATCAGGGGTAGAAATTTGGAAAACATGCGGATTTCTGGAAAATGACGATTGGATCGTGCCTTGATGAGCGAAGAGATGGACAGGATCTCCGACAACAATGGCGCGAAGGGTCGTGCCGCTCAATGGGTTCGATGGTAGAGGAACCCAGCAGTTTCTGCTCAAGAGAACCAATAATGAAATTTGGATATGTTGTCGGCGACAGCCGATGCCGCGTAGCATATACGCAACTGACGGAGCTATTCATCGTGGTTGGACTGATTTATCCATTCCTGGTCCTCGCTGTGGTCGGGTTTGTTGCTGCTCTAGGGGTTCACTTGGCGGCTCTATGCGGAGTTACAGGCCCGCTCCAATTTTCACTCAAACTCATCTTTCCCATATTATTCGTGGTTTGGGTTGCGACGATCTTGGCTTCCCAGCGGCTTACTCGCGAGTTTAAACAGAAAGATTTGTGGCGCGCCGCGCTGCGTGGGTGTCCAAAATTGCTGCAACGAGCGCTGTGGATTCTGTTCGGATATGCCTGGATCGGATCATTTACGTTTCACTGGCTCTTTGGGGGTGGTATGGATTCGCCCGCAAACGCGGCTCGCTCAATGTCCGCGATATTACTCGCCTTCTATGCAATTGCGGCCTGTGTTCTTTACTCGGCAACACAGGCCAGCAAGCTCGATGAGACGAGCCGTTGCCTGAACGGGCATCGGATTTCGCCACTTGCAATGTATTGCGAGAAATGTGGCGCGCCAGCAAAAATCCAACCCACCACTTGATATCCGCACGCAAAAACAAAGGCCTCGCGTTGATGCGAGGCCTTTGGTCGTTCTTGCGGCGAAGCCGCAGTTCGCTGGACGCGCAGTCCTAGTACATGCCTTCCATGCCACCGCCGTGACCGCCGGCGGGAGCTGCTTCCTTCTTCTCTGGAATGTCGGCCACCATAGCTTCGGTGGTCAGCATCAGGCCGGCGATAGAAGCGGCATTCTGCAGTGCGGTGCGCGTGACCTTGGTCGGATCGATGACGCCGGCTTTCACCAGGTCTTCGAACTTGTTGGTCGCGGCGTTGTAGCCGTAGTGGGCTTCCTTGTTTTCGAGCACCTTGCCGATGACCACAGCACCCTCTTCGCCAGCGTTGCCGACGATCAGGCGTAGCGGCTCTTCGATAGCGCGGCGGATGATCTGGGCGCCGATCTTCTCGTCACCTTCGAGGGTCTTAATCAGCTCCTCGACTTCCTTGGCGCTACGAACCAGGGCGACACCGCCACCCGGGACAATGCCTTCTTCGACAGCCGCGCGGGTTGCATGCATGGCATCTTCCACGCGCGCTTTCTTTTCCTTCATCTCGGTTTCGGTAGCGGCACCGACCTTGATGACGGCAACGCCGCCGACCAGTTTCGCCAACCGCTCCTGCAGCTTCTCGCGGTCATAGTCGGAGGTGGTTTTGTCGATCTGGTTGCGGATTTCCTTGACGCGGCCCTGGATGTCCTCTGCCTTGCCGGCTCCGTCGACAATGGTGGTGTTGTCCTTGTCGATGGTGACGCGCTTGGCGCGGCCCAGGTCTTCAAGCTTCACGTTCTCCAGCTTGATGCCGAGGTCTTCGGTAATGGCGCGTCCACCGGTCAGCTTGGCAATATCTTCCAGCATCGCTTTGCGGCGATCGCCGAAGCCAGGCGCCTTGACGGCTGCCACGCTGAGGGTGCCGCGCAGCTTGTTGACGACCAGGGTTGCGAGCGCTTCGCCATCGACATCTTCCGCGATGATGACGAGCGGCTTGGCGTTGCGGGCCACCTGCTCCAGCAAGGGCAGCAGATCCTTCATGGTGCTGATCTTCTTTTCGTGGATCAGGATGTAGGCATCTTCGAGAGCCGCTTCCATGCGATCTGGATCGGTGACGAAGTAGGGGCTGAGGTAGCCGCGGTCGAACTGCATGCCGTCGACGGTCTCCAGGTGAGTCTGCATGGTCTTGGACTCTTCGACCGTGATGACGCCATCCTTGCCAACCTTCTCCATGGCCTGGGCGATGATGGAACCGATTTCGTGATCGCCGTTGGCGGAGATGGTGCCGACCTGGGCAATCATTTCGCCAGAGACAGGCTTGGAGAACTTGCCGAGTGCGCCGGTGTGCTCAAAAGCACCATCCTTGTCGCGCTTGCCGACAATCTTCTCGACAGCCTTGTCGATGCCGCGCTTCAGGGCCATCGGGTTGGCGCCAGCGGCTACCGTCTTGACGCCTTCGCGATAAATAGCCTGGGCAAGAACGGTGGCGGTGGTGGTGCCGTCGCCGGCAACGTCGGAGGTTTTGGAGGCGACTTCGCGCACCATCTGCGCGCCCATATTTTCCAATGAATCCTTCAGCTCAATTTCCTTGGCGACAGTGACGCCGTCCTTGGTGATGGTCGGGGAGCCGAATTTCTTTTCAATCACGACGTTGCGACCCTTGGGTCCGAGCGTCACCTTGACAGCATCTGCCAGCGTATTGACGCCGCGCAGAATTGCCTGCCGCGAATCTTCTCCGTGCAAAATTTGCTTTGCCATAATTCTGTTTCTCCTGATGTTGTATTCAATGTCGCCGCGGTGATCCGCGACGGGTGAAAACTTTTTATGACACCCAAATGCCTGCAGCTTGGCACAAAAAAAGCGGGGCGTCGGCCCCACGCTTACTTTTTCTGCAGAATGCCGAGGATCTCTTCTTCCCGCATGATGAGGAAGTCTTCGCCATCGATTTTGATTTCGGTTCCGGAATACTTTCCAAACAGGACATGGTCGCCGGCTTTGACGTCCAGCGGGAAAACCTTGCCTTCATCGTTCGATTTGCCTTTGCCGACGGCGATCACTTCGCCTTCCTGCGGCTTTTCCTTGGCTGAGTCGGGGATGATGATGCCACCACGGACGGTTTCGCCTTCCTCAATGCGACGGACGACCACACGGTCATGTAGCGGCGTCAGAGACGTGGCTACTGAAGCTTTTGCACTTGCCATAATACATTTCTCCTTGTTCTGAACGATTTGCGTTGCGATACTTGCGGAAGGATCCAGGTCGATGGGACAGAGTCGATCCTTCGGGGCGCAGGCAATTAGCACTCCTTGCCTTCGAGTGCTAGATTAGGCTGCGGGGGGAGGGATTGTCAAGCGTTTCCCATGAATATTAGTGTAAATCACTCAGATTTCTTTCGCGCCAACTTGTTATAGCGGCAGACTCCGCATCGAGACGCGAGGGGTACCTTAGGGACGGCTCTCCTGCGGTTTTCAGGGCACGTCCAGGTCACTTCGCAATCCGGGTGCATTCCTCCTAGGGGTGATCTTGGCCAACGTGTGGGGATGGCCTGGCGTTCCCTGGGGATCCTGATTCTGAATGCGCACGGGGCGCACCACGGAGTGAATCTCCCTGAATCAAATCCCCCTCTATGCAAGTGGAAAGTGGCCGACCGCAGAAATGTCATCGATACGGCACCTGCCATTTTTTGTGCGTAGCCAACCGAGTTAGAATCAATCCATGCATAGATTTCAGCATCGTTGGGTTGCAGTTGCGGTTGTTGTGGCAGCGGCCTTTCTGGCAGGCCCGTCCAGTCACGCCGACCGTCACAGAAAATACAAGCCCCCACCGCCAATGTCGAAGGTTACGGTGACGGTGTTGCGCGCCGCCGACGGCAAGCCATTAAAGAACGCGGCAGTTGTTTTTCATCCTGCCTTAGGGGATACGCAGGAAGGGAACATGGAATTGAAGACCAACGACGATGGTGTGGCGACGCTCAACATCGTCCCCACCGGCTCGCAAGTGCTTGTACAGGTGATCATGGAGGGCTATCGGACCTTCGGGCAGAAGTATGATGTTCCCGGGCCCGAGAAATCGATCACGATCAAGCTACTGCCGCCCGACCAGCAATACTCCATCTACACCAAGAACAATCCGAACGCAGATGTGCAGGACAACGCTCCCAAGACGCAAATGGGTCACGCCGAGCCCACCGACAGCCCGCTATTAGAACCTGCTCCCAAAAAGAAAGACTAACCAGGGACGCCAGCAAAGCTGGAAAACGGCGATGCCGTTGGTATGAGACGACGATGCATGTGTTGAATGGCAAAGTTGCGCTGGTGACAGGCGCGGCGCGACGGATCGGCCGGGTTTTGGCGCAAACCCTGGCAGGGGCGGGGGCGGATGTTGCCATTACCTACCGCGAGTCGGATACAGCAGCCCACCAAACGCTGCTGGAATTGGGATTGACCGGACAGCGGTCGATGGCACTGCGATGCGATGTGCGCGATCCAGCATCGGTGCGCGCTGCTGTGGCCGCTGTGATGGATGAGTTCGGTCGCCTGGATCTGCTGGTCAATAATGCAGGCTTGTTTGCGACTGTCCCTCTAGAGTCGATCACTGTAGCGCAGTGGGATGAGATGTTCGAGACCAACACCCGCGGCGCATTCCTGATGGCGCAGGCGGCCCATCCCCACCTGAAGGCCGAACATGGCCGCATCATTAACATCGGTTCACTGGGCGGTACCCACCCCTGGGCTACGCACGCGCATTACTCCACCTCAAAGGCGGCATTACATATGCTGACGCAGACCATGTCCAAAGCCTTTGCGCCTGAGATAAGCGTGAATTGTGTCGCGCCCGGCATGATCACCAATGGAGAGTCGCATCCGGATTATGAGCATTTCGCCGCCAAAACTCCCATGGGACGCAATGGGAAAGCGGAGGAAGTGGCGGCGGCCGTCCTATTTTTCGCGACTGGCCCTCATTTCATCACCGGACAGATCCTGGGCGTCGACGGCGGACTGGGTCTGTAGCTGGAAGCGCCAACATAAGAAATGGATTTGAAGACGCGAATTGACCGGGAGGTTGGCATGGATTTGTGTTGCTGTTTCAGCATCCACCAACGTGAAACATGCAATGCAATTGGCCGGACCGGATGTTGGGATTCCCGGGCGCGGACAGCGATATCCACGCTTCTTGTGACGATCCTGCTGCTCAGCGTTGGATTGAAGGCGGCATGCGCGCAGGTACCTGACTCGCGGGCGACCGCGCCGAAAGCTGTAACTCCGATGACGCAAGCGGAAAAGACTGAACTGGCCAACCACGTGCGTCGGGAATATCTGCATGCATGGCAAGGCTATCGAAAATATGCGTGGGGACACGATGCGTTGAAGCCTCTGAGTCATCAGCCAATGGACTGGTACTCACATTCACTGCTGATGACACCAGTGGACGGTCTGGACACCATGATCCTGATGGGTCTGAAGCCGCAGGCGGACCAGGCAAGACATCTGATCGACAGAGAACTGAACTTTAACCAGGACATGTACGTGAAGGATTTTGAGATCACGATTCGGTTGATGGGAGGATTGCTGTCGAGTTATGAACTGACCGGGGACAAGCGGCTGCTGGAGCTGGCAGATGATCTGGGGACACGCATGCTGCCGATGTTCAATTCGCCTACGGGTATGCCGTATGAGTTTGTGAATCTGCGGACCGGCGCTGTGCGCGGAGTCAACAGCAATCCCGCGGAGGTAGGGAGCATGTTGATCGAATATGGTGTTCTGTCGAGGTTAACCGGGAAGAAGGTGTATTACGACAAAGCGAAGCGGGCTGTTGTGGCACTTTATCAGCGTCAGTCCGCGATTGGACTGGTCGGCTCCGGCATCAATGTGGAAAGCGGCAAATGGACGGATAAAACGGCAGGCATTCAGGGCGGCATCGATTCCTATTACGAATATCTTCTGAAGGCCGCGATTCTTTTTCATGATCCGGACTGCGAGCGCATGTGGCGTAGCAGCCTGGTTTCCATCAACAAATATCTTGCGGATCAGAGACCGAATGGTCTTTGGTACGGACAGGCCAACATGGATACGGGGGCCAGGACCACCACATCTTATGGGGCGCTTGACGCTTTTTTCCCCGCAGTGCTGGCGCTTTCAGGGGATGTAGAGCGCGCAGCCCGATTGCAGCATTCCAGCTATGCCATGTGGAACCTTGCTGGAGTAGAGCCTGACCAGTTGAATTATGTAACTATGGCAATTACAAATCCGCAATATCCATTGCGGCCGGAGATTATCGAGTCGACCTACTATCTGTACACGTACACGCACGATCCCAAGTATCTTGCCATGGGAAAAACCTACCTGGTTTCGCTGCTGAAGTATTGCCGCACCGACGACGGATTCGCTGCTCTGGCGAATGTGCGGAGCAGGAAAAAAGCTGATGCAATGGAGAGCTACTTTTTCGCCGAGACGTTGAAGTACCTCTATCTGCTGTTCGCGCCTCCATCCACCCTGGATTTTCAGTCGGTCATCTTCAACACCGAGGCTCATCCAATACATCGCAACTTTACAGTGGCGACCGGGGTGTCAAAAAAAGAGAAATAGCCGTAATCCGCAGGTTGAGGTGGACCTCCTCGTCGCGGTTTCGAGGTACAGCACCAGCCGCGATTTGCAGGAAGCGCGTTTGTCGGACCAGCTCCGAAGTAAATCTCAGCGCCTAAAGGCGCAATTCGGAGAGGTTGTATCTCCGGACCAAGGTCCGGGGCTTCCCTTAAGAGCGAGAGTTTTGTCTTTCGTGTTGACGCGTGCTAGTGGTGGTTCTGCGCGCGTGGGGCTTGTTGCATGCCTGGCTCCAGGTCTCTGGCATCTTCCAGATGTTGCTCAAAGGTCGGAAGCAGATCCTGCGCCATCTGCTTCAGCTCACTATTCGCGTCAAATTGATCGATGTAATTTTGGTACATCCGGATGGTCGACGAGTACGAAGAGATCATTAAGTCGCGAAAAGTGGCATCGACGTTTCTGGCATTTTTCAGCGAGTTCAATTGACGCTGACCTGTTGGAGACAATCCGCTAGGCAGCTTCATGGTGGAGTTTTGATCGGCAACCGTGGATTCAAGCTGACCACTCTCCTCTGTCTGAGCATTGGCGATATCAATAGCAAATCGCCGGTATACCGAATTACTGCTGTACTGATTGACGAGCAGTGCCGCTTGGATTTGAAAGTTGTTCGCTTGAGCGGCATCCATCACAAATGTTCTGTCGCGACTTGTCAGTTGTCCGATCGCAGTGGGAACAAGTCCCGCGACACAAGCTGCAACCAGAATGAATCTACCTACCATATGGTTTGAATCTCCCTTGCTTCACTTGGAGCCGGGGCAAAAACATACGGTTGCCCTGAACCCTCCATCCACCGACAGGTTCAGGATATCGAAAAGTACGAAGCCGTGCTCCGCCTGCTGTGTCAAAGATGCACTATGTTGTGGCCGAATGTACGCGCCCTTACTGTTTGGGCAACTTCTTTGCCTCGGCTAAGTGCTTATGGAGTACCGGAAGCAGGCCTTGGGCGACTTCCTTTATCTGTGCGTTGATACCCGGCTGACCGACGTAATTCTGGAACAACTTGATCGCCGCTACGTGGGTCGCGATCATCTGGTCGCGATAGGTGACGTCAAAGTTATTTTTGGGAGGCTGCAGGGCGTTCAGATGTTGCTGCCCTTTGGCGGATACTTCTGTGGGCAGTTGCAGCGAGGGGTCTGCCTGCGCGACGGCCGACTTCAATTCATCACCGGCTTTGTTGTGGTCGCTGATGATCATATCCGCGTAAGTCTTGTAAGCGTCGTTGCTACTGTTTTTCTGCGCACGCTGGGCGGCTTGAATCTCATAATTATTTGCCTTGGCTCCCTTCATCACGAAGGTTTTATCGGTGCTGGAAAGTTGTGCCATTGCGGCCGGAACCAACCCCGCAATCAGCGCTGCCACCAGGAAAGTTCTTTTCAACATGGTTATTCTCCCCTGCTATTTAGGAACGATATGCAGTATTCACGGTTGCCCAAATCAGCTAAGTCCAGTTCGATACGGCAGAGAAGAGCGGCGCGGTGGATCTGAGCGCAAGCGGGTAGGTGATAATGGGCGATGGGTATCCCATGTCCAAAACTGCAATTTTGCTGATCGACTGTCCAGACCGGAAGGGCCTGGTTGCTGCTAT
>JAZKAG010000145.1:18114-24665 GCA_040389265.1 Acidobacteriota bacterium
TATCGCCAATTTTCTTGTTCAGGAATATGACGCGAATGTGTTGAACGCGGATCAGCATCAGGACGTCGAACTCGGCCTGTTTTTTATGAGAGTCGAGTTCAGCACGGAAAAAGCAGATTGTGATGCGGCCCAGTTTCAGGGGGCGTTTGCACCACTGGCGGAACAGCTGCGACTAAATTGGCAATTGCATTTCGCTGAAGCGCCGGAAAGCGTGGCGATCTTCGTGTCGAAGTATCTGCATTGCCTGGCGGATCTACTGTACCGCCACCAGAGCGGAGAGTTTCGCGGCAAGCTGTCGATGATCGTGAGCAACCATGAAGACGCAAGGCCGCTGGCGGACTTTTACCAGGTCCCATTTCACTACCTGCCGACTCACGCCAGCGTGCGCGAGCAGGTTGAAGAGCAACAGATGAAACTGCTGATAGACAACAATGTAGACCTGGTGGTACTGGCGCGCTATATGCAAGTGTTGTCACCGAATTTTGTGGCGGCATATCCGCAGAAAATCATCAATGTGCATCATTCGTTCTTACCGGCATTCTCGGGCGCCAAACCATATCATGCTGCGTTTGCGCGGGGAGTGAAATTGATTGGCGCAACCAGCCATTACGTGACCGAGATTCTGGATGAAGGACCGATCATAGAGCAGGATGTTGCGCGAGTGTCGCAGAATGATCAGTTGCCGGGATTAATCCAAAAGGGGCGCGATCTGGAGCGACTGGTGTTATCGCGGGCCGTGCAGTGGCATTTGACACGCCGCATCCTCTGCTACGCGAATAAGACAGTCATTTTCGCTTGAATCGCGCCTGGGCTAGGGCAGCAGCGGAACTATGGTCGGCGTCAGGGTATCCGGGCCACATTCCAGAATTCCGAGTGTGATGGGCAGGGTAAATCGGCGAGGGCCTGCACTTCCGGGATTGAAGTAAAGGACACCCTTAGTCCAGGAAATCTCTGGCTGATGGGAGTGCCCAAAGATTACCGCGGCAAATCCCGCGGCATGGGGATACAGATCCAGGTCGTCGCGCGCGTGGATCATGTAGAACAGTTTTCCGCCGAGCTCGATGGTTTCGGTTGCCGGCAATTTACCGCAGATGCCGTCGTGGTCGACGTTGCCTCGAATTGCGGTGAGTGGCGCGATCGCCTTCAACGCTTCGAGAATATCGTCGCTGCCGACATCGCCGGTATGCAGGATGTGATTGCAACCCACTAGTGCGTGCAGGGCTTGAGGACGCAACAACCCGTGAGTATCTGAAATAACGCCAACGCGCATGCTAATAGTTTGCGCCAACGCCGACGGCAACCCGAGTGCGCGGATCGAGCTGGTCACGCAGACTGTCGCCAATGAAGTTGAAAGATAGAACGGCGAGCATGATGGCAATGGCCGGGAAGATCAC
This sequence comes from Acidobacteriota bacterium, assembly GCA_040389265.1. Classification (GTDB taxonomy): domain Bacteria; phylum Acidobacteriota; class Terriglobia; order Terriglobales; family Acidobacteriaceae; genus JAKAAZ01. The sequence goes on from JAZKAG010000145.1 coordinate 19,509, forward strand.
CATGTGGGGCGCGTCAAATAAATGCGCGCGCGCATCGTTCAGCATCACACCCCAGCTGGGCATAGGCGGCGGGACGCCCAGGCCCAGAAAGCTAAGGGTCGCCTCCGCCAGGATGGTTCCGGCCATGCCGATGGCGGCTTGTACCATCACGGGCTGAATGATGTTCGGCATAATGTGGCGCGTGATGATGCGGAGATTGGTCGCTCCCATGGCGCGGGCGGCTTCGACGAATTCTCGTTCACGCACCGCCAAAACCTGGGCTCGAACCAGGCGGGCATAGCCGACCCAGCCAGTAATCGAAAGGGCGAGGATCAAGTTGGTCATGCCCGGGCCGAGGAAGGCGACCAGGGCGATGGCGATCAAAATTCCGGGGAGTGCCATAAATGTATTCATGACCAGCACGTTTAGAAAGGCGTCGAGCCAACCTCCGTAATATCCTGCGATGGACCCAAAGATCACCCCAAAAAACAATGCGATCGAGACCACTGATGTGGCAACAAAGAGCGAGATGCGGGTGCCGTAAATAACTCGGGAGAGAATGTCTCGGCCCAATTCATCGGTGCCAAACCAGTGGGAAGTAGAAGGGGATTGCAGGCGTGCATGCAGATGGATCGCCGCCGGATCGAAGGGTGCGATCCAGGGAGCGAAAATAGCCAGCGCGACAAAAATTGTTAACAGAATTATGCCGAAAATTGCGAGTGGCTGAAAACGCAGGGATTGCATCCAAGTGATTGTAATCGACGGGCGCAAGGGCACCGAATTTTCCCGCGTAACCGGACGGAATCAGCTAGGTTCTTAAGGGAATAAGAACCGCGAATTTCTGGAGCAGGATGGTATCGTAGCAATAGCGATTTCGTCAGATGGATGCACCCGCATGAGGCAAAACCCTCTCGTGTAGGCGTCACTGTGTTTCCGATACCCGCGTAGTTGGAGCAAACTGGCCACTTTGCGGCGTTGAACGTGTCTATGGGCCAACAGGACGGGCGTGTGATTGACTGGCAACAACAAATCCTTATCGTCTCTCCCTTTTTTTACCCAGAATTAATTTCCACGGGAAAGGCGAACCAGCATCTTGCGGAGGCATTTGTCGCGGAGGGCCACGGCGTCACCGTGGTGTGTTCGCATCCGCTGTATCCTGCCTGGATACCGGTGCGAAGCGACGCGCGAATTCCCGGGATGGCCATCTTGCGAGGGGGAGAAGGTCTTCGTTATCCATCATCGATGCCATTGCGTCGTCTGAAACTGGAAGCGTGGTTTGCGTGCTTTGCAGCGCGCAGCATCTGGCGACGCAGAAAACAGGTCGACGTAGTGGTCAGCATACTTCCGCCCAGCTTGTTCATCTTGTTCCTCAATCGCATTTTGCCGCGAAACGTGAGACGAGTGGCAGTTGTACATGATTTGCAAGGTGTTCTGGCAGCACAGGAAAAAGGATTGGCTCGTCGCGCCATCATACATATGATCCATGCGGTGGAGAGCCGCGCGTTCCGGTCGCAGGATTTATGCATATTTTTTTCTGAGGACATGGCTCGCATCGCGCAGCGGTCCTACGGTTTGAATTCGGCGAAAATCGCGGTGCAATATCCATCAATTACGTTGCCCGTAACCTATAGCGCCACTGCTTCCGCAGCGCAGCATCTGGATGCGTTATTTCCACCTGATAAATTGCATGTCGTGTACTCGGGAGCACTCGGCTACAAGCAGAATTCACAGCAATTGATTGCATTTTTGCAGTCTGCCGCGGAGCGTCATTCGGACGTGCAGTTCCATGTGCTTTCCGGAGGCCCATTTTATGAGAGCCTGCGTGCCGAATATGAACGGCGTTCTGGGCCGCATGTCCAATTTCATCCCCTGGTTGCGGAGCAGGACCTGGCGGAGTTATACGCTCGATCAGCCATCCAGATTATTCCCCAGGCCGAGGGCACAGAGGGCGCGGCGCTGCCTTCAAAACTGCCGAACCTACTGGCGGCGGGCGTTCATTTGTTGGCTATCTGCAGTTCCGGCAGCGAAGTAGAACGGATGATCCAATTGGCAGGCACGGGGTCGATTGCCACTCGGTGGGAGCAGGACATGTTCCTGGCGCGTTTGAATGAAGCGCTGGAGATTGTACGGCGCGAATCGGCTTCTGTGCGGCGGGCTCGTGTGCAACCACTGCTGGATCGATTTTCCATTACAAATATGGTGCGGCTGGCGACTGGTGAAACTTCGGCCCCAGAACAGCCGCGAACGAAAAAACGCGGTCCCATGCGGGAAACCACGGCGGCGCAAAGCGAGGCTCGCTAGATGAAGGTTGGAGCACCTGCATGAAGCTTCGTACCTGCGTGATTTTCGGTGGCACAGGATGCATCGGCACCCATATCGCCAAGCATCTGGTGGAACACACTGATGTCGAAAGAATTTACCTTGCCGACATTCGTCCTCTTCGCGAGGAAGATTACGTTAAGCCACTGCGGCGATGGATAGAGTCGACGGATGGGACTCTGCCGCGGGTTGTGTACGTTCCGTGTGACGTGCGCTTGCCCCTAGACGCAGTGGCTCTGCCGCAGCAGGCGGACCTGATTGTTAACCTGGCGGCAGTGCATCGCGAGCCGGGTCACGAACCCGGTGAATACTACGAAACGAACTTGCCAGGAGCGGAACATATCTGTGCGTACGCGAGCCGTGCCGGATGTTTCCGGATTGTTTTCACCAGCAGCATTTCTCCTTATGGTTCGAGCGACGCGGCGAGAAATGAAGATTCACTGCCTATCCCGGAGACGGCGTATGGCGGCTCAAAGCTGGTGGCAGAAAAAATTCATACTGTTTGGCAGCAGGCGAATCCAAATCGTCGATTGATTATCCTGCGGCCGGGAGTGGTGTTCGGGCCAGGGGAACACGCGAATGTGGCGCGACTGGTTCGGAGCCTCTCGCGCGGATATTTTCTTTACATGGGCAATCGAGCTACGCGGAAAGCCGGCGTGTATGTGAAAGAACTTTGCAGCGTACTTCAATTTGCCGTTGAGCACCAAGAACGGACCGGAGAGCCGGTGCTGCTTTGGAATGTGTCAATGGATCCGCCACCGACATTGGAGGATTTTGTGAACGCGATTTGTGCGGTAACCAACTATCGCCATCCGCGCTTGTCCGTGCCGAGAAAGCTGCTGATAGCCTCGTCCTATCCCGTAGCGGGAATTGCGCAACTATTCGGAATGCAAACGTCGATCAATCCAGTGCGAATGCGGAAGCTTTCACAGTCGACATACATTGAGCCGCTGCGTCTGCGCGAGGCTGGCTACAGTTACCACTACACACTGGAACAGGCGATGGCGGATTGGAAGCAAGATGCTCCGGAAGACTTTGCCGGCGCGAAAGCGGCCGTGATAGAGGCTACCGGGAAGGTATCTCAGCAATCATGATGCATTCGCCTGCGCCCGAAAATGGAATGCGGCCGGGATCGCGTGTTTTTGTCGCCGGACATCGCGGATTGGTTGGATCGGCAATTTGCCGCCATCTGACTGTGGCAGGCTACGAGCGTTTGTTGCTGCGCACCCGCTCAGAATTGGATCTGACGCAGCGCGAAGATGTTTGGGAATTTTTCAAAGATCAGCGTCCCGAATATGTTGTGCTGGCGGCAGCGAAGGTGGGGGGCATTCAGGCCAACAGCAAGTATCCGGTGGAGTTTATTCGCGACAACCTGCTGATCCAGACGAATGTCATCGATGCTTGTTATGAGTTTGGCGTGAAGCGCCTATTGTTCCTGGGTTCAAGCTGTATTTATCCCAAGCTGTGTCCGCAGCCAATTCGCGAAGAGTATTTGCTAACTGGACCGCTGGAGCCGACAAATCGGCCCTATGCGATCGCGAAGATCGCTGGCATCGAGCAGTGCTGGGCCTACAATCGCGAGTACGGAACCAGGTTTCTGGCCGCGATGCCGACCAATTTGTATGGGCCCGAGGATAATTTCGATCTGGCACACTCGCATGTGCTGCCGGCGCTACTTCGCAAAATTGCGGCCGCAAAGGCCGGAGGTGTTGACCGGGTCGAGGTGTGGGGAACGGGTACACCTCGCAGAGAGTTTTTATATAGCGATGACCTGGCGGAAGCTTGTGTCTTCCTGCTACAGCTATCGGAGAAGAAACTGGATACTCTGTTGCGCGGGGATGGACCGCCGCTGATCAATATTGGCGTGGGTGAGGACATCGGCATTCGCGAACTCGCCGAAATGATTGGCCGTTTGCTGGATTACAACGGTGAGTTAACATTCAACACTGCTCAGCCAGATGGGACGCCGCAGAAATTGCTGGACGTAAGTCGGATTCATTCACTGGGCTGGACTGCGAAGACCAGCCTGGAACAGGGAATTGAACGCACGTATGTCGCGGCAAAAAGCAGCCCTGTCTCAGGCGTCGTGTAGTGAGTCGGATTGTGACTGGAAATAACCTGATTCGGAAATCGTGGGAGAACTGCTATGTGTCGCAGGATGCAGATTGTGTTTCTGGTGACGACCGTTCTAGTTGTGACCGCTGCAGCACTAGCGCAGAACACATCAATGAATGATAAAGAGCGCAGTGCGGCTGCCGACCTATTGCAGGCCACCAACCAGGATCGGTCGTCGCAGGGGCTGCAGCCGCTGCATCCCGATCCGGCATTGACGAGGGCGGCGTGGGAACACGCGCAGCGTATGGTTGCAGCGGGAACTTTGTCGCATCAGCTGCCAGGCGAACCGGACATTATTGTGCGTGTGCAGCAGGTGGGATTGCATTGCAGCACGGTTGCAGAGAATGTTGCGGAAGCTCCCACAGCAAGTCAGATCAATGATGAGTGGATGCATTCGCCACCGCATCGCGCCAACCTGCTGGATCCGCGCGTAAATACAGTGGGCATTGCGATCGTTCAACGTCGTGGCGAATTGTATGCAGTGGAAGATTTCGCTCGCGTCGTTCCATCGATGTCGCGATCGCAGCAGGAACAACAAGTCGCATCCCAACTAGCACGACATGGCATACGTGTGCGGCAAGGCGATACGTTGGCTCAAAGCTACTGTGGCGGCACTCCTAGGGGAACGCGTCCGTTGCCGGCGCTGGTGGTGCGTTATAGCACTGTCGATTTAAGCCAACTTCCAACCAAGGTGGCGCAGGGAATTGGCAACGGGGCTTATCATAGCGCGGTTGTGGGAGCGTG
>JAZKAG010000146.1:0-13571 GCA_040389265.1 Acidobacteriota bacterium
AAAATGAGCAGCATTTGCACTGTCCAGACGCCAATCCCGCGTACCGTGGTGAGCCGCGCGCAAATCTCTTCATCGGCCATTCGGTGCAGCTTCGTTAGCGGTGGTACCACTCCCGCCTCGCTCTTTTCAGCTAAATCTCGAATGGCGAGCAGCTTACTTGCCGACAGGCCTGCGCCGCGCAGTGCAACATCGTTCAGGCGCAACATTCCCGCAGCGATGGGCGTGCGATCGGGGAACAAATCCAAAATGCGGCTATGAATGGCCTTCGCCGCTTTTCCATGCAGTTGCTGGTACACGATCGATTCCAGCAGCGCCTCAAAAGTAGAATGCGTCGGCTTAAGGCGCATGGCAAATGGTCCCGAACGCATCATCAACTTCGCCAGACGTGCGTCTGCCGCCGTCAACTCCTTACAGGCGCGGGCGTGGTCGTAACGAACTTTGCGAAGACCGCCAGTCACAGTTTCCAGTCTATACACTGTTGCCTAACGCGAGAGGTGAGCCGTGCAGCAGCACAACGAAAGCATTCCTGCAGAGGGAATTGGATGGATCGTCGGCGGAACAGAACATCGCAGCGGTGCGCGAATGGAAGTGCACGCGCCCTACGATCAATCCTTGATCGCACATGTTTGGCAGGCAACCTGGGCTGACGCACAGCATGCGGTGGAGACGGCGGTTGCGGGATTTGCACGTATCTCCACATTCGGCTCATGGGAGCGGCAAAACATATTGACTGCGGTCGCCGCCCGGCTGCAATCGGAGCACGAATCGTTTGCGCGGGTGATCATGCGCGAGGCCGGAAAGCCGATACTGGCCGCTCGTGCCGAAGTCGATCGCGCCATCCTGACATTTCGCGTGGCTGCGGAAGAGTCGACTCGCATGGGCGGTGAAGTTCTGCCTCTCGACCTGATTCCATCCTCCGCCGGCCGATGGGGACTGTCGCGCAGATTTCCTTCCGGTCCAGTGCTCGCAATCACTCCATTCAATTTTCCGTTGAACCTGGTTGCACATAAACTCGCGCCCGCCATCGCCTGCGGATGTCCGGTGATCTTGAAGCCGGCGCCGCAAACGCCGTGCAGCTCGTGGCTGCTGGTGCGCGCGATTCTAGACGCGGGTTGGCCGGCGGAGGCGCTCGCATTTCTTCCGCTCTCGAATGAGGACACGTCGCGTCTCGTAGCCGAAGACGATCGCATTCGCGTCGTCAGTTTTACCGGAAGTGCGCGGGTTGGATGGGAGCTGAAATCTCTGGCGAAAAAGAAGCGTGTCTTGCTGGAACTGGGCGGAAACGCTGCCGTGATTGTTCATCATGACTGGCAAGATCTGGAGGGCGCGGCTCAATCGGTAGTCAAAGGTGGCTTTGGTTATTCCGGTCAAAGCTGCATCTCTGTGCAACGAGTCTATGTGCAGCAATCGATCTTCAAAGCCTTTTGTGATGCGGTGCTGCGCCAGGTGCAGAATCTGAAGGTGGGCGATCCCGCGCTGGATTCGACTGATGTGGGCCCACTGATTCGCGAGAGCGATGCAGTGCGGGTGGAGAGCTGGATCAACGAAGCCATTCGCGGCGGTGCCACACTGCTCGGCGGCGGAACTCGAGAGGGCTCCGTCGTGCGTCCGACGGTGTTGACTGGAACCGGCTCGCCGATGAAAGTCAGCGACGAAGAAATCTTCGGTCCCGTGATCACCATCGAACCGTACCTGGAATTTTCGCACGCCCTGGCCGCAGTGAACGATTCAAAGTACGGACTGCAGGCTGGCTTGCTGACACGCGATGCCGGACTGATTCAGGAAGCGTACCGCGCGCTGCAGATCGGGGCGCTGATCGTCGGAGATGCGCCAACCTGGCGCCTAGACTCGATGCCGTACGGCGGCGTGAAGGACTCAGGTGAGGGGCGAGAAGGTGTGCGCTATGCAATGCAGGAAATGACGGAGCCGCGTTTGTTGGTGATGGCTTTGAGCCCAGCTCCGCGCGGCTAAAATGGGTCACTTAGTCCAACCTCATTCAACACAGAAGAGTGAATTTTAGTAGAGTAGGGATCAGCACATTCGCTGAAATGATTTTCATTTCGAAGAAAAATTTTCCCAGAAAATTTCGAATGGGGTTGCCGAAGTTTCCACCGCTCCTGTAGTCTTTTTTTCGGGCCGTCGAATTTTCCACGGCGCCAAACTCTTGTTTTGCAACCAAAACCCGTCACATGTCATCGCTCAACAGAACACCTTTCGCGATGGGATCGGGGAAAAATTCAGACAGCCAGGTTAAACACCCGGCAAGCAGGCAGGAAAGCACCTACACATGGCGCAGATTTTTGACCGCAGTTCCAATTCGCTGACTCGGATCAGCCTTGTTCTTTCTGGATTGATCATTATCGGGATCGGCGTGACGCTCAACTACCTGCAGCGTTCCCCATGGGTCACCCGGCAAGGTCAACGCGCGGAGCAGCCCGTTCCATTCAGCCACAAACATCACGTACAGGGCCTGGGACTGCAGTGCCAGTATTGCCACACATCAGTAGAGAAATCGAGCTATGCCGGCATTCCTCCGACCAAGACCTGCATCAACTGCCATGCGCAAATCTGGACCAATGCCGACCTTCTGGCGCCGGTACGCGATAGCTGGTCGACCGGCAACTCCATCCCCTGGATCAAAATCCACGACCTGCCGGATTACGTGTACTTCGACCATTCCATCCACGTCAACAAGGGGATTGGCTGCTCCACCTGTCATGGCCGCATAGATGAAATGCCCTTGACCTACCAGGAGAGCTCTCTGCAAATGGAATGGTGTCTCAACTGCCATCGCAATCCGGCCGAAAATCTTCGCCCCACTTCGCAGATCTATCAGATGGCCTGGGAAGGTCCGTCGAAGCTGCATCCCGTCTGGTGTACCAACCAGCCCACGACTCCTGGGGTTCCAACCGCGCAACTGGTGAACTGCGTGACCCAGAACCCTGACAACGATGCCGCCCAGGTGGCAGCGCTCGATATGCCACAGGTGCCTCCAAGCGGCCCTGATTCACCTACCTTTGCCGACAATCGCAACTGGTCTTCTCCTGGCCAGGGCTCGGTGCATGCCCAGGTTCCCGTCAATCCGCACTACGTCAAATTCACCGACCAGCGGTCTCTTGGAAAATATCTCCTGGTGCAATATCACATTCGTCCTCCGCGGCAGCTGACCAGCTGTGACACATGTCATCGATGAATCGCCCTCTGCAACAGCACGACGAGCTGATTCTGGACAGAGCAACGAACGATAACCGCAAAGGTCAAGATTCGAAGATGGAAAACGAGAATAAGACCGGTAACCAAGAGGCCATGGCGACGGATTCAGTTGAAAAATCAAAGTCGGCGCAGTTGATTGAGACGGCGCAGGCGCGTCTGGCAGGCATGACGGGCAAGCGGTATTGGCGCACCATCGACGAGCTTGCCGACACGCCCGATTTTCAGGATGCCCTGCGACGCGAATTTCCCCAGCACGCTGCCGAATGGGTGGATTCGGTCTCTCGCCGCGGATTCATGAAGTTGATGGGCGCGTCGATCGCCCTTGCCGGGTTAACTGGCTGTACCAAGCAACCGGATGAACCGATTTATCCCTACGTCAAACAGCCAGAGGACCTGGTACTCGGGCAGCCGATGTATTTTGCCACGGCGCATCCTTTTCCCATGGGCTCGGTGCCTCTGCTGGTAAAAAGTGAAGCCTTCCGTCCGATCAAGGTTGATGGCAATCCTGAACATCCCATGAATCGCGGTACCTCGGATGCTTACACCCAGGGAACGTTGCTGGGCTTGTACGATCCGGATCGTTCCAGGCGCTCGTTGTATCGCGGCGAAACGCGCGACTATTCAAATTTTCTGTCGGATTTTACCGCCATGCTGGAAGCGAAGAAATCGAGCGGCGGTCAGGGTCTCTATTTCCTCAGTGGCACCGTGATTTCTCCGACGCTGGCGGCGCAGTGGAAGAGTGCCAGCGCAAAATATCCAAACGCGAAATTCTTGCAATATGAGCCGGTCAATCGCGATTCGTCTCGGATCGCGTCGAAGCAGGCCTTCGGGGACTTCGTCGATCCGCAGTACAAGCTGGATGCGGCCGATGTTGTACTCGCGCTGGACGCGGATTTTCTCTCTGGACTTTGGCAGCCGGGATTTCTGAAGCTGGCCGCGGACTTTGCCCAGCGCCGCTCGCTGCAGCCCGGCACTGACATGAATCGCGTGTATGCGGTCGAGAGCACGCCCTCCACCACGGGGTTCAAGGCAGACCATCGCCTGCGGATGCGCGCCAGCCAGGTGGAAGCTTTTGCCGCCGCCGTCGCTGCCGGTGTTGGCGCGGGTTCAGCGCCCAGCGGTGCCGCATGGACGCCGGAGCAAACCGCCTACCTGAACGCAGTGATCAAAGATCTCAAGGCGAATTCCGGCAAGTCTCTCGTGATTCCTGGCGAGCAAGCGGCGCCTGGAGTTCATCTGGCCGCTATCGCGATCAATCAGGCCCTGGGCAATATTGGCAAAACGGTCGTCTACACAGAGACTGTGAATCCCATGCCAACCGTCGAGATCGACGACTTGAAGCAGTTGGTTGCGGACTTGAATGCAGGCAAGGTGGATTGGCTGGTCATCCTCGATACCAATCCTGTCTACAGCGCGCCTGCCGATTTGGAATTCGAGAAGGCGATGGGTCATGCCAAGACCGTCGCGCACCTGGGGTTGTACGTCGACGAAACCGCCAACATCGCGGATTGGCACCTGAATGCCGCGCACTATCTTGAAAGCTGGTCGGATGTCCGTGCCTACGATGGCACCGTAAGCATCGTGCAACCGATGATCAACCCTCTGTATGGCGGCAAGTCTGCACACCACGTAGTTCAGGCCATGCTGGACAATCCGGATCTCTCTCCCATGGAAGCTGTTCGGCAGAATTGGAAATCAGCTCTCGGTGGCGGTGCATCGCCGGCCGGCAATTCCGTCACTGCAGTCGAGTCGGATGCTGACATGCCGTGGCGGAAGGCATTGCACGATGGATGGATTGCCAACACCGCGTTCGCGCCGAAACAAGTGAGCGCGAAGAACACGGAATCTTCCTCCGCGCCCGCTGCCGACGTGACTGCAATGGAAGTGATTTTCCGTCCCGATCCAACCATCTACGATGGTCGTTATTCCAACCTTGGCTGGATGCAGGAACTGCCTAAGCCGATCACGAATCTCTCCTGGGACAACGCCGCACTGATGAGCGTTCAGACGTTGGCGAAGTTGAACGCCAGCGAAAGCGATGTGGTCGAGATTGAATATCAAGGCCGCAAGATCAAGGCTTCGGCCCTGGTTGCTCCCGGACATCCGGATCAAAGCATCACCATCTACCTGGGATACGGCCGTCGCAATGCAGGCCGTGTGGGTACCGGCGCTGGATTCGACGCCTTCCCGATTCGACTGTCGTCTTCGCCCCTATTTGCCGTGGGCGCCACCGTCAGAAAGACTGGGGAGACCTACGAATGCGCCGCGACCAAGAGCCATTACATTGATGAACGGGGGAGCTTTGCGCGGTCGTATGGCGATGTAGCCGACGCGAAAGAAGCCAAGCCGGACACCACTCCGCATTCACTGGAAGGGCGCGAAGCAGAACAGCGCGGCATCATTCGTTTCGCTACGCTGGAAGAGTACAAGCAGAATCCAAATTTCGCTGCGGCTGATCCGGACTTCAATGCGCCGCCGAAAACCACAACGCTGTTTCCTGTGTGGGATTACAGCAAGGGATACCAGTGGGCATTGTCAATCGATCTAAATTCCTGCGTGGGGTGCAATGCCTGCATTATCGCCTGTTATGCGGAGAACAACATTGCGGTAGTGGGCAAGCATCAGGTGAAGGTGGGACGCGACATGCAGTGGATTCGCATCGACACCTACTTTGAAGGCGATTTGAACGCGCCCAAGGCCTACTTCCAGCCGATGACCTGCCAGCAGTGTGAGAACGCACCGTGTGAGCAGGTTTGTCCGGTCGGCGCCACTGTGCATACCCCGGAGGGCCTGAACGCGATGATCTACAACCGCTGCGTCGGCACCCGGTATTGCTCCAACAATTGCCCCTACAAAGTCCGGCGCTTCAACTGGCTGCTGTTTTCGGATTACACCACCCCTTCGCTGAAGCTGATGCGCAATCCGGAAGTCACGGTTCGCAGTCGCGGCGTCATGGAAAAGTGTACTTACTGCGTGCAGCGAATCAGCAAGGCAAAGATTCGCGCCGACAAGGAAAATCGCCCCGTTCGCGATGGAGAGATTGTGACCGCCTGTCAAGAGGCGTGCCCGACCCATGCCATCACGTTCGGCAACATCAACGACAAGAATAGCCGCGTGTCGCAAATCAAAGCACAAACACGCAACTATACGGTCCTGGCAGATCTCAACACCCGTCCTCGCACGTCTTACATCGCCGGAGTGATGAATCCCAATCCGGATTTGATGGAGAACGTCTGATCGATAAAGCGATGCACAGATACTTGAAGGCTCACGCAGTAACGGAAACCTTAGCGAACTGAAGAGGGTCGCACTAAGCATGGCTACCAAAGACATCTCGCCTCAGAATCCCAAAAATCCACCGGGCGTGGATCCCATGATCGATCCGGTTACCGGTGAGCAACTAGTCATTGCCCCCGGGCATACCTTCCGGTCGGTTACGGACAAGTTGACGCGAATTGTGCTGACGCCGCATACGCCGTTGGGATGGTTCTTCGGATTCGGTGTTGCCGGCGCTTTCACGGTGATGCTGCTGGTCGCTGTTACCTGGTTGTTCCTGAAGGGCGTAGGTATCTGGGCGATCACGATCCCGGTTGCATGGGGATTCGCCATCATCAACTTTGTCTGGTGGATTGGAATCGGACACGCCGGAACATTGATTTCCGCCATCCTTTTGCTGTTCAAGCAGAGCTGGCGCAATTCCATCAACCGATTTGCAGAAGCCATGACGCTGTTCGCGGTGGTGTGCGCTGCCATGTTCCCGGTGATTCACACGGGTCGACCGTGGCTGGCAATTTACTGGCTCTTTCCGTATCCGAACACGATGAATTATTGGCCGCAGTTCAGATCCCCACTGATGTGGGACGTATTTGCGGTTTCGACCTACGCCACCATCTCCGTCGTGTTCTGGTATGTCGGAATGATTCCCGATCTGGGCACGTTTCGCGATCGTGCTAAGTCGAAGTTCGGCCGTTTCATCTACGGACAAATGGCGCTTGGCTGGCGCGGTTCGGCCCGCCATTGGATGCGCTACGAAAGTGCATCGCTGCTGCTGGCTGGTTTGGCGACACCTCTGGTCCTTTCCGTGCACACCGTCATCAGCTTCGATTTCGCTGTCGCTATCATGCCCGGCTGGCACACGACGATCTTCCCGCCGTACTTCGTGGCCGGCGCTATTTACTCGGGATTTGCGATGGTGCTTACGCTGGCGATTCCAATCCGCAAGTTTTACCACCTGGAAGATCTGATCACGATTCGGCATCTCGACAACTGCGGCAAGGTCATGCTGGCCACCGGCTTCATTGTTGCGTATGGCTACATGACGGACATCGCGTACGCCTGGTATTCCGCCGATAAATGGGAATTCTTTATGGCGTGGAACCGCATCTTCGGGCCGATGGGATGGTCGTATTGGATTCTTATCTTCTCCAACATCGCTTTCCCGCTGACAACTCTATGGTCGCGCAGGCTGCGTCAGAATGTTGGGTTTCTATTTGTGCTGTCGCTGATCGTGAACACTGGAATGTGGTTCGAGCGTTTCGTCATTGTAGTTACGAGTTTGACGCGCGATTACCTGCCGTCGTCCTGGGGAACCTACCGAGCGACGCGGTGGGACTATATGACGTTCGTCGGAACGCTTGGGCTGTTCACATTCCTATTCTTCCTGTTTATTCGTCTGTTGCCGATGATTCCAATGTCAGAGATCCGCCAGATTCTGCCGGGGTCCAAGGCGCGCGAAAACGAAATGCAGAACGAGGTTTGACGTATGCCAGTGCGTGAAGGAATTTATGGTTTACTCGCGGAATTCGACCAGCCTGGCGAGCTGATCGAAGCTGCAAAATCTGCGTACGCAGCCGGCTATCGGCGAATGGATTGCTACTCGCCTTATCCATTGGAGGAAGCGGCGGAAGCCATTGGCTTCGACGAGCCAAAGGAAAAAGGTGTGTCGCGGGTTTGCCTGCTGGGCGGTATTCTGGGTGGACTTGCGATGTTCACGCTCGAATCCTGGATCTCGATCTGGGCGTATCCGCTCAACATCGCCGGTCGCGGCAAGTTCTCCTGGGTAGCCTTCATTATTCCGGCGTACGAGTGGACGATTTTGTGGGCTGGCCTCGCTGCCGGATTCGGCATGTTGGCGCTGAATCGCTTGCCATCACCCTACCACCCCGTATTCAATGCGCCGAATTTTCGCAATGGCGCGACATCTGACAAGTTCTTTCTCTGCCTGGAGGCCGATGACCCGCGCTTTTCTGTCACTGAGACTCGATCCCTGCTGGAGTCGATGCATCCAGTTTCGGTGGTCGAGGTGGAGCATTAAACTCATGCGAATGCATTCCAAACATTCACTGTCTCGCTGGACGCTGGCCGTTGCCACTCTTGCCGTGCTGATCCCGCTTGCGGGATGCCGGCAGGATATGCAGGATGAGCCGAAAATGATTCCGCAACGCGAATCCAAATTTTTCGTCGATGGCCGCTCGGTTCGCCCCCAGGTTCTGGGTACAGTGGCACGCGGACAACTTGACGCCGATTCCTACTACTACACCGGCTTGATTGAAAACAAAGCACAAGACGCGATGCCGTTTCCGGTGAATATGACGGTGCTGCGGCGTGGCCAGGAACGATTCGATATCTACTGCACTCCCTGCCATTCGCGGGTAGGAAATGGCCGCGGGATGATTGTGGAACGAGGCTATAAACCGGCCGGCGACTTGTTGGGATCGCGAATCTTGCACGAGCCCATGGGTCATTATTTCGACGTTATCACTCACGGGTATGGCGCCATGCCCGATTACGCGGCGCAGATTACGCCGCAGGATCGCTGGGCCATTGTTGGCTATATCCGCGCGCTTCAGCTTAGCCAGAATGCGACGCTGCAGGACGTGCCGGCTGGCGTCAACGTTCAGACCCTGGCCGAAGTTTCCCAGCAGATGGGTTATGCCCCAAATTTCCCGCGGGAATGGACACTTCCGGCGCTGACCAATGTGCCGAGCGCGGGCGATATGATTCCGAATGCGAAGCTGCCCGGCACCGGCCAGACGACAGGTCCGGAGGCCCCGAATCATGGGGTTGCGGGGAAACAATCACGTGCCAAGGGAACGAAGAAATAAGGCGGAACGGATACGAAGTATGGAAATGGGATATCACGAAAATCGTTTGCCCGCTGACCTAAGCGCGCCGCCGGCTGTGTTGCGCTGGCGTCTTCGCGCCCTTGCCATCGCTGCCGGATTCGGAGTGCTGGCGCTGATCGATCTTTTGATCAGCCGCAACTTTGATTACGTGCTGCGCGGCTGGCTGATGGGTTTGATGATTTGTTTGAGTTTCTGCATAGGCGGACTGGCGTTGCTGATGGTGCAGTGGGTAAGCGGCGGAAAGTGGGGACTACTGATTCGTCGTCCCCTGGAGGCGATGAGCCGCACGCTGCCCCTACTCTTCCTGATGTTTTTGCCCATCGCAATTTTCGCCAAGCGTCTGTACATCTGGGCGAAGGTAACGGATTCGCAGGCGGCATTCCGCGCTGGCGTCATCGATGCCATGCAGGCGCACGCAATCCAATACAAGCGGCCCTACCTGAATCTGGAGGGCTTCTGGATTCGGGGAATCATTTATTTCCTCATCTTCGGCATTTTTGTATATTTCCTCAATCGCTGGTCGCTGCAGCGCGATTTTGACACGCATCATGGCAACTGGTTCTGGCAAAAGCGATTTGAAAATCTCAGCGGCCCCGGGCTGGTCGTCTATTCGCTGGTGCTGACCGGCATGTGCGTCGAGTGGGTCATGTCGCTCGATCCCACTTGGTTTTCGTCGATGTACGGATTCATGTTCATTGTCGCCCAGGGGTATGCGGCCCTCGCCCTGGCCGTGTTGATGGTACTGGCTCTCTCGCAATATCAGCCCGTCAACTCGATCCTTCGAGTCACGGAACAACATGATCTCGGCAAGCTGCTCCTTGCGTTTGTCATGTTGAACATCTACATGGCTTTTTCGCAATTCCTGATCATCTGGTCTGGCAACCTGCCCAATGAAATACGCTGGTACATGGATCGGATCACGGGAGGATGGGGACCGATCGCCGGTTTGGATTTCCTGTTTCACTGGGTGCTTCCATTCTTCCTCTTGTTGTCTCGCGATCTGAAGCGTAACAAGCGCAGACTGGCCACGGTGTGCTGCATCATGTTGTTTGCCCGCTTCTGGGATACATGGTGGTTAATTGCACCCAACTTCCCGGAGGAACGACGCAATCTCCACTTCAGCGTGCCGGAACTGCAATATCTGTTTGTTCCCGCGATGATGGTTGCGCTGTGGATGGCCTATTACTTTACGACCCTGCGGACACGTGGCCTGGTGCCTTTGAATGATCCGCACCTGCCTGAAATTCTGGAGCCTGAACATGCCCACGCATAATCCCTACGATCCCAACAATCCGAATCACCCAGGCGATCCAGGCGGACCCCAGGATGCCGAGTCCGGGGATTTTATGACCATGCATCAGCAGTCAGATGAAGAAAGCCGCAAGGTCGGATACGAGCTGACAGATGCCAACATCACCGATATTGCGGGATTTCTCGTGGTGATGGCAGCTTCCATCGCGGTGGTCTTTGTGTTGGCCTTTGGGATTGGAAAGTTGATCTATTACGGACTCAACAAGCAGGATGGAGCTGCGAATAAGTGGAGCCAGATGGCCGGCGTAAAGCCTGGCAACATGGAATCAAATCCGCAAATCGAGCAGCAGCAGCTGCAGTCACTGGTGAAGAGATTTCCGACCCCGCGGTTGCAGGACGACGACGGCAATATGGATGTCGCCGATATGCACGCCCGCGAAGACATGCTGTTGCATCACTACTCCTGGGTTGATGAAAATAAACAGACGGTCCGTATTCCAATCGAGCGCGCCATGCAGCTTCTCGCTGCGAAAGGCCTGCCAGTGGAAAGCCAGCACGGTCCACAGGAGCAGGCCATGTTCGGGGATAGGCCGACCACGGTCACCGCTCCGCTGACCAATGGATTCGCCCGCACCGGACCGGAGTTGCAAGTGATTGAGGCGCGAGATCAACGCCTGGGCCTTGGTCCATATTCTGAAAACCACGCGGAATTGCATCAAGACCACTAGCTGATATGAAAACGGCATCGACAATTCGTTTCAAATTCTGGGCTTGCAGGATCCTGAAAGGGGTGCTGTGCGCCAGCCTGTTGGCTGCACTCGTGCCCGCCGTTGCGCGCGCCCAGGTCGCGCCGCTCGCCGAAAAATCGATGGGCGATCCTTCCGGGGCAAAGTTGCCGGAGGTGCTGCAGAAAACCACGATCCATCAAAATCTGGATCAGCCTCTACCGCTGAATGCGGAGTTTCGAGATGAGACCGGTCGCACGGTGCATCTCGGGGATTATTTCGGCAAGCGCCCCGCCATTCTTGCCCTGGTGTACTACCGCTGCAACATGCTTTGTCCGGAGGAGATGAACGGCCTCGTCGGCACTTTGGAAATGTTGAAGTTCACGCCGGGAAAAGATTTTAATGTCATTGTCGTCAGCTTCGATCCCAGCGATACACCGGCAGAAGCCACCTCGCAGAAGGCGCTTTATGTAAAGCGATACGGTCGGCCCAAGAGCACGAACGGCTGGCATTTTCTCACCGGCTCACAGGCGTCCATCGCGGCCCTGACCAAGGCTGTGGGTTTCGGATACGTCAGCGTTCCCGGGCCGGATGGCAAAGTCAACCAGTTTGCTCACCCCAGTTCCATTGAGCTGATAACATCCGAGGGAAAAATTTCGCAATACTATCTGGGGGTCGAGTATTCCGCCCGCGATATGCGCGCCGGGCTGGTGGAAGCCTCGCATGGAGAGATCGGAAGTCCGGTGGATTTGATTTATACCTACTGCTACCACTATGACCCTCACATGGCGAAGAACAGCATGATTGTTGTGCGCATTGTGCAGCTGGGTTGCATGTTGACGGTGCTGGCACTAGGAGCATTTATTTTGATTTCGCTGCGGCAGGAAGCTATGCAGGGTGGCAACACGGCAGCTACGAAAAAGGCGAACGGGTAAACCATACATGTCGCACATTAGTCCTGTACTTTGGCAGTTCTTAGTTCACTGGATGGAGAACTTTGCTATTTTCCCGCCGGAGGCCTCCACCATTGCTCCGTACGCGGATGCGCTGTACTTTGCGTTGGTAGGGATGACCATTACTGGCTTGGTGCTGGTGATGACCATGGTCCTGTACTTCTCGCTGCGTTATCGCAAAGAGCGGCATCCGGACGCGGTTCAGATTGAAGGCTCAACCGTGCTCGAAGCGACCTGGACCCTCATTCCTCTGGGAATTTTTCTGGTGTTCTTTGTCTGGGGAGCACTCCTGTATTTCAGGGTGTACAACGCTCCACCAAATTCAATGAACGTGTATGTCGTTGGCAAGCAGTGGATGTGGAAGGTCGAGCATCCCGGCGGCCAGCATGAGATTGACGCACTCCACATTCCCGAAGGCGTTCCCATCCAGGTGACCCTGATTTCACAGGATGTGTTTCACAGCTTTTCCATCCCGGCGTTTCGAGTCAAGCGTGAAGCCATTCCGGGTCGGTACACCACCGTGTACTTTGAAGCGACAAAGCCAGGAAAGTATCATCTCTTCTGCACCCAATACTGCGGCACCGATCATTCCGCCATGATCGGCTCGGTCTACGTGATGAGTCGGGCAGACTACAGTAAGTGGGAAGCGAGTAACACCAGCGGCGCTTCGCTGGCGGAAAACGGCGAACGACTATTTGCCGTAATGGGCTGCAATGCCTGTCACACCGGCACTTCGCAGGCACGCGGACCTAATCTTTACGGCCTGTATAACACTCGCGTTCGCATGAACGACGGCACCACAATGATTGCGAACGATGCCTACCTGCGGGAAAAAATACTGAATCCCTCCTTGCATGTTCCCGCCGGATTCGTACCCATCATGCCTACCTTCCAGGGGCAGATCAGCGAAGAGGCATTGATTGACCTCATCGAATATATTAAGAGCCTGAGCTCCAATTACCGCCTGCAACAGATGATGAATAAGTCGGACTTAAACTCAGCCCAACCTACCCCGATCGGGCCAGCCGACCAGGGCACCGGAGCGGCTCCGCTGCAAAGAGTTCCCACGCCAGGAGTACCGAAACCATGAGCACCATCGTATCGCTACCAGACCAGTCGACAGCGAAGCTGCCAGCGAAAAGCTATCTCAACCAGGAGTATGGATTGAAGAGCTGGCTGCTGACAGGCGACCATAAACGGATCGCGATGCTATACCTGTTTTCGATCACTTTCTTCTTTGTGATCGGCGGTGTGCTTGCTGGCCTGATCCGGTTGGAGTTGTTGACGCCGCCGAGTGACTTGAT
>JAZKAG010000147.1:0-2879 GCA_040389265.1 Acidobacteriota bacterium
GAAGAGACCGACCAACGGGCCTTGTTCCCGTGGAAGAAGATGGTTCTTAATCGCCTCCATGATGACAGCGTTCGTGTCTTGGTATTCGTCGATAAGTAGATAGGGGAATTTGCTGGCGAGTATGGCTTGAAACTTCGGCAAAGCGATCAGTTCAGCGGTCAACGTCAAAACATCGTCATGATGAATCATGATCGCTTCATCTGTGATCTTGCGATAGCCGTGACTGTACTCCACTAGCAGCTCTCCAAGTTCGCCACCTTCAATCAGAATCTCTTTCCACTTGTCGATGTTGGGAAGCAACTGCCGCAAGGTCGGTTGGTAGCTCTTGATCAAGTTCCAACACCACATGTGGATCGTGCCAACGAACACGAGTTTGTCGTTGTCGATCCTGCTTACAATGACGTCCGTGGCGACATTGGTGTAGGTAATGCAAGCGATCTGCTGGCCATTTCTTCGCAAGCGCTGGCCTTCGGAGGCAAGAAGCGTCTTCAGCACTTGAATTAGCGAATAGGTTTTACCTGCTCCGGCGCCTGCTTCCAGGAGAAAGCTTTGCCGTCTGGCCAGGCAGTCCCGCACTTCCTGCTCTGCGGCCTGTGCTGCGCGAAGTGCTGGACTTGCTTGTTCGCTCCCGTTAGGCATTGTCACCCTCGTTCGCTTGGACGTCATCTGTTGAAGCATCTTTCGTATTCAGCCATGCAAGCCCCTCCAGAATGTATCGAGGAACATTCCAGTTCTCGAACTTCAACGCGTAGTCCAAGGCGAACTCCGACTTCTTCACCTTCTGTGCCGCAGCCAAAGTCTCGGATTCCAGTTCAGCCACCGACGTGCCAGAGGGAGGGAAGAGTTGGGGGTTCGCGAGCATGAATGCGTCTTCGAAGCTCCTCCCGCACGGCCCTTGGGCGTTCTCAGGTACTTGATAGACGAGGTGCCGGCTGCCTTGCGTCTTGTCGACATCAGCCTCGTTGATAAGGTCAGTTGGGGAAGGATTGCCCCCAAACCATGTGTTTAGGCAGGCATTGCTTGTTCGTGTCCCAAGGCCCACCGCGCAGGCCTCGTAGCCGCCATTAGCGTTGAGTCTGACTGCGTCGATGTCGGTGATGATGAGTGACGGCAACTCTAGGAAATCCACAAGATCGAAGAAGAGGTGTGCATACGCGCCGCCGACCTCCAAAATGGTTATGTATTGGCTCCCCAGCGTCTCATCGGGCGGTTTCCCAGTGTCCACAATCTTGATCATTTTAGGCAGCAACAGCCGTTCCGTTGTGCCTTCGATCAGCACTGCTTTGTCCGCGAAAAATAGATCGCACCGCGTGAGGGTCAAGTACTGGTGTAGGAAGCGGCGGTCGTCATCAGATTTGCCCGATAGTCCGTCTCGGAGGTCTTTCACCGTCGCTGTTCGTTCTTGACTCTCTTCGTCAGTGCCAGCAAGGAAGTAGCGGATCGCGTCGAACTTTGCTTCATTCGCGATATGAGACGAGTGCGTGGATACAACGAACTGTACGGGCCAACTTTCGGTGGTCTCGTCGTTGAACAACCTCGCGATCTCACCGAGCTGACGGATGAAAACTTCCTGCATCTGAGGGTGAAGATGAACTTCTGGCTCTTCAATGAAAATGATGTGCACGGCAGGACGTACTTCAAGAGCAAGGAACTCTTTGAAGAAGTCACGTAAAAGCAGCAGGATCAGAATGAGGTTGCGCGCGCCGAGTCCGTTATATGCCTCAGGTAGGTTCACCCCATGTGATCCGCTGTAGCGCACCTTGGTGTGATTGCTCAACAGCCGGTCAATATCGAGGGTCGTCTCTGTGATCAGCTTTGGATCGGCAAGGCCTGGATAGCCGAAAGTCGCGAGAGCGGGGAGGAGTTTGTCGAGCTTCTCGTTGAAATCGGTGCTGATCTGGCCTTCAATTTCCTTGACCGCAGTTTCCAGTTCTTTTGCGAGATCGTGATTCTCCTTGTCCGCTGAGTTTCTCTTCGCAGTGGCGAACAGTCGCTCCAATACCTTGCCAATAACGACATGCTCTTGGTGGCTGACGTCATCGAGCCCTCGTTGAGCATTAATGAATCCAGCCATGCAAAGCCTACGAAGTGCGGCGGCCTCTTTCACAACCATGTTGGTGGCATCGTGAGGGTCCACAGCGAAGACGCGGGAGAAGTAGTGCATGGGGATGCGCTCTCGAAGCGTTTTATAAAACGCCGTACGCGAATTCTCGTCGGTGTCCTCTAGTTCTTCGAACAGGGCTGGGATTGCGCCTTCCTCAATGGCGTATTCGATGGTAACCAACGCTTGATTGCAGTTCAGATCGAGATCAATGATGAATTCGGAAAGCGGTCCGAAGTCGGCTTCGTCCTGAGCATATTCAAAGGTGAGGTTCACGCGGATGTTGGGAAGCTTGGCACGGATGTCAGCGATGTTGTCGCCATTCCTGAACGCTAGATAGGCATCCCAGAAGCAGTGGTGAGCGGCACAAGAAAAGTCCTCCAAGCGAAAGCTGGGATTCGTTTCGGTGAGCAATCTCCGTGCTACTTCCGTGAGCGACGTTTTGCCACTGTTGTTCCGGCCGACGATTACCGTCGTTTGTTCTTCCAGTTGCATACAAATGTTATGGAGGAGCCGGAAGTTCTTGAGTTCAATCTTCTTCAAGAGCATTGTGTTCGATCCTTTTATGCGTCAATCGTGTCTGAGCAGCAGATCGATACTCAATTGAGAGAGGCGCGGCTATTGCGGGAGAATACAAGTGCAAAGTAGGGTGCAGCGGGCGGTTTGTCAACTGCTCCATGAGTTTGCTGCTAGTCTTTCCCCCTCAGCAACTTGGGCCCAGGTCTCACCCCGTGCATCTGCAAAAATTTCTGCATTCCAGTTCGGGAGCAGGGGGTCG
>JAZKAG010000148.1:0-2762 GCA_040389265.1 Acidobacteriota bacterium
ATGGAAGATCAGATCGCCGAGGCGGTCGTCAAAAAACTCGAGGATCGTAATCTGCTGGCTTCCGCGGCAAAGACCAGCAAGCTTCCAAAGCGCCTCCTGAAGCCTTCGGAGGCCGCGGCTATACTCGGCTGCACTAGCCGCCAAGTGCACAACCTGATCGCAGACAAAAAGCTCCCCGTCGTAAGATGGGGCGATGAAGGACGGCCCTACATCGACATCCACGACCTCGATCGGGCCATCCAGCAGCACAAAATCGATGCAGCGTAAGTCGCGGACTCATATTCCGGGCTTCGGTTTCATCTACCAGCCGTCGTACAAAGATCGCAACGGCCAGCAAAAAAGGTCCAAGGTCTGGTGGATGCGGCACGAGACCGACGATAAGCCGGTCCAGCGCAGCACTGGCAAAGAAGACCAGGAAGAGGCCTTCGCTGAGCTGATGAAGGCGGCCGGCGCTCGCGCCAAGCGGGAAATTCAAGACTCGGCTCCGGAGTTGGTGCGCATCGGACAGTTGCTCGACTTGCTGATCGAGTCATACGCGGGCAAGACCACCGCCTACGACCTCAAGATCCGCGTTGAAAAACATATCCGGCCGGCGTTCGGCGATCTGCGAGTGGTCGATCTCAAGCGGATCCACCTTGACGCCTTCGTGAAGTCGATGCGCGCCAAAAAGGTCACGGCCAGTCGCAATATCCGTCCAGCGACCATCAATCGCTGCCTTTCCCACCTGCATAAGGCGCTCGATCTCGGCCGCGCCCATGACCTGGTATCCCGCACGCTACCGCCTTTCCCATGGCAGGACGAAAGAGGAAACGAGCGGCAGGGCATCATGCCTGAAGAGATTTACCAGTCGCTCCGGAAGGAGCTTCCGCCCCACGCCGCCCTTGTCCTGGTGATCGGATACCACACCGGCATGCGGCAGGGCGAAATCCTTGGGCTACGGTGGGATCAGATCGACTTCGCAGCCAAAGTCATCTGGCTCGAGTCTGGGCAGGTCAAGAACAAGCGCGGCCGTTGGGCGCCGATCTACCGCGATATGGGCCCGTATCTCGAGATGGCTTGCGCGGTGCGCGACAAGGAATGCCCACAATGCCCTTGGGTGGTCCAGTTCGGCGGCAAGCGGATTGAGAGCATCCGCACAGCCTGGGAGACCGCCTGCGAGTTCGTCGGCGTCTCGAAAATCGTACCGCATGACCTGCGACGGACCGCTCTCACCAACATGGACGAGGCTGGAATTCCCAGGTCAGATGCGATGCGGATCTCAGGCCACAAGACGGAGAGTGCCTACCGCCGATACCTCATCGGGAGCAAAAAGCGGACCCAGCAGGCTGGAGAGCAGATGGAGGCATTTTTCGAAGCGAAGAAGGAAGCGCGCGCGGATAGGCGGAAAGGGAATTAACCTGAAAGCGTCAACTCTGATTTATAAAGCCGCAGGTGCTCCAATTTGCGGATTCGCGATCGCGGGCACATGCCGATGCTGCGGCGAGGAGTCGATAGGCCAGGCGTTCCGCGATTGGGTCAAGCCGACTTTTATGGACCACGACAAGCTGGGTCCGGGGTCCATCATTTGCGCGGCCTGTTTCATGTGCATGGACGATCAGCGTGGGGACCTGGCTGCACTGACCGGGAAAGATAAGCCCCAGCGGATGCGCAACTATTCCCACTTTGTAATTGGCGGGAGATGGCTCCCGCTGTCCAAAGGGAGCAAAGCCGAAATGCTCAGCATCCTGCTACAGCAGCCGGAAGTGGCGATCATCGCACTTAGCGGGCAGAAACATCTCATCTTCCGCGCGCAACCGGGGTGGTGGCAGATCGAGGAGGCATCGCGGCGGCCATTCCCTGATGATCTTGCCCGCATCCTTGCGTCCGTCCAGCCGCTGCTCGATGGAGGATTCTCGAAGGCCGAGATCGAGAGCGGGCGCTACATCAGTCGGCGCATTGCGGATTTTGGGATTGATCAGTGGTCTGACTTAGACAGTAACCTGCGCGGCCTGCGCGGGTCGATTGAAATGCAACTCGCCGTATTCCTGGCGAAGACAAAGGAGAGAGAGTCCGATGGAGATGACGCAATTGAGGGAGATAGCAAACAACCTGCTATGGCCCCTGTGGAGGGGGATTCCGGACGGATACAAGCATCGGTATGCACGCCAGATATGGCAACAGTTCGAGGACAACATTCGCAGCTCGGCCTATACGAGTGATCTGGCCAAGTTTGTCGACAAGTTGTGTGCGCGTCTTGGGATTCAGGTTGGCAGCCGTGAAGTTGAGAGCGTGAGGGCATTTCTCGATTCGGCGGACCCGCGCTCGACGCTGGCGGCGTTGCGGTCCGAGACGACTGTGCTGGCGCTGCTTGTGCGGGTGCGCAATGACGAGCGCAAAAAGGAATACGCGGATAAGGTCGCGGCGAACGAACAAGAGGAGGAAACTGCAAGTGCAAGCTCTCTGTTTTGAGGGAACAATGACCGCGGTGTCGAGCATCTCGCACAATGGCGGCCAATCGTTCGGGATCAGTTCGAAGTTTCGCCGCGAGAAGTTCGTGCAGCCGGATCGCACGGTGGAAGAGGTCCCGGTGCTCAGCGGGAACGGGCTGCGCGGAATGCTGCGCGATCGCGGCATGGCTCACATGTGCAGGGCTCTCGGATATGGCGAAGACGGACAGGGGCTGAGCCTTCCAGCATTCCACTTTCTGTTCAGCGGCGGCGCCCTGACCGACATCGGAGGCAAGACGATCAACATTGCGGAGGCGCGGCGCATGCGGCAACTGA
>JAZKAG010000149.1:0-6148 GCA_040389265.1 Acidobacteriota bacterium
AGATGAGCAAACCACTGCGTCCCAGCGTGACAGTCACGATTCCAGTGGCGATTTGAGGCGCCAGGGCGCGGTTGACCCTGTTTTGTAAAGCGCGCAAATCTTCCATCGCCAAAGCCATCGCTTCCAGATCGCCTTGCGATGGTAGCGCGTAAGCTGGTGGCACAACCACACTGCTCAAATCCGTCTGCACGCTCGTTGAGGGAAACACGCCCATGGTTTGGAATGCGATGCGGATGGACGCCTCAGCCTGCTGGGTTTTCCGATGGTCCTGCCTCGAACTGGCAAACATCACCACGAAAAAAGCGAACAGCAAGGTGACAAAGTCAGCATAGGAAACCATCCAGCGTTCATGGTTGACATGCCCGGGTTTTCTTTTTCGACTCATATGTCGGCGCTTTCTCGGCGAGCCGCCTGATTCGGCCGGGCTGTTTGCTCCTCAAGAAACGTTCTCAGCTTCAACTCCACCATTCGAGGATTCATTCCTTCCAGGATGGCAATTACACCCTCCAGCATCAATTCTTTTTGGATGTGCTCTTCGCGGTAACGAATCTTGAGCTTCCCGGCCGAGGGCAGGCAGACGATGTTGGCCAGTCCAAGGCCATAGATAGTGGCGACAAATGCTACTGCAATTCCGCGCCCCACTTCCGCCATGTTGTCCAGATGCTGCATGACCTGAATCAGGCCGAGAATCGCGCCGATGATGCCGATGGTCGGAGAAAATCCTCCGGCCGACTCGAACACCTGCGGAATCCGCTCTTCCACTTCGCTGCGATTGTCGAGATATAACTGCATGATCTTGCGTAGTTCCCCGGGATCGGTGCCGTCCACGGCCAACATCAAAGCCTGCTTAAGAAACGAATCGTTGACTGTCTCCAATTCGTGATCCAGAGAAACGATGCCGCTGCGGCGGGCCTTGTTGGCGAACGTCACCAACTGTCGAACCGCAGCCTCTCCGTCGGGCGGATGGCCGAAGAACACCCTGACCAGATTTTTCATTGCAGAGACAATTGTGGCGAGTGGGAACTGCACCATCACCGCACCGAGGGTGCCCCCGAACACGATCATGGCGGCGGTCGGCTGCAGGATCTGGCCAATCTTTCCCCCCTCCAACATCATGCCTGCGACAATGCCGCTCAGTGCGATCAATATGCCGCTGAAACTACTCTTGTCCATCGCTTCGCTCCGTCTCCCTGAAAGATGGTGGATCGGATCTAGTCCGTTTCGCGCGCTCGCCGGCGCCAGCTTTCATCCCGGTCGAGAGAAGCTTTCGCCGGTGGCAGGGCTGCGGCTGTGGCCTGGGCTGCCGAAGCCGCGGTTGCAGCGATGGGTCGTATGGGATCTCCAATTACTCCATCGGGAAATGCCGTTTGCAAGAGACGAGAGCGAAAGGCAACTACCCGTTCAATTAACTCGCCCGTGGATTCTGTGACGACGATCTTGTCTCCGGTCACCAAGGTGATGACTGTGTCTGGACTGGCTTCCGCATAGCGGATCAGGTCGCTGTTCACAACCATGTGTTCCCCATTGAGCCGCGTCAATTCAATCATGCAAGCTTCCCTTCAGAGGTGCCTCAGCAATAGGCTTATCGGCGCAGATAGGGAAAAGTTGACGATAACTTGCGGGATTGCACCACCTCTTTGTTGCAGGCTTCGGATCAACGAACTTCCCAAATTTTTTGCAAGAAAATATAAAGTGCATGAGGGCTGAGTCGATGAAAGAGGTGAGCACGAGGTTCCTGACCATGGGAGCTCTTGAAGCCGCCTCACATGCAGGTCGCGTGAGCCGGCTGAAAGGGCAGCGGCGGGAGGCTCGCAAGTAAAACCATCTCAACAGGAGCCAATCGTATGTCATTAGGTGTCTTGAATAATATCTCCGCAATCTATGCAGAAAATAACCTGAACCAGACCAGCGCCAGTTTGCAGAAAACCCTGACGCAGCTTTCTTCTGGTTCGCGCATTAACTCCGGCGCTGACGATGCTGCTGGGCTTTCGCTGGCCGATGGTCTCGGTGCAAATTCAGCCGCACTTACACAGTCAGCAACCAATGCCAGCAGCGGCGTCGGCCTGTTGCAAGTTGCGGATGGCGCCCTGTCCCAGGTGACCAATTTGTTGAACCGCGCGGTTACGCTGGCGACGGAAGCCTCCAACGGCACGCTCAATAGCTCGCAGGATGCGGCCGCCAATCAGGAGTATCAATCGATTCTGGCCGAAGTGAACAATATTGGTTCCACATCGAGCTTCAACGGCGTCGCCGTATTTGGCTCCAGCACGGCCATCTTCACTGGAGATGCGTCTGCGATCGGATCAAGCGTCGACACGCTGAACATCAAAGCGTTGACTTCCGCGAGCGTCGGCGATGTAGGTGGAGTTATTGGCTCGGCAACTACGGCGCATGTTGAAACCGGCTCCGGCATTGCCACGGGAACCACAACCACGGCCGCCGGTACGCTGGCAATCCAGGTCGGTTCTGGGGCCACGAATACGCTCACCATTGCGAGCGGTTCGACCGTCGCCAATATCGCCTCAACCATCAACGCTGCAAACATCAGCGGTGTTTCCGCAAACGTGCAATCGGCGGGTGGATTTGACAGCCTGGTGGTTTCTTCTACGGGCGGAGCGTTCACCACCTTTACCCTCGCTGCTACTGGCGTTGCTCCGACCTTCACCGCCAGCGGCGGAGCGGCGGCCAATGGTATCTCCTACACGACGGGCGCTGGGCAGAATTTGAGCACCACAAAACTGGATAATTCCACCAATGCGCAAGCGGCCTTGACAGCGATTAGCAGTGCGATCGCCGATGTCGCCGCTCAGCGCGGTTACCTTGGATCGCAAATCAATACGCTAAATTCTGCGGCGAATGTTGAAAGCACCGAGCAGACCAATGTAGTTTCGGCGCAGAACAACATCATGGCGACCGATTACGGCCAAGCGACTTCGAATCTGTCCAAGTTCCAGATTCTCAGTCAGACCGGCATCAGCGCCCTGGCGCAGGCCAATACGGTGCAGCAGGAAGTTTTGAAGCTGCTGCAATAGTGCCTCCTCCACCAGCGCCGAAGGCAGCTTCCCAGTTGCCTTCGGCGCGCCATTTCTCAGGAAAGTTTTAGGGCCAGGGATGGGAATGGCCTGACGCTTGCCCTCTTTCTGTGCAAGCGGAAACTTCTGTCGAGGTTATGATGGGCACTCCAGTAGGAATAGCATTCGGTTCGCCAACCAGCGGTCAGGGTTTTGACGTTGCCTCTACCGTAAGTCAGATCACGGCGAATATGAAAATCGTCGAAACTCCCTGGAATAACCAGCTGACAAGACTGAAGAGCGAAGACACCGCCTACACCACCTTAGGTACAGATCTCTCCAACCTGACCAAAAGTCTGCAGGTGCTGACGGACTTCCAGGGCGTGCTGGCCTCGATGGAGGGGTCAAGCTCGAACACCAATGTGGTGCAACTCACCTCTGCCAGCAACACCGCAATTGCCGGAAGCCATACGATCGTCGTCAGCGCGCTGGCACAGACCAACTCTTACTATTCGAATGATTTTTCCAACGCTTCCGACTTGGTGAACGGCAGCCTGACGCTGATTGTGAATGGCGCCCAAAAAACAATCAATGCTGATGCCGGTGGCGATACCTTGACGCAATTCGCAGCCAACATCAATAACGCCGACGTCGGTGTGACCGCGAACGTAATTACCGACGCCGGTGGCCAGCGTTTATCGTTGAGCAGCAATAAAAGCGGCGCCGAGGGAGGGTTCACGGTTGCTTCCGCGCTGACCGATGCGACCACGCCGTCCACCACCATCGGTTTTACCCAGGCACAACCCGGCTCAGATGCCAGCTTTACCGTCGATGGTATCAGCGAAACCAATAGCTCCAACACCGTGGCCAACGCCATCCCCGGTGTCACCTTCCAACTGTTGGCGGCGGCACCCACAAGTCCGGTGCAAATCGAAATCACCAATAACAACAGCTCCGTGGAATCTGCCGTGAATAGCTTCGTCACCAATTACAACCAGGTGATGAGTGATATCAATACTCAGGAGGGAAACGATTCTTCCGGGAATCCGGAGCCGCTGTATGGCAGCCCCAACCTGGCCATGCTGCAGAGTCAACTGCAGTCGGCGCTCACATTCATGACATCGGACAAGCTGACGGCAGTGGCAGGCTCAGGAAGTCCGGCGAGCTGGGTAATGCAGGCTCCGTCCGCCAGTGCTACCTACACTGTGGCCGCAGGAGCCTTTGGCACAGCAAGCGGAGGAACGGGAAGCAGCGCTGCAATCACTTCGGCCTCCACGCTGACGCAAATTGCTGCCGCCCTCAACTCTCCTGGAACGGGCTATTCGGCTGTGCTGGATTCGAACGCGACCCGCCTCACTGTCACCGCTTCGACATCATCTCCGGCGACCTTGACTGCGACTCCTCCGTCGTTCGCTTCAAGCGGCAGCGGCAGCGTGACCTCCATCACCCAGCTAGGCGTCAGTGTCAATAATGACGGCACGTTGACTTTCAACTCCAGCATCTTGGACAGCTTGCTCAACACAAACTATCTGGATGTAACCAATTTTCTGCAGCCCGGCAATGGCTTCACCTCCTTTGGTTCCAACTTCAGCAATGCGCTCAACAACCTTGGCAACTCCGGGCCGAATGGCATGATGTACCTGGCGCTGCAATCCAATCAATCAACTGAATCGATGCTCAACACGGATATTAAAAACGAGGATGCCCGGATCACCCAGCAGACGCAGACGCTGACTGCGGAGCTCAACCAGGCCAACTACATCCTTACTGAGATTCCCCAGCAATTGCAGTACGTGGACGAACTGTACAGCGCCATCAGCGGCTATAACACTAAGAATGGTTGATGCTCCCAACGAGGAAAGGCAGTGCGATGAATTATCAACAGCAAACGCTGGCGGTGATGAATAGCGTCGATTTGGTCGTGGCGCTATACGACGGCATGATTCGCTTTCTGCACCGAGCCATTGCGAACATTGAAGCCGGCGAAGTGGCCGGTCGGCGTGATTCGATCCGCCGCGTGCTCGATATCCTGACCTATTTGCAGGCGCGGCTTCGGTCCGATGTCGGCGGTAAGCCGGCGGAAGCCTTGTCTGAGTTCTATGCGGCAATTTATGCCCAGTGTGTGCGCGGTTCACGCGACGCGTCGGTTCTGCTGTTGCAGCAATCCATTCGAGACATCCTGAATGTTCGCGATGCCTGGAAGCAGGTGTCATCACCCAACAGCTCAGCGAAGCTGCCGCCAACAGCTTCTGAGGATGCGGCGCAAGAAGCCCCGCTGTTTCCGGGGGTGGGGCGGCTCGATGAGCCTGCAGATGCGCGTGCCTGGCCGCATGCCGATCCGGAATCTCATCGTTGGTCGGCGTAAAAAAGGATGGTTCGATTATCAGCTCAACCTTCCATGACCTTGCACACCAACAAGCCAAGGCCAGTGGACCTGGCACAATCGCTTCCAGCGCGATGCTTCGCGCGTCAGCCGATTCTTGACCGGCAGAAGCAGGTCTTCGGATACGAATTCCTATTTCGTGCAGGGAAGGAAAACCGTTTCTGCATTGCCTCCACCGCAGAGTCGGAATCGGCCACTCAATGGATGGTCGACAACTCTGTTCTCTATGACTTTGAGTCCCTGGCCGGGCGTGGGAAAGCGTTTCTCAATTGCACAAGCGACGCTCTGACGTCCGGTCTGGTCACGCTTCTACCGGCCCGCTCGACAGTACTTGAAATTCTGGAGGATATTGAACCGAATAGCGAAATTCTTGAAACTTGCGGACAACTTCGCGCCCTCGGGTATCAGCTTTCGCTCGACGATTTTGTACCTCGTCCCGGCCTGGAGAAATTCCTCCCTTACGCCGACTACATCAAGATTGACTTTCGCCTGAGCGATGCTTTCCAGAGAGCAGAGATTCGCCGCTTTCTCAAAGGCTGCGCAGCGAGACTGATCGCCGAGAAGATTGAGGAGCAGGACGAATTCAGGATTGCTGTCCAAGAGGGTTTTGAACTCTTCCAGGGATATTTTTTCTGTCGCCCCGACATGATGGTTCGAAATCACATTCCTTTGAACTATCTCTCTTACGTTCAAATCCTCGCGGCGGTGAGTCAGTCATCGTTCGAATGGAGTTCGGTTGAGAAGCTTGTTCGCC
>JAZKAG010000150.1:0-26447 GCA_040389265.1 Acidobacteriota bacterium
AAAACGCTGGGCCAGCGCGAAATTCTGTAGCGCAAGATGGACGTGCTCGTACACCAGCGGCGGTCCGCTCGCAGGCAATGTCTCCACCACGGCGCGGCCATCCTGAATCCCGATCGAGTCCACGATCGAAAGAAACAGGGCCGTCCTCGATTTCGAATTCGATGTCAGGCTGGCCGCATTTCGGCTCAGGGTGGAGAAATTCCATTGCCCGCTCGCGCCTTCGACCAGGTGGATCTGGGGAGCCTTGATCTCGAAACTGCGGATATGGAGTTGACGGTGAAAAATCAGCGGCTTCATGTCGACGCCGATGCGTAGTTCTCGCGCAACCAGAAACGGCGTGGTGCTGAATGCAGGATCACCCGCGATACTGAGGTTATTGGCGACCAGGTCGCCTGAGAGCACGGCCAGCCGCAGGTTTCCCAGCTTGACTGTTCGACCCAGTCCGGCGGATAAGCCTGTTTCCAGCATGGGACGAAATGTATTTGCATCGATAACAAATGGTAAGGCGACGACGACGGCCAACAGGATCACCAGCACCGCCGCGAGAAGTTTCGTCCACAACTTCATTATTCCTGCTCCAATGGAAAACTTCGGTCGAGCCTGGGATGTGCACCGCCGCGGAATCCGTTGAGACGGATCGATTGAGCCGAAGCGAATGCGCTTGATCCTGAGGGTAACGCAGCCAACATCTATACTGGCATTAAATCTGACGATCCTGACCATCAAGGAAAATTGCGTGTACGAATCCGAATTTGAACAAAGCGTCTTCGATCTTCGCCGCGACAAGCTGCGACAGATTGAAGGCCTCGGCCATCCGGTCTATCCCAATAGCTTCTGTTCGACTCACGCGCTGGCGGATATACGGCGAGAATACGATGCTGCCTCCGGAGAGACGCTGGAGAAGGATCGAGTGAACGTCGCAGTCGCCGGACGCATCATGGCTATTCGCGCACAAGGCAAGGCAGGGTTCGCAGTGCTGCAGCAAAATGGCGCGCGCCTGCAGATTTATGTGCGCATGGATGCCGTGGGCGAGAACGGATTTCAGCTTTACAAGCTGCTCGATATGGGCGACCACATCGGGGTCAGCGGCTATCTGTTTCGCACCCGCACGGGGGAGTTGACCATCCACGTCGACTCGCTGACGTTTCTTTCGAAGGCCATGCTGCCGCTGCCGGAAAAATATCATGGCCTGGCGGACGTTGAGCTGCGCTATCGCCAGCGCTATGTCGATTTGTTCATGAACGCCGATGTGCGCGAAGTTTTCGTCAAGCGGGCCGCGGTGTTGCGCGCCATGCGTAAGTTTTTCGATGGGCGAGGATTTCTTGAAGTAGAAACGCCGATGATGCAGCCGATCGCCGGTGGCGCGGCGGCCAAGCCTTTCACTACGCACCATAACGCGCTCGACATCGACTTATATCTGCGCATCGCGCCGGAACTGTATTTGAAGCGGCTGGTGGTGGGCGGACTGGATCGCGTGTACGAGATCAACCGGAATTTTCGCAATGAAGGAATTTCGACGCAGCACAATCCTGAGTTCACCATGCTGGAGTTTTACCAAGCGTACGCAAATTATCACGAGCTGATGGACCTGACGGAAGAGCTGATTCAGTTTGTCGCGATGGAAGTGAACGGCACCACTAAGACTACCTTCAATGATGTCGAGATTGACCTGTCGAATTGGAAGCGCTACACCATGCGCGAGGCGATCCTGCACTTCTGGCCGGACGCTGCGGGCGCAAAGCCCTCGATGGAGTCCTTCCGCGACGCCAATCGTGTTCTCGCCGTCGGTGAGCAGCTTCGCTCGGCTCATCTGTCTGTCGATCTGGATAGCCATGCGCCGCCGGGAAAGAACATCGCCTCCATCTTTGAAGCCGTGGCTGAAGAACATCTTGTACAGCCAACCATTATTTATGACTTCCCGCTTGCGGTTTCGCCGCTGTCCAAGCAGAAACCGGACGAGCCGGACTGGGTGGAGCGCTTCGAGTTCTACATAGGTGGATTCGAACTTGGGAACGCTTTTAGCGAATTGAACGATCCGGTGGAGCAGCGCAATCGGTTTCTGCAGCAACTTGGCGAACGCGAGCGCGGTGACGCAGAGGCCCATGCGATGGATGAGGATTATGTTCGCGCGTTGAGTTTTGGGCTGCCTCCCACGGGTGGAGAAGGGATCGGCATCGATCGGCTGACCATGGTTCTGACGGGCTCGCGTTCCATCCGCGACGTGATTTTGTTTCCTCTGATGCGCCCGCAAGCAAAGAGCGAAGACGCGGGATCTGAACACAAGCCAGCCGAATTGCCGAACGGGTAGAATCCAGTGAAGCAGGTACCCGCATGGGATTTGACTTGGATTCGGACAAGCGTCGACAGCTTGGGTATCAGCTGATCGACCGCATTAACGAATATTTTTCCTCCTTGAAAGATCGCCCGGTTCAGCCGCCCCTGGGGCAGCGCAGCTTTCTTGTTGAGCCAACGGATTTGCCTGAAGTTGGCGATGAAGCCGCGGCAATTCTCGATGACATTTGCTCGCAGATGATCGACCAGGGATTTCATGTTCCCAGCGCCAATTATTTTGGACTTACCAATCCCACGCCGACCTACATAGCGGTGTTGGCGGAAGCACTGGTGGCCGCGCTGAATCCTCAACTGGCATCGCTGGCGCGCTCGCAACTTGCTTCGCGCATTGAGCAGCAAACCCTCGGCTGGATTGGGGAGCGCGTCGGCTGGCATGAGAACCAGTTCGGCGGCACATTTACCAGCGGCGGCACGGAAGCGAATTTGAGTGCGCTGGCGATTGCGCTGACCTGGCGCTATCCACAGGTTGCCGACAACGGCCTGGTTGGATTCGGCAAGCAGCCCACCGTCTACGCCTCATCGGAAGCGCATCACTCGCTGGAGAAATCATTGGGCCTGCTTGGCCTGGGACGGAAGGCGCTGCGGCGCATTCCGGTGAACGGGGCAGCAGAGATCGATGTGCCTGCGCTGGAGGCGGCCATCCTCGCGGATGGAAGCGCGGGCCTCGAGCCGCTGGCGATTGTGGGCACGGCGGGCACGACAAGTTCCGGTGCGGTCGATTCCCTGCCCGCACTGGCGGCGGTCGCGCGTCGGCAGAATCTCTGGTTCCACGTGGATGGCGCATTCGGTGCGGCGGTTGTTTTTTCCAATCAGCATCGCGGACTGGTAGATGGCATCGAGTTGGCCGACTCGATCACCATGGATCCGCATAAGTGGCTGGCGATGCCGTTTGCCGCGGGCGTATTGCTGACTCGTCACCCGGAATTGCTGGAGCCGACGTTCGGTCTCGATACGAGTTATCTGCCGCGCGCTGCAAATAGTTCCCTGCCCGATAATTTTCGAGTGTCCGCTCAGTGGTCGCGGCGGATGAATTCTTTAAAGCTTTGGCTGACGTTGCGCGTGCACGGGCGCCAATCCTACGAACAGTTGATCGACTCGCAACTGCGGCTGGCCGGCTACATGGAATCGCGCATTCTCGAAACCGGTGCTTTCGAGCTGGCGACGCCGCGCCGTCTTACGATTTTGAACTTTCGTGCCAGGGCCGCGCGCGAGTTGGCGTTGCCGGAAGAAGAGATTGCCCGCCTGCATCATGCCATTGCTGCGGAAATTACCCAGGACGGACAGCAGTGGATCTCGACCACACGGGTACGGGGACGCAGTGTCCTGCGCATGATGGTGATCAGCTATCTGACCGAGGAGCGGCACATTGATGCACTTGCGATGCGACTGGAGCAGGCCGCAAAAACGGTACTGGACCGCTCGTTTGGGGCGGCGCGAACTTCTTGAATCTGCGCTGGCGCCTACGCGCGCAGGATTTCCGGTAGCAACTGTCGCGTGATCGGCTCATAATGAGTGCAACAGCGCTTTTTCACAATTGAACGGAAAGACATCCCCCTATGCGTGCGCCGAAGCTGCTGAGTGTGCCCATTGTTTTTCTGCTGTTTTGTTCTGTCGCGATCGCGAAGCGTGCCTGCATCTCTCCTGACCAGGCGCTGCAGCGTCTGCACAAAAACGTATGTGTGGAAGCTCATGTGTATCGTGTCGTCGATGCGAGCGACGGCATCCGCTTCCTGGATGTGTGCAGCCCCCAGACTTCGGACTCAGATTGCCATTTCTTCATCCTCAGCTCGACAGAAGACAAAAAGACCGTTGGCGATCTCGATCAACTGGTTGGCCAGACGATCCAGATTCGCGGCAAGGTTTTGCCGATTCAAGGACGCGCCGATATGATCCTCAGCTCCAAAGAGCAGTTGCATGGAGGCAAGCCAAAGTTCCATCCCAATCCAAAACTCATCAAAAGTTTTTCAGCGGAAAATGGTGGACAAGGTTTCAGCACGCACAACGGAGTGGGCGGTCAGCACGGCGTTCACTTTCGCCATCGCGGGAATTAGCAGCGTTCACCAGAGGGGGCCGGCCTGACGCCGCAGTTCCTTCAGGGGATAGAATGTGCCCCGCCACAGCACACCGCCGCGCCATAAAACCAGAATCATCGAACGCAGCAGAGTTCCCACAAACATAATTGTTGCCACGGGAAATAGTGCCAGGTACACGGGCGGAATGTCTGTCAGTTTCCAATAGTGCAGGTTCAACAGCAGCAGCGCGAACAGCGTGAGGATGCCAGCCCATTGTGCGAGCCCGGGGAAGAAAAGCGCGAGGAACGGAGTGAGGCACATGACCAGCATGCCCACGCAAGCCGCGAGAAGAAGCGAGGTGCGAAAACGAAATGTGGAGTAAAGATTTTTCGTCAGGTTGTTCAGAATGCCCCAGGCGCTTTCTGCCCAGCGAACGCGCACCAGATCTTTGCCGAAGGCGACACGTTGCGCGTAGCCTTCGCGCTTGGCTTTGAACCCAAGACGCAGGTCCTCCAGCACCTCCATGCGCAGTTCCGCGTAGCCGCCCAGAGCTTCATAGACGGGCCGCCGAATCAGGTTGAACGCGCCCACTCCGATGTAATCCTTCTTTGCCCTGGGATCGGAGATCTTCCAAGGGCGACCGGCCAGCGCGGAAACGCTTTGGAAGAATCCAATCAGCATCTTCTCGGCCATGCCACGCAAAATCAGCGTTGGGTACAAAACCATGTGATCGCCACCACTCTGTTCCGCGTACCGGATTGCCAGTCGGATCGCGCGCGGATCAAAGATGACATCCGCATCGGTAAACAGCAGCCAGTCACTGGTCGCTTCCGCAGCGGCGAGCGCCATGGCATGCGGCTTTCCCAGCCATCCGTCGGGTAACTCGTGCACGTGCAGGACACGCAGACGTCCACCGGATTCGTGCGAGGCTGCAAGATCCTCCATCAACTTGCCGGTGGCATCGCTGGAGCGATCATCGACGGCAATGATTTGCAGGCGTGGATAATCGCATTCCACCAGGCTGCGCAGGGCGCGCTCGATGGCCAGAGCTTCATCCTTTGCCGGAACAACCACAGTGACGGACGGCCACGGCGTGGCATTGTCTGCTGTATCAGTTGCCTCTTGTGTGTCACGCAAGAGATTCGGTACGCGAGGCAGCATCCACAGCGCAGGAATGACGCGCGACAGCCACGCAGCCGCAATCAGCCATGCGAACATCGCGAACAGCCATCGACCATGAATCAGCAGAGCGAGCACAAGAGACATGTTCCTCTAGTATTGCCGATTCTTCCCGGCAATCGCGCGCCAGCAAGAAATCTAGACTGCCGCCGCGTCGATTTCGGGCGCATACTTTGCGCCAGCGAAAATAAAGATGGCTGAGAGGAGCAGGGTGATCAGCGTGATTGCCAGGCCTTCCCGCAAGGTCGAGTGGTCTGAAACCCAGCCGATAATTTTGGGAGATGGGGCGTCGCCAATGGCATGAATCACGAATAGTTCGATTGCAATGGCGGTGGAGCGAATCGGTGCATCGACGGAGTTCACAATCGCGGCATTCAGCGGGCCGGTGTTCAGAAACAATAGAAACTCCGCTACCGCCAGGCTTGGCACCATGGTTGCGCGCGGCCCGTAGAACACCAGTAGCGCGAACGGCGCCGCCAGCAGCATGCTCCACGCAGAGAGCAAATAGAGCGCAGCTTTGTTGTGCCGCAACCATCGCTGCGCCAGCCAGCCACCCAGCCAGGTTCCCAGGATGCCGTCGACAACGGTGATGGCGCCGAGTATCTGGCTCGCGCCGGCCAGTGAGTAGTGGCCATAGCGAAATAGAAACGTCGGCATCCACACCGAGATGCCACCCAGGGTGAAGACCATCATCGCCATGCCCAGTGTCGCAGTCCAGTAGGCAGCGTTGCGCGTCAAGCCTTCGAGTGTGGCGCGATCCGGACGAATGGTGAGCGGCTCGGTGGCGCCACGCGCCGGCTCTCGCAGAAACATCCAAACCAGCAGCACGACCAGCAAGCCGGGAGCGGCCGCTGCATAAAATGGAACCTTCCATCCATACGCCTGACCCAGGGTTCCGCCCAGGATGTATCCCAGAGCCGCGCCGATCGGCAGCGCCAGATAGAACATGGTCAGGATGCGATTGCGCTGCTCCGCAGGCCAATAATCCGACAACAGGGCGGGAGCAAAAATGCCGAAGCTTGCCTCGCCGATGCCGACCAGCGCGTGCCGCAAATACAGTTCGCCGAAAGTGTGCACCATCGCCGTAGATAGCGTCAGAACCGACCAGAGAAGCGCGCCGGCAAGGATGAGGGGCTTGCGCGGAAATCGGTCGCCCAGCCATCCGGTGAGCGGCGCGGTGAACATGTAGGTGATGAAGAATGCGAAGGTGAGGCTGCCGATGCGCTCATCGTTTACATGGAAGGCGCGCTGCACCAGGGGCTGCACCCCGGCGAGCACGTACCTGTCGGTGTAGTTCAGCAGGTTGAGCGTGGTCAGCAGGGCGAGCGCGGTCCACGCCGCGGAGGCTGGCAGTCGAGACGACAATTGAGCTTTGTTCCCCGGCATGAGCCGCCAGCATATCAGGCTGTGTGGCAGAATCGATCGAATTGATTGGAGGTTCGCGGGCGT
Organism: Acidobacteriota bacterium; assembly: GCA_040389265.1. Lineage (GTDB taxonomy): Bacteria > Acidobacteriota > Terriglobia > Terriglobales > Acidobacteriaceae > JAKAAZ01. The sequence continues at coordinate 6,993 of JAZKAG010000150.1, forward strand.
CCGCGGGCTAGCGAGATTTCTTCCGCGGCCAGCGCGCTTCCACGATGGTGGAGATGCCGCCGCGTGGCCGGAACTCGCCGCGCACGGTCGCCCACACGGGATTGCAGGCCTTCACAACATCCTTCAAAACCTGGTTGACGACGTTCTCCTGAAAGATGCCAAGGTTGCGATAGGAAAACAAATACTCCTTGTACGACTTCAGCTCCAGGCACTGATTGCGGGGCTCATATCGCAGAAGGATCACACCGAAATCCGGCAAACCGGTTTTGGGACAGACGGAAGTGAATTCCGGATCGTCGATCGCAATCTCATATCCGGGAAACTGGTTGGGCCACGTCTCAATTTCTGGAAACTTGAAATCAAGGCCAGACTTTGCGTGATCTTCTGTGTATCGGGGTGCGCTTGCGTTTTTGCTGGATGCCATAGGCTGATTGTACGAAACTCCGCTGTCGAATCGATGCTGCTGATGGGCGCGTCACGTGCCTCCATTTCTTCAACCTTCGATAGCTTCGCGCGAGCGCGGAACAGTACTGCCGGGATAACCGTTATGTCTTTGAATCCCAAGACTCCGACCGAACGTCTTATATACTGTTTGTTCTAAGAGATACGAAGATTTCACTATGGCCTCTCCGTCACCGCAAGATGCGTCGCAAAAGAAGCGTAATTTCTGGATCCTCTTTGCTTTAGCTCTGCTGGCGGTGGCCATCCTGGTGCACTATTCCAGCCGCGATGCCACCAAGGTGCGGATGGGCACGGCCGCGCTGGGCGAGTTGGTCAGCACATTGTCGACCAACGGCATCGTCCAGCCCACACACAATTTTGCCGCCTACAGCCCCCTGCCAGGAACGGTAAAGGCCGTTTATGTGCATGAGGGGCAGAAGGTAGCCAAGGACCAGCTGTTGATTTCGCTGGAGGATTCCGCGGCACGTACCCAGGTGGCCGCCGCGCTGGCTGCTGTGCGCGGAGCACAGGCTCAGCTAGAGGCGCTGCGTCACGGTGGAACACGGCATGAACAGATCACCATGACCAGCAACATCGACAAGGCGAAGGCCGCCAGAGATCAGCAGGCTGCGACCCTGGCGACGCTGGAGAAATTGCGGCAGCAGGGCGCCGCCTCCCCCAGCGAAGTCGACGCGGCGCGCAGAGCGCTGGCTGCCGATACGGCCGGACTGCAGTCGCTGAGCCAGCAGCAGACGCAGGGATACGCCCCCATCGATTTGCAGCACGCCACGGCAAATTTAGACAATGCACAGGCTGCGTATGCCTCGGCGCTTGACACGCTGCAGAAAGAAAATGTCCGCGCACCTTTTGCCGGAACGGTGTATTCCGTGTCGGCGCGCACGAGTGATTATGTTCCAGGCGGTTTCCAGCTATTACAGATGGCAGACCTGAAACAAATTCAAGTGCACGCCTATTTTGACGAGCCGGAGATTGGAAAGCTTTCCGTTGGCGAGCCGGTCACCATTGTGTGGGCTGCCCTGCCCAGCCGAGTGTGGCACGGTCATATGGTCCGGACACCCTCAACGATTGTTGCCTACGGCACTCGTAATGTCGGTGAGGCACTCGTCTCGGTTGATGACGCAGATGAGGTTCTGTTGCCAAATACCAACGTGACGATCACAGTGGTTTTGAAAGATCTGAAGAATGTCCTGCTCATTCCGCGGGAGGCCCTGCGAATCGACGACGGTGGGGATTATGTCTATGGGCTGGTCAACGGCCACTTGCGGCGGATCGCGGTCACCATTGGCGCACTCAATCTCAACAAAGTTCAGATCATTTCCGGCTTGCATCCCGGGGATGTGGTGGCCATGTCCGCCGTCGATGGGTCCAACCTGCAGAAGGGCCAAGCTGTGAGCCCCGCGGAATAGCGTATGACCTCCGTCACTTTGTCGAAGCACCGCCGCCGTCTGCTTTGGCTTGCAAGCTTGCTCATTTGCGCTGTTGGCACCGGTGAGGCGATGAAGCCGGATGCGTCGAGTGGAACAAGACAAATCGCGGGGGTTGAAGGTTCCATTCGCCAGGATATCGATTCCGGCCACGCCAACGATGCCATCGCCATGCTGCAGCAGGATCTGGCGAAAAACTCCGCGAACGCCGCCGATCACAGTCTGCTGTGCCGCGTCTACATCGAGGAAGAACGTTGGACCGAGGCGCAACAGGAATGCAATCGCGCGGTGGAACTGGAGCCTGGCAATAGCGAATACCATCACTGGCTGGGTCGAGCGTATGGCGACGCTGCCGCACACGCGCCGCTGACCACTGCGTACCCCCTGGCGAAAAAGGTGCGTGCCGAATTTGAAACAGCGGTTCGCCTGGATCCGGCGAACGAGTCGGCGCTGTCTGACCTGGGAGAATACCTGGTCGACGTTCCACGGATTTTAGGTGGCGGACCGGCGCCGGCTGAGAAGATTGCGCAACAATTGCAACCGCTGAATGCGACCCGTTATCACGCACTGCAGGCCAAGATCGATGCCAGGAAGTCAGACGACACTGGCGCGGAACGCGAGTGGAAGCTGGCCATTCAAAGTTCCAGCTACCCGGCGGACGAATGGATGGGCCTGGCCGAGTTCTACGCCGAGCGAAAAAATTATCCCGCCATGCAACAGGCAATTCAAAGCGGAATTGCGGCAGATCCAGGCAAGGGGCCGGCGCTGGTGCGGGGAGCCACATTGCTGATTGAAAAGCGTCAGGATCTCGCCCAGGCAGAGCAAATGCTGCGACAGTACCTTGCCTCCCATCATCAATCGGAAGATGCACCCGCGTTTCGAGTGCAGGTTCAATTAGGCAAGCTTCTGGCAAAAGACGGTGACAAGGCAGAGGCTGCAAAGGAATTTGCGGCGGCGCACGCCCTTGCCAGCCTCTATGAACCCGCGCAACAGGCGCAACGCGGATGAAGTTGCCTCAACATTCTCCGCATGTCCTGACTGCAAACAAAAATAGGGACGGCTTGCCCCGTTTAGAATCAGACGGGATGGATATAGTTCGATTGAAATGGTTCAACGGAGGGAATCACCGCGATAGCACGCGCGTCCTGGCCGTCGCTGTTTGGGCAATTTGCCTTACGCTGACCAGCTATGCACAACGAACCCATGCACCGCTGCCGAATGCTCCGCAACCCTCGGCGGTGCTTTCCAATCGCACCACGTCTCGACATTTGCCGGCCGGCGGCGAGCCAATGGCCATGGCGCTGCCGGAGCGGCCGCCATCTTCCTCGCTTGACGCGGACTCATCGACCGCTGGAGATGTCTCTCTGTACACCATTGTCGACCTGGCGCTGCGCAACAGCCGAGCGGTGCATGCCGCGGAGGCCGATCAACAGCGGACGCGAGCCATCTGGATGGAGACGCGAGATATCTACATCCCCAGTTTTTCTGTCGGATCGGGCCTGGGATATTCCTACGGCTTTCCGCTGGGCAATCCGACGCTCTTCAATGTGCAATCGAACTTTCTGCTCTTCAGCTATTCCCAGCGCGACTACATCCGTTCTGCCCATGCGGCGGTCAAAGCCGCCACACTCAGCCTGAAAGACGCGCGGCGGCAGGTGATTCTGGATGCCTCCATCAATTACATTCAGCTGAATAAAAGCCTTGCGGAAATCCAGGCGCTGCAGCAGGCGATGTCGGATACGGACAAGCTGGTTTCAGTGGTGCAAGACCGATTGAATGCCGGGCTGGAAAGCAAGATGGATCTAACTCAGGCGAAGTTGACACGCGCTCAAATCCAACTGCAGTTAATCCGCCTGCAGGATCAGGCCGATGAGTTTCGCCAGCATTTATCCGGACTCACCGGGCTTGACCCGAACACGATTACGCCGGCGGCGTCCTCGGTTCCTCCATTGCCCGACCTCGATTTCCAGGGCCTGTTGTCGAAGGGCAAAGAAACTCCGGGAGTCCAGGCTGCGTTTGCCACCGCAGACGCGAGAATGTATGACGCCTGGGGCGACAAGCGAGCGGAGAATCGCCCCATCGTCTACGGTGCTTTCCAATACAGTCGATTCGCCAGTTTCAACGGATATCAGAATTACTACCTGGCTTTCCAGCCGAACAATTTCGGAATCGGCATCCAGGCGACCTGGCCTCTTTTCGATAGAAGCAAGCGCGATAAAGCAAAGGAATCGGCTGCGATTGCGAAACACGATCGTCTGCAGGCGGAAATGGCGAAGATTCAAAACGATGAGGCGAACCTGACACTCTGGCACAGCCTGCGCGAGTTAGAGGCGCAGGCGCAGGTCGCCGATCTGCAGCAGCAGCTTGCCCAGGACACCCTGACGGCAACCGTAACCCAGATGAACCAGGGTGGAACCAATGGCCAGCCGGTCGCGCCCCAGCAAGCCGATCAATATCGAGTGGAAGAACGCACTCGCTATGTTGGACTTCAGGACGCGCAATTCAATGTGACGAAAGTGAAACTCGATCTGCTGAGCGCCATGGGAGATTTGGAAGATTGGGCGAAAGGAAGCGCCTCGGCGTCGGCAGATGTACCCGCCGCTGATCGGCGAGGCTTATCGCATTAAAGACCGTGCCAATTTTTCACGGAATAACCGCGAATTTCACTTGGACAAACCTTGAAATCGGCCCAGGGCAACCTTGGCAACTGCCGCAATAAACCCACATTCCGAAGCACTTACAGTGGTAAAATTAGGGTTAAGCTTATGCCCCTAAAGACGATCTTTCTAAACCCGCCTTCTTTTGAAAACTTTGATGGTGGCGCCAGTTCGCGCTGGCCCGCTACGCGCGAAATCGAGTCATACTGGTACCCGGTCTGGCTTGCATACCCGGCCGGTCTGCTGGAGGGTTCTCGCCTGCTCGACGCTCCCCCGCATCATGTCAGCGCGGAGGAGACAATCGAGATCTGCAAGCAGTATGAGTTCCTGGTTTTATTCACCAGTACTCCTGGCTGGCAGGGCGATCAAAAGTTGGCAGAAGCCATCAAGGCGGCGAATCCTTCGATCCGGATTGCCTTTGTCGGGCCGCCGGTCACCACGTCGCCGGATCGGGCGTTGAATGAGTGCCCGGTCATCGACTTTGTGTGCCGCCGCGAATTTGATTTCTCCACGGTGGAATTTGCCAACGGCAAGCCGCTGAATGAAATTCTCGGCATCAGCTATCGCAAAGATGGCCAGGTCGTGCACAATCCCGATCGGCCCCAGGTAGAAGATCTGGATGCGATGCCATGGGTCACGGATGTGTATGCCCGCGACATGGATGTAACAAAATACAACGTTCCTTTCCTGCTGCATCCGTATGTGTCGCTCTACTCGACGCGCGGGTGCCCGGCACAGTGTACGTTTTGCCTTTGGCCGCAGACGCTGAGCGGACATGCGTGGCGCAAGCGTTCCACCGACGATGTTGCCGCGGAAATGGCGCACGCCAAGACACTGTTTCCGCACGTCAAGGAGTATTTCTTCGACGACGATACCTTCAACATTCAGAAAGCTCGCACCATTGAGCTGTGCCAGAAGCTGAAGCCGCTGGGCCTGACCTGGTCCTGCACGTCGCGCGTCACCACCGATCGCGAAACGCTGAAAGCCATGCGCGAAGCCGGATGCCGCCTGCTGATCGTCGGCTTTGAGTCCGGCGACCCGCAAATTCTAAAGAACATCAAGAAGGGTGCGACGGTCGAACGCGCACGCGATTTCACGCGGGATTGCCACGACCTGGGCCTGACCATCCACGGAGACTTCATTCTCGGACTTCCCGGCGAAACCAAGGAATCGATTCGTAACACGATCAACTTTGCCAAGTCGCTCGACGTGGAAACGATCCAGGTTTCCATCGCACATGCGTATCCGGGAACGGAGTTTTACGACTTCGCCAAGAGCAACGGATTCATCATCAACAACGGCGCCATGGTCGATGAAGAAGGCCATCAGCTGGCTCACGTGGAATACCCTGGTTTGCCGACGGAATACGTTCTGGAGATGGTACATCGCTTTTACGATGAATATTATTTCCGTCCCAAGGCGGCGTGGCGGGTGGTGAGCAAGGCAATCGTCAATCGCGACCTGCCTCGCTTGTACACCGAGGCCAGGGCATTCCTGAAGCTGCGCGCACAGCGCAATCGCGTGGTGGCAAAAAGCAAGCGCGATAAGGCCGCTGTCGCAGCCACGCAAGAAGTCGGCGCGTAGCCGAACGGTTCGTCGCCGTTCAAAGTCACATGCGCGGTCAGCCCGAAAGCAGCTGGCCGCCTTCCTGTTCTGCAAGTGCCGCGACCGTCATGAAACCTGCAATGCAGGTTGAGGAATCTCGCCATCGCCATCTCTCAGTCCACAATGACGTTTCGCCGCTATTTGATTCTTGCCGCCGTTATGGTCGGCGCGTCGGTCGGCGATACATTCCTCAGCGCCGGAATGAAGCAGGTGGGGCCGGTCTCGCTGCACCATTTGTTGACGCTGCTGGTCGCGCTGAGCAATCCGTGGGTGCTTGGCGGAATCGGTTTCCTGATTCTTTTTTTCGCCTGCTACCTGACGGCTCTCTCCTGGGCTGACCTGACATTTGTTCTTCCAGCCACTGGGTTTGGCTACGTCATCATTGCACTGCTATCCAAATTCTGGCTGCAGGAAACCATCTCTGCGGGACGCTGGGTAGGGATTGTTCTGATCACGCTTGGAGTTGGCTTTGTGACCAACGGTCCTTCCTACACCAATCACAATCATCCTGACACACAGGATGAGTTGGCAGAAGAATCGCACTGGCCAAGCCGCTGTGTGGTCGATGATCGGCATCATCGTCGCGTTAGCTACGGCGGGCGATGTGTTACTGGCCGGTTCCATTCGCCAGATTGGCGATTTCGACGTAATTCGCAGTCATTCTGGATTGAAGGGCGCAATTTCTGCAGTGTTGCGCAATGCGAGATTTTTTGGCGGCCTGCTGTGCATGGCGCTGAGTTTTTTCTCGCTGATGTTTGCGCTGAGCTGGGCAGATGTCAGCCTGGTCGCCCCGGCCTCCGCCGCTCTGACATTTGTCACCAACGCCTTCGCAGCCAAGTGGATCTTGAAAGAAAACGTTGATCGGCGCCGCTGGATTGCAGCGGTATGCGTCTGCGCGGGCGTATTTTTTCTGAGTCGCTAGCGGCGAACTTCTCTAAGGGAACAAGCGCATCAGTCCACGCGGCGGCAAATCCGGCTGGATATATTTTTGCGGCTTGCCGGCAGCCTGTGTGACCGCCTCCGCCGCCAGATTTCCACTGCGAACTGCTCCCTCCATGGTCGAAGGCCAGCCAGTCGCGGTCCAGTCCCCTGCTAAGAAGATTCCCGGCCATGCCGTTTCCGAACCGGGCCGAAATGCATCGAGCCCTGGAGTGACAGAAAAGGTCGCGCGCACTTCTTTCACTACTGCGGCCTTTACCAGCTTGGCCTGGCGGACGACGGGGAAAAATTCCGCCAGCTCTCGCAACGCCAGATCGATGATTTCTTGCCGAGACATTGGAACCAGTTTCCTGGAGGCACTCACCACCAGTTCAAGATAGCTGCCGGCGTCTTCCGATCGCCGCTCCGGTTGCAGACGCGTCTTGTTATACATCCACTGAATGGTGGTATCGAGCAGGACGGCGTGATCCAGATCCGTAATCGTACGATCGAACCAGAGGTGGATTCCGGTGATGGGAGAATGCTGGAAATGTTCCAGCTTGTCCGCAAGGGTTTCGGAGCCAGATGAAGGCGCCGGAAGCAGCGGGAGCAACTTCTGCATCGACTCAAATGGGACGGCCACCACAACCGCATCCGCCTCGACGCTGCCGCCCGAACATCCGAGTCGCCAACGTCGCGTATGCGGGTCGAAAGCAAAAGCATCGACACCGGTGCGCAGGCTGACCTCGCCGCCGTGCGATTGGATGAAATGGACGGCATGCGAATAGAGTTCGCTGAGGGGGATCTTTGGCACGCCCATCCAACCTGCCTGAGCTGACTGCATGAAAGAAGTGCGAAACACCATGGCCGCGTAGTGGACGGAAATGCGATCCAGGTCTTCATTCAGCGCACTGACCAGTACGGGATTCCAGAATCGATCGATGGCGCGCCGCGTCTGCCCGTGACTCGAAAGCCACGCGGCAAAGTTCTCTGCGCTATCGGCCGGCACGCCGCGCAGAAAACTCATCATGGCCCGGCTGATGGCCAGCTTGTCTGCCAGTGATAGCGCGCACGAGTGCAGAAATGCCTTGGCGTTGTGCAGCGGCGCGGGCATGCTTCCAGTATGCAGAAGACTCTGTCGACCACCCGGCTCCATAAACGTAATGCGATCGAACCAGCGAATCTGATCCGCAACGCCGAGCTGTTTGTAGAAGCCGATGAGATTCGTGCAGCAGCCCAATAGAACATGCTGGCAGTTGTCGACGACTTCACCGGTCCCGGGATGCTCATAGGATGAAGCTCGTCCCCCGACGTACGGACGCCGCTCGATGAGGCGAACGTGATAGCCGGAGTTTGCCAGCGCGCAAGCAGCGGACAAGCCGGCCAAGCCGCCGCCGACAACGGCAACATCGTGGATACCGGCTCCGGAACTCTTTACGTCTGCCATGGGATCTGTTGAGGTTGTCACGAGAATATTGTTCAGTCGATCAATTCGTTTGTAGCAGGCGCAGGCGGAACGCCATCCACAATCCACATGCCAGGATCCACAACTTTTCTGTTGCCGGCACGCTAACTCGCTCTGCAAAGACTTCGTAGCGCGCGTTTTCAATGCGCTGCAGCAGGCGTCGATAGATCGTGACCAACACCCATAGCGCCGCGCGACTGTCGGGCGCAATCAACGGCAACAAGCGATCCGCGGACATGTAGTATTCACGGGCGCGACTTGCTTCCAGCGCCAGTACAGAACGCTCGTCCGATGTAACTCGCGGATTGGCCCGGGTTGCACGCAACTGTTCCGGAGTGACGTTAAATTTCTTGAGATCATCCAGCGGAAGATAGATCCGGCCGCGCTCCGCATCTTCCCGCACATCGCGCAGAATATTTGTCAGCTGAAATGCAATGCCGGTCTGCTCCGCCAAGGCTTCTGCCCGCGGGTCCGTGTAGCCGAAAATGCGGATGCACACCAGCCCGACGACGGACGCGACCAAATAACAGTATCGATAGAGATCTTCGAAAGCGGGATAGGTCGTGATGTCTGAACTGCTGGTGGGAGCCGTCAGATCGAGCATGGTTCCCTGCACCAACTGATCGAGAAGCTCGGTTGAAATTCCGAATCGCTGCTGGGTGTCCCGCAACGCCAGAAATACAGGATTGTCAGTGGCCGCGCCGGCAGCTACTCCATGCCATTCCTCAAGCCACCGCTGCGACTGCGCCAGTCTTTCTTCCCGCGGCAGCCGGTCATCGTCCGCCAGATCATCCGCGTGACGCATGAATGCATATACGGCGCAGACGGCGCTGCGTTTTGCTTTGGGCAATGCGCGAAATGCGTAGTAGAAATTTTTTGCTTCTCGCCGCGCAATGGTTTCGCAAACGGCATAGGCTTGCGCCACCGAATCGATCACGCAGCCTGCCTTGCGGTGAGTCGCGCAAGGAAGGCACGCAACAACAAGGCAGCCTTGCGAGGTTTGGAGATGACCGGACGCGAGCGCAGCACATCATAGCCCTGATTCCGAATCGCCCGCAAAATTTCCTGACCGCCGCGACTGAAGAGCGCGATGTCCACCGCAATCTCGTTGTCGACGCGGTGCAGCAGGGGCATGCCGGCATCAAACAATTTTTGCGCGAAGGCAACTTCATGCTCCATCAGGTTGCGGAACTCCGAACTAAATCGGCGATCGCGAATCTGATGCTCCGTCACGCTGAAGCGCTGCATGTCTTCCAGCGGAAGATAAATTCGACCACGCAGATAATCCTGGCGCACATCCTGCCAGAAATTCGCCAGCTGCAGTGCAGTGCAAGTGAAGTCCGACAGCGCAAATAGATCCGGTTCGCGATAGCCGCAAACATAGAGCACCAAATGTCCCACAGGATTGGCGGAATTGCGGCAATAGCCGAATACATCCTGCATGGTGCGATAGCGTGTGACTGTCTGATCCTGACGAAACGCAACAAGTAAATCGGCGAATGGAGCCTTGGGAATATTGCAGACACGAATCGTCTCTGCAAGAGCCACGAATACGGGGTGCCGCGTGACACCCTGATAGCAGGCGTCTAATTCGTCATTCCAGAAATTCAGCAGTGCCAGCGATTGCTGCGCGTCGCCAACCTCATCTCCCAAATCGTCGGAGATGCGGCAGTAGGCATAAATACTTTGAAAATGGGGGCGCAGGGCCTGCGGCAGAAACCAGGTGGCTACATGAAAATTCTCGTAGTGCGATTCAGCCAACTGGCGACAATAGGCTTGCGCTTCTGCCAGGGTGGGCGGCTGTTGCGGCATGCGGTATTGAGCCGGAAGCTTACGCCACGCCGATTCCAGCACCTTTGCGGGATTTTCAGCCGTCTGCTGCAGTCCGCTAGCCATCGTTCAATCCCTCGCCGGGATGTATCGCAATCTTAATGTGACTGGTGCGATTCACAAATCTCCGGAAAACCGGAACCAATTCTTCCAGTGAAGCCCGTCCAGTTAAGAATCTCTGGCTTTCGAACTCACCGCTCGCAATCCAATCGAAGGCGCAGCGGCAAACCTGGGGGCGATGATGGAAACTAGCACGCAAGGTTAGATCGTTGTAATGCAGCCGATTGGTGTCCAGCGACACCTGTGTACCTGCAGCACACCCACCAAAGAAATTCACCACGCCGCCTTTGCGCACCATATCCACGGCCCACTGCCAGGTTTCCGGAGTGGCCACGGCTTCTACAACCGAATCTGCACCGCGGCCTTGCGGCGTCAGTGCCCGAACGGCTGCAATCACGTCATCGGTCTTGGTCGTTTGCACAATATGGCGTGCCCCCAAGGAGCGAGCCTGCTGCACTTGTTCCGTGTGCTTTACCACGGAGATGACTTCAATCTTCTTCAACGCAGCTGCGTGGATAAACATCAGCCCGATGGGACCGGCGCCGATCACTACCATCTGATCTCCGGCTTGAGCGCCGGTCTCATCCATGCCGTGCAGCACACAGGCCAGGGGCTCGGTCAGGGCGGCATGCTCCAGTGGTATGGATGCGGGAACCAGGAAGGTATTCTTGGCCACGATGCGCGCGGGAATTCGAAAATATTCTGCGTAAGCGCCATTGTTGAATACAAGGTCGTCGCAAAGATTTTCCTGTCCCCGCCGGCAGAAGTAGCACTCGCCGCACGGTGCGGAATTGACCGCGACCACGCGATCCCCTTCATGAAACTTCGTGACCCCGTCGCCCACCTGGGAAACGACACCGGCCATTTCATGACCAAACGGTGCAGGCGGCTTGAGCATCTTCTTGTGATAGCCGCGGCGGAAGACTTTCAGATCGGTTCCGCATGTCAGCGCAGCGACGACGCGGACGATGATTTCCCCTGGACCCGCTTCCGGGACTGGCAACCTTTCAATCCGAACATCTTCTTTGCCGTACAAAATAGCGGCATTCATTTCAGCGGCCATATCGATGGTCTTGCGGACTGCAGTGTGAGTTGAACTATTTGTACTTTCTTTCACTGTTGACATGACGAACGGAAATACCTATGGCTGAATCACTACTTTCATGGAGTCCGGTTTCGGTTCTGAGGCAAAGACGATCGCTTCTGCCGCCTGTTCCAGCGGAAACGTGTGGGAAATCAGGCGAGTCAAATCGAATCGATCAGGATAACCGTCGAGAACCAGCTGCGATGCAGTGTGCTGCACATCGGCGGACGAACTATACGATCCAATCAAAGCTTTCTCATCCATGCAAATCGCCGCCGGATCGATGACCACTTCTCCGTGTTGCGTGGCCGCGAACAGCAGCACCCGGCCGCCGAATCGCGCAGCATCCATGGCCGGACGAATTAAAGCATTGCCACCGACGGCAACAATCACAACATCCGCGCCGCGGCCTTCGGTGTATTTTTTCACCACCTCAATTGGATTTTGTTTATCTGCGTAAATTGGATGATGCAGATCGAATCGCGATGCGACTTCATGTCGCGATGGATAGAGGTCTGAAGTGAGCACGGTCGCGCCTGTCTGTCGCGCCAGCGATGCCAGCAGAATTCCAATCGGTCCCTGGCCGATCACCAGGACGGTCTCATCGGCATCCAGACGAAGATTGTGAATCGCCTTATAGCAAGTGTTGACGGGCTCAATCCATAACGCCTGCTCGAACGGAACGTGGTCCGGGATGCGCACCAGGCCGCGCTCCACAATCCAATCCATCACGCGGATGTATTCCGCGAAGCCGCCGCCGGAGGGTTCAAAGCCCGCGGTACATCCCACCCGCTTGTAACTCTCGCACTGCGAAAAAGTCTTCTTGCGGCAGTAGTAGCATCCCTTGCCGCAGGGGATGTGATGGAACGCCATGACGCGGTCGCCGACCTTCCAACCGCTGACCTTGTCGCCAACTGCGGCAATCACACCAGCCATCTCGTGGCCGAAGATGCGTGGCGCCGAATGCGAACCCGTATGGATTTTCTTCAGATCAGTGCCGCAGATGCCGCAGCAGTGAATTTTCACCAGAACTTCGCCGGCACCGATTTCAGGAACAGGCACGTTCTCCATGCGAACGTCGTTGATACCGCGATAGACCGCTGCTCGCATTGTCGAGGGGATGGAGCCGTTGAGATTTGTCACTGGTACCATTTTATTCTGCTTGCCTCAAAAACTGGAGTAACGCCGCTGCCATCGCCCGGGATGCGCGGGCGGACTGATTTCCAAGGCGAACCACGGTTGGAATCAGCCATGGATGCAATGCTACATAGATTGCGAATTTCCCGCTCTGAAACCCGCCGTGCTGATCGGTAAACCGACCCAGGTCAGGCAACTTTTCGCCGACTGGATCGCTGACGGCACGCACAGTGCGAAACGGCAGGCTGCGCAACTTTGCCGCTTTCGCCACGGTAGCCGCCTCCATGTCCACCAAGTCCGCCTTCCATTGGGCGGCCAGCTTGAGTTTCTCGTCGCGCCCGACAATATGGTCGGACGTCACCAAAATGCCATCGCCATCCTCACATGGAAACCGCTCGCCAGTCTGTCCGTCAATGACCGTCGCGGGCCAGTGTACTCCGTCAATGCCGAGTCCTTCTCGAAGTGCCCCTGCATATCCAACCGAAACTACCGAGCGCAGCGGACCGCGCGATTCAGCCACTTGCAATGCCAGCGTGACTCGCTCTTTTCCCATGCCGGCACACACCACAATCGCCCGATCGTTTTCCCAGATACTTGTGGCTTGAGCCCGCGAAACCACCGGCGCCGGCCAGTCGCGCACCAGCGGCGCTACCTCTCGCGGCAGCGCTGCAAGAATCGCAATCCTCGAACGAACAGCCGTAACGCTCATGATGCTGGAGCATACCCGTGCGTGCGAAACCAGTCGATCGCAGCGCGTAATGCAGCGTCGACCGGAACCACCTGATATCCCAGATCGCGTTCCGCTTTTGACGAACTGGCAAACATTTTCTTCTTGCCCATTCGCACCGCCTCCACGGTAGCCCGCGGTTCGCGGCCGAGCATGCGACCTGTCATCCACTCATCAAAGAATGCGAATGTCATGGCGACCGCATGGGGCACCTTCATAGTTGGTGAGGGCAAGCCAGTCATCGCAGCCATACGATCGAGGATCTGTTTCAGCGTAAGATTTTCTCCGCCCAGAATGTATCGCTGTCCCGAGACGCCACGATCGAGCGCTGCCACATGCATGGCCGCCACGGATTCCACATCGACCAGGTTGAGGCCGGTGTCGACATACGCAGGAAATTTTCGATTCAGAAAGTCCACCACGATGCGGCCGGTGGGAGTAGGTTTGGCGTCATTCGCGCCGATCGGTGTGGTTGGATTGAGAATGACAACCCGCTGCCCGAGACTGGCGGCTGCAATGGCTTCCTGTTCCGCCAGAAACTTGGAGCGCTTGTAGTGGCCAATCATGTTCGCGATCGATACTGGAGTTTCTTCATCCACAATGGTTCCGTCTGACCGGAATCCCATGGTTGCGACGCTTGAGGTATAGACCACCCTGCCGACGCCGGTCTCGCGCGCCAGGCGCAGCAGCGCCCTGGTCCCTTCAACATTGGCCGCGTACATTGTTCGTGGATCGGGCACCCAGAGACGGTAATCGGCGGCAACATGCACCAGCGCGTGGCAATCGGATATGGCGGAGCGCAGATTCTCAGGCGCCAGCAGATCGCCGGTGATACGCTCCGCGGATAAGCCCTCAAGATGTTCCGTGCGGCTGGTCTTGCGTGTCAATAAGCGCAATTCTGCACCGGCTGCAGCCAACGCCCGCGCAACATGACTGCCGACAAATCCAGTGGCTCCGGTGAGAAAGATTTGCATAGTAAGAAGGGGCAAAAAAGGTTGCTGCATGTTGGCGCGGGCTAAGGCATTCGCATAGGCTCAAAATTTCTGGATGCAACCGGTGTGAGCTCCGCAATCCGGCCGCCAATCCGGGTGTTTTGTTTAGCGCGAAGTGTGAGTCTAATCCAGCTTTTCAGCCTGGATGCCGATGTTCTTTTCGCCCGCGGCTTTTTTTTCCCAGTACCGCTGCACCCACGCTTCCCAGCTTTTACCCGCTGCGGAATCGCGGCCGGTAAAGGCCAACCCGGCAATTTCCGAGTAAGGAATCGACACCCGCTCCGAGGTATCTTTCGGCATGATGCGCACAATCGCGCGATGTAATGCCGGTGCGGGTCGGCGATCGAAAATGTAGCCTTCAATGCGAACCCCGGTCTTCAGCGTGATGGTGACGTCGCCGCGATATCCAAAGGCCTGTTCCAGCGCCTCGCGGGTTTCTTCTTCGGTGGCGAGCGCCGGAATCCATCCTTCCAGCACTTCACGCTCTGTTCCGGGCGCCACTTCCATCGCATCAGGATCGGAAACTGGCTTGGTCGTCGCTTCCGTCATGCGCTGGTTTCCTCCATGGAAGTCTGCGGCAGTTCAATATGCACAAGAGGATTCTTGGCGTTCACCGGGTTGACTGGCTGGTTGAGAAGATCGAGCGCTCCTCGATCCGGGTAGAGCGTCATGGTCGCCTTCGCGGTCGCCCACAATCCCTTCAGGGAACCAAAGGTGTAATTTACGCCGGAGGCTTCATAGCCCGAATGCACCATGCAATTTGCGCATTTAGGATTGCCGGACTCGGTTCCGTAGTGCGACCATTCGGTCGCTTCCATCAATTCGGCGAAGCTATCGGCGTAGCCATCCTGCAGCAGGTAGCAAGGCTTTTGCCAGCCGAAAATGTTATACGTGGGCATGCCCCAAGGAGTGCAGGTGAAATCCCGCTTGCCCATCAGAAATTCCATGTACATGGGCGATGCGTTGAAGCGCCAGCTCTTCTTGCGATTCGCAAGAATGGCGCGGAACAGTCGGCGAGAGCGAGCCCTGCCGAGAAAATGCTTCTGGTCGGGAGCTTTCTCGTAGGTGTATCCGGGGGCCACCATCATGGACTCGACGCCAGCACTCATCATCTCGTCAAAGAAGGCACGCACGCTGTTCGGATCGGCACCGTCGAATAATGTCGTATTCGTCGTCACGCGGAAGCCTTTGGCAACAGCTTCGCGAATGCCCTCGATGGCCTTCTCGTATCCGCCTTCCAGGCAGACGGAGAAATCATGGTGCTCCCGCTGCCCGTCCATGTGAACGGAGAAGGACAGATATTTGCTGGGCTTGAATAGGTGCAGCTTCTCTTTCAGGAGCAGCGCGTTGGTACAGAGGTAGATGTATTTTTTTCTCGCAACCAATCCTTCAACAATCTCGCCGATCTGCGGATGCAGGAGAGGTTCGCCGCCGGGGATAGACACCATTGGGGTGCCACATTCGTCGGCCGCACGAAAGCATTCTTCGGGCGTCAACTGCTTCTTCAAAATGTGTGCGGGATATTGGATCTTGCCGCAGCCGGCGCAGGCCAGATTGCAACGAAACAACGGCTCCAGCATCAGAACCAAGGGATAACGTTTGCGGCCACTCCAGCGCTGGCGCAACACATAGGTTGCCACCGTCCACATTTGTGAGATTGGCACAGCCATTCAGATTCTCCTTGTTGCTACGGTTCAAGTCTGTTTCGGCATCCGACGCGACGACAATCACCCGCCGGAAGCTGCGTTAGGTGATGGAGCCCATGGCTTCTGCCTGCTTGGCACTACGATAGGTTGTAAGCGCCAATAACGGAAAATAGTTGCGGTACATGTGATACGACAGATAGAAAACTCTGGGAAATCCCGTGCCGGTATAGCGATCTTCCGTCCATGAACCATCCGCCTGCTGATGCTGCAGCAGCCAGCGAATTCCCTTGGCAACCGAATCGCTGCGAAGATCTCCCGCTGCCAGCAAACCTAAGATCGCCCAGGCGGTCTGTGATGCGGTACTGATCCCGATGCCGCGAACCGTGGGGTCATCGTAACTGGCGCAGCTTTCGCCCCAGCCTCCATCGGAATTCTGCACCATTCGGATCCATTCTGCCGCCTGCTGAATTTGCGGTTCATGGTTCCATACGCCCATCGCCTCCAGCCCGCGCAACACCAGAAACGTTCCGTACAAATAGTTGACGCCCCAGCGCCCGAACCAGCTGCCGTCCGATTGTTGTTCGCGATAGATGAATTCGATCGCCTTTGCTACCCGCGGATCTTCGCGCGTAATCCCATAGCTGGCCAGCATCTCCAGGGTGCGACCGGTGATGTCGACAGTCGGCGGATCCAGCATGGCATTGTGATCGGCAAACGGGATGTGCTGGAAAATCATCTTGGTGTTGTCTTTATCGAAGCTGGCCCAGCCGCCGTTCTTACATTGCATGGCCCAGATCCAGTCGATGGCCCGCTGCGTGACTTCGTATTGATAGCGCTCCCTCGGATTGTCGACCTTGTTGAGAGCCAGCAGCACCTGCGCAGAATCGTCCACGTCGGGATAGAACTCGTTACTGAACTCAAAATACCAGCCGCCCGGCTCGACATGGGGGACCTTGACGGACCAATCTCCCTTGTGGCGGACCTCTTTCGACAACATCCAGTCAGCGGCTTGCAACAGTCGCGGGTCACGGCTGGAAACGCCCGATTCACCCAGGGCAAACAAGGCATATGCGGTGTCCCACACCGGCGAGCGACAGGGTTGCATGCGGAACGTGGGTTCACTTACTCCGGGAACTCCGGGATCTTCTATACCCAACTTTTCGAACTCATCCAGGGCGCGAATGAACTGCGGATCGTCGAGCGAGTAGCCCAGGCATCGCAGGGCGATTGCGGAGTTCAAAACGCCCGGATAGATTGCTCCCAGGCCGTCGGATTTCTCCATACGCTGCAGTATCCACTTCTCTGCCTTCTTCAAGGCAATGGCACGCAGGGGGCGAACGTGGACGCGTTCCGACCAATGGGTGATCTTGTCGAGCACCAGAAAGAAATTGCGCCAGCCGAGAATTTTCTTATCCCAGTGCAGGTTCAGATTCGCGCGCTCGCGACTGCCGAGAAACAGCTCATCAATCCCCTGCTCCGCTGGAATCTTCTTGAATGGCTTCTTGGCGTAGGCAATGGACAGCGGCACCAGCATGGCGCGCGACCAGGACGAAATTTCGTACAAGTTAAAGTAGAACCACTTGGGAAACAGCACGATTTCCGGAGGAATCGCCGGCACGGCGTTGTAATCGTACTGACCGAAGAAACACAGATACAACTTGGTATAGGTGTTCACTTCGGTTGCGCCGCCGTGAGCCAGAATCCAATCGCGTGCTTTGACCAGCGGGGCGTCGTTGGCGGAGTATCCCATCAACTTCAGGGCGAAGTAGGCTTTGACGGTTGCGCTTAAGTTGGATGGGCCCGCGGTATAGATGTTCCATCCACCGTCTTCCTGCTGGTGGCGAAGGATTTCCGAGATGGTTCGGCGCATGCGGCCTTCATCGCCGGTCCCCAGCAAGGTGTGCAGCATGATGTAGTCAGACTCGAGGGTGGAGTCGGCTTCTAATTCGCCGCACCAGTAGCCTTCAGGGTCCTGCTGCGAGAAGAGTAACTCCCGCGAAGCATCGATTGCCTGCTCCACTTCATCCAGACCGGCATCCAGTCTTCCGAACCGCACCGCACTGCCGTGCTTGACTTGATCAAATGTGGCCATAGGTATCGACAAACGAACTATAGTCCCTCTTTAATAGGATGCGACTCGCAAAAAAACATATTCGGGCCTGCAGCCCGGAAACATGCGCGAAATCAACTAGAAACTTTAGACGGCTGTGCCTGACGACTAAGGCGCGACAGAAGCTGGTTGCTCCGGCGCGGCTGCGATTGCGCGAACAATCTCGGGAGGAAGTCCGAAGCGAACATTTTCCGGCATCACTTCAACCTCTTCCACCTCGCCGAAACCATTTCGCTGCAGGTAATTGATGACATCCTGCACCAGAACTTCCGGCGCGGACGCTCCTGCGGTGACAGCGACGGTCTTGGCGTGCTCCAACCACTCCGAACGAATTTTCTCCGAGTCATCAATCAAGTAAGCGATTGTGTCCAGGTTTCGCGAGACTTCCACCAGGCGATTCGAGTTGGAACTGTTATTCGAACCGACGACCAGCACCAGGTCGGCCTGATGCGCCACATTCTTCACCGCCACCTGACGATTTTCTGTCGCGTAGCAGATGTCCTGTGAACGGGGTCCTACGATGTTCGGAAACTTTGCTTTGAGCGCGTGAATGATGTCACGCGCCTCATCCAGGCTGAGAGTGGTCTGGGTCAGATATGCAACCCGTTCCGGATTCGGCACTTCCAGCGCCGCCACTTCTTCCACGGTGGAGACCACCTGGGTTTCTTCCGGCGCCTCGCCCAGCGTGCCTTCAATTTCATCGTGATCGCGATGACCGATCAGCACCAGGGAATATCCCTGCCGAGCAAATTTCACGGCTTCGACGTGGACCTTGGTTACCAGCGGACACGTGGCGTCAATCACCTTCAGCTTTCGCTGGCGGCTGATCTCGCGGACGGCCGGCGAGACACCGTGGGCGCTATAGATCACTCGCGCACCTTCCGGCACTTCATCGATATCGTGGACGAAAATGGCGCCCTTAGCCGCTAAGTCGTTAACGACGAATCGGTTATGGACAATTTCCCGACGCACATAGATGGGGGCGCCGAAGGTTTCCAAGGCAATCTGGACGACATCAATGGCGCGCACCACACCAGCGCAAAATCCGCGTGGTTTCAGCAGAAGGATGCGGCGGTCGGTGGCGGGGACAGGGGTATCTCCGTTCTTAATCAAGGTCACACCTAAGTATACCGTTCGCGGGGCGTCTCCGCTAGCGATAATCGACCATTTTTGCACCAAATCTGCAGCATCGCTTTAGGGCTTCCGGGCGGTTGTTTCGGTCGCTTTCCAGTGCGCCTTCGGCCTTGCTATCGCATACATCTGGGTTGCAATCTGGTTGAACAATCCAGCTCGGTCATTGCCGACTCGATACAAATCAAAGTGGGTACGATCGGGGAT
>JAZKAG010000150.1:26457-27010 GCA_040389265.1 Acidobacteriota bacterium
GGATGTAGGTGAAATGCTGGTCGGCATGCAGGGCCTGGAATACCCCATCCAGCTTGTGCGCTGCGCCATCCAGATAAAACGTGTCGGCGGTGCCCACATACAGATGGACCTTGCCGCGAAGATCGCGGCCGATTGTGGGCCACTGCTGCACTACGCGATAGGCGATGTCGTAATGCTGCTGCCAATACGCGACGACTTCCGGATCGACGTCGCCGGTGTAGTGATTGAACATGGGTTCCGGCCTACCTCCCTGACCTCGCGGAGAAAAGACCCAATCGAACGACCGGACCTAGCCGCCGTATTGACCGAGGACGTCTTCCAGTTGGGTGAGTTCCTGGAAGGTCGCCATCACTTTTCCCTTATCGCGAATGATGGGATACGGTGTGCCGTCGGGCTTGCGATAGACATTCGCATGCGGCGCGCACAAATCGATGCCGGTAAAGTCATGAAAATCGCTTGGGTCTGGTGAGGTCGACCAGCTGCGGCCAAAAATCTTTGGATAGGTCACCTGCAGCCATAACGTCGCCCAGTCGCCGGACGAGTGTCCATTGAG
>JAZKAG010000150.1:27020-30822 GCA_040389265.1 Acidobacteriota bacterium
GCGGCCACTTGGTTTGGCGTCCATGCCAACTTTGTTCCCGGCTTGATGAGCAGGAGCAATCGTCCGGCGACGGACGTGGTCTGCTGTGGTCCGAGTGTCACGTGAAAGAAGAGGTGCTGCGGGGAAAGGCTCGATACCTGCGCCAGGCATCCGATCGATATCGCGCCGAGAATGAGGGGAAGAAGGTGGAGAGAATGCCGTCGAGATGTCGTCATCGTGCGCGAGTGTATCAGAACGAGGCAACATCTCAATCGCCTGATTTTCGGCGCTGAAACTCTTTCCTGTTTGCCCGTTTCGCCATTGCACGAAGTGTCGCCAACGCAGCCTGATCCCTACTCACTTTGCACTGGTCTTTAGCATTTGCTCGGCGTGCTTGAGGCTGGTCTCCGTCACTTGCGCGCCGCTAAGCATGCGGGCGATTTCCTGGCGTCGCTGCTCCTTCGACAACTGCCGGACGCCGGTTTTGGTGCGACCGCCCTGCTCCTGTTTCTCGATCAGGAAATGCTGATCGGCGAAGGCGGCGATTTGCGGCAGATGGGTGATGCACAAAATTTGCTGGCCGCGCGCCAGGGTCTTCAACTTCTGCCCGACAGCCTCGGCAGCGCTGCCGCCAATGCCAATATCAATCTCGTCGAAGACCAGCGTCCGCGGCAATTGCGTCTTGTGCTTCCCTTTTGCAGTGGAGTTGGCGCTGTCTTCCACGCTGACCTTTAACGCCAGCAGCACGCGCGACATTTCTCCGCCAGAGGCGATCTTGTCCAGTGGCTTCAACGGCTCGCCTGGATTGGTCGCGATGCGATATTCCACGGTGTCCCAGCCGTGATGGGTCCACGCCGACTCTTCGCGCTGCGGCGCGACTGCAATTTGGAATTGCGCCTTCATCGCCAGTTGATTCATCTCCGCTTCGGCGCGCTTCATCAGGCGTTTGGCTGCCGCACCTCTCTGCGACGTCAATGCCTCTGCGGCTGCCGTATAAGCTTTCGCAGCGTGCTCTAATTTCGTCGCCAGATCCGCCAGCAGCTGATCGCGATTTTCGATTTCATCCAGCTTGCCCTGCACTTGCTGGCCGTATGCGATCACTTCCGCGACGCTGGCTCCGTACTTGCGCTTCAGGCGGTCGATCAAGGCGAGGCGGTCTTCGATTTGCTCCAGCCGCTCCGGGGACGCCTGAATCTTTTCCGCAAATTCCCTGGCCTGCTCCGCTACATCGCCAACTGTGGCGCGCGCTGCGATCAGTTGCTGCACCGCCTCTTCCCACCGCGTGTCGTAGCGCAGCAATTCTTCCATCTGCTTCAATCCCGCGCGAAGCGCCACTTCGGCCGAGGTTGCCGATTCATACAGTACGTCATGCGCTCCCATGGCAGCGGCATAGAGTTTCTCCGCGTTGGCCAGCACACGCTTCTCCGCCAGCAGCGATTCTTCTTCGCCAGCCTCAAGTTGCGCCTGGTTGATTTCCTTCGCCTGGAATCGCCACAGATCGGCCATGCGCAGGCGGTCCTGCTCATCGGTTTGCATGGCTGCGAGTTTGGCTCGTAAGTCTGACCAATGCGTAAACGCCTGGGCCACAGTGTCTTCGGAAATAGCAGCGCTGCGATCGAGCAAACTGCGCTGTTGCGCCTGATCGAATGCGCCCAGAGAATCGCTCTGCGCGTGCACCAGTGCCAGTTCCGGAGCTAAAGCCTTCAACACGCTCACGGTAGCGGGTTGATTGTTGACAAACACGCGAGCTTTGCCGCTGGCGGAGACCTCCCTGCGAAGAATGATTTCCTCTCCGGCTGCATCTAATCCATTGGCATCGAGAATGTCGAGCGCGCCCGGCGTCGCCTCAAACACGCACGCGACCAAGGCACGTTCCGCTCCGTGGCGAACAATTTCGGCGGAAGCTTTTTCTCCCAAAAGGAGTCCCAGCGCGTCAATAAGGATGGACTTGCCTGCGCCGGTTTCGCCGGTCAGCAAATTCAAGCCGGGTCCGAAGGCGACGATTACGTTATCGACGACGATGTAATTTTCCGCGCGCAATTCCAGCAGCATGGCACTCCGGACTCGAGAAGCTGTCGCATCAATGGTTTTCGGGATGCGGCGGATGCGACCGCTTGGAGCGCAGCATACCACGAATCGATTTGCAATCGATTTACCGTCCCCCGAACCCAGATCGCGACTTGGAGCAATTGGAAAGCCCCAGTACACTCAAACTAGCTATGAACGCAATGTCCGCTCTACTTATTTTCTTCTATCAGACCGCCGACGCGACTGATGCTACCCAGGCTGCACCGCCGATCCATGTGAGCGCCCTGAGTGACATGTGGCACAACCTCGGCGCCGTCGCAATTGCTGTGCTCGTGATCCTGTTGATCGCCAGCCTGCAGTCGTGGAGCATCGTCCTGGGCAAGTGGTCGGCCTTCCGCAGAGCGGGCACGCAAAGCAAGCGATTTCTGCGCGCGTTTCAAAAGGCCGATCGTCTGCAAGATGTCGCCTCGGTTGCTGAACAGTTCAAGCCCAGCCCGCTGGTGCAGGTGTTTGAAGACACCTACGAGGAGTACCGGCACCAGATTGAATCCTTCGGCGAAGTGCGCAGCATGAAGGCGCTGGAGCGCACCGCGCAAACGGCTGCGAGCGAAGCGCTCACGGTGATGGAAAGCCGCATGACCTGGCTGGCTACCATCGGCAATGTGGCGACATTTATCGGCCTGTTCGGCACCATCATGGGCATTGTGGATGCGTTTATGGGTCTGGGAACATCCGGCGGCGCGACGCTGCGTGCCGTTGCCCCGGGAATTTCAGAAGCTTTGATCACGACGGCAGCCGGTATCTTTGTCGCCGTGCCTGCTGTGATGGGATACAACCAGCTCACCAGCCGTCTTCGCGAGTTAGGCGCAAGGCTCGATGATTTTGGCCGCGAGCTGCTGAACACCATTGAAGAATTGAATGCCCTGCCGGCACCTACGGCCGAAGAATACGCGCGTCAGCGGGAGGTACCGCGTGGCTTACACCGCTAAGAACGGGGGCACTCAAACCGCGCTGTCCGACATCAACATCACGCCACTGGTGGATGTGGTGCTGGTGTTGCTGGTCATTTTTATGATCACTGCGCCGGTGCTGCAATCCGGAATACAGGTCGCCGTTCCGCGCACCCGCACCGTCAAGCAAATTACGCAGCAGCGCACGGTGGTCACTATCGACAGCGAGCAGCGCGTGTACCTGGATGACAAGCCGGTCAACCTGAACGACCTGCCGCAATTGCTGTTGCAGAAGGACGGCCATACCTCTGCGGCGAACCGGGTGATTTATCTGCGCGCCGATCAAAAAGTTCCTTTCGGCGCCTTTGCCTCCGTCATGGACGCGGTGAAGCAGGCGGGCATCACCAATATCAGTATTGTGACCCGGCCGATCGAATCCTCTCGAACTGGGCAATAAAAAACGATGCCATATATTCACGAGACCTGGGACCTCCACGAACCGATTGTCGGCTCATGGTTTGGCTCGTTCGCGTTGCATGCGGCGCTGGCAGTCGCGATCATTTCTTCGACGATCTATTTGAGCCGGCTGCATGACAGCCGCTGGGGACAGATCAGTTCCGGAGAAACCATAAGCGCCACACTCGTTTCTGCCGCGCCCTCTTTGCCGCTGCCCAGCCCCACGCTCAACTCGGACTCAGTGCTGGCGACGCAGAACCCCAGTCCCGCACCGTTGATTCCAGAGAAAGCGGCACAGGCAGCGCCCGACCTGACCGCCATTCCAATCCCCGCAAAGCCAAAACACATCCAGACCGTCGCTCCCAAGGCTGCCCCGCCACCGCCCAAAT
>JAZKAG010000151.1:0-6188 GCA_040389265.1 Acidobacteriota bacterium
GATCTCGCTGAGTGTCTGCAGATAACGAAGTTGCATGGTAATGGGCTGCTGCGCCAGAAGGGTGGCCGCTTCCACCAGTCGCTGCGCTGCGTTGAACTCGCCTTCGGCGTTGATGATCTTGGCGCGTTTTTCGCGCTCGGCTTCGGCCTGGCGCGCCATGGCACGCAGCATGGACTCCGGCAGATCGACCTGCTTGACTTCCACGCTGACAACTTTCAGACCGTAGGGTGAAGTGTGTTGATCGATGATGGTCTGGATTTTCAGATTCAGTTTCTCGCGGTGCGCCAGCAGCTCATCCAGTTCCACTTCGCCCAGGACGGAACGCAGGGTTGTCTGGGCAAATTGCGAGGTCTGATAGACGTAGTTTGAAACTTCGACCACGGCTTTTGCAGCATCGATGACGCGAAGAGTAATGACCGCGTTTACTTTGAGGGTCACATTATCGCGAGTGATGATGTCCTGCGCGGGAACTTCCATGGCTTCCTGGCGAAGGGAGATGCGCACAATCTGATCGAAGGGGCGAAAGACGAGAGCGATGCCGGGGCCTTTAGGAGAACTGAGCAGGCGACCGAGGCGGAAGATCACGCCGCGCTCATACTCTTTCAAAATTTTTATGGAACTGAAAATGTAGAAAGCCACGATGACGATGACGACCAGTGCGGCAGTGGATGGCATGTTCAACTCTCCCCGAGCATGGAACACTCGTCTTAGGTTGTATAGCATGGGCCGCGCGCTAAACAGGCGCGAAACGGCATTCAGGAACCTCGCAGGTCACGTTCGACTTCCAGCAGAAGTCCCTTGCGATCGCGGATGAGAACAGACTCGCCGGCAGCGACCGTGTGCTGCGAGTGCGCCTGCCAAAGTTCTCCGCGCACCATCACCTGTCCGGTCGGGTTCAACGCAGTTTGTGCTACCGCGACTGTACCCAGAAGCGCCTCACCGCCGGTCTGCACTTTATTGCGACGAGCGCGCACGGCAATGGTGGTAAGGAAGATTGTAATTAAGCCGAAGCCAATTCCGGCGCCGAGAGCTGTACCTAACTGCACGCGCATTTCCGGAATGGGTCCATTGACCAAGGTGAGTAGACCGAAGACAAGACAACCAATTGCAGCCAATCCGAGAATTCCATGCGTTGTGAATTTTATGTCGAGCACGAAAAGGACAAGCGCGCCGATAAGAAATCCAACTGCCGTGTACTCCAAGGGCAGCAGATTCAGGGCGAAGAGGGAAATCAACACCAGCAGTGTTCCCAGCGCGCCGGGAACGATGGTGCCGGGCGCATTGAATTCCATGTAGATGAGCAGGCCACCGAGGATCAGCAGAATGACTGCAAGGTTAGGATCGGTGAGCGCGCCCAGAATTCGTTCTCGCGTACTGGGAGGCATGAATTCCACGTTGGCATCCTGCGTGTGCAGTTCTTGCTTGGCGCCGCTGAAGCGGGTGACGGTGATGCCATTCAGATGATTCAGCAGCGAGGGAATGTCGGGCGAGATAACATCAATCAACTTGAGGTTCAGGGCTTCCTGATCGGTATACGATTTGGAATTCAACACCGCATCCTGCGCCGCCTGCACGTTGCGTCCGCGGCGCGAAACGTAGGAGCGGAGGAAGGCCATGGCATCGTTCTCAATCTTCTGCTTCAGGATCGGATCCATCTTCTGGCCTTCCAGAATGGGATGGGAGGCGCCGGTGTTGGTGCCGGGAGCCATGGCGGCGACATCGGCCGATTCAAGAATGAAAAATCCCGCAGAGGCGGCGCGGCTGCCCGAAGGCGCGACGTAGACGATGACGGGAACTTCAGATTTCTCAATGGCGGTGACCATGTCTCGAGTGGAGGTGAGAAGGCCGCCCGGTGTCCCGATCTCCACTACAACCGCCTGGGCATGAATGTCGGCGGCATGGCGCAGTCCGCGCTTCAAGAAGGCTGCGCTGATGGGTTGAACGGTAGCGTGCAGGGGCAACTCGACCACCACCGGCCGCGAGTCAGCCGCGGTGGCGCACGGCGCGGAAACAATACATGCGCAGAGCAGAAGTGCAACCAGGAAGGCACGCTCGAGATGCGGCCAGCGCAAGGAATTGGATGGAGATCTTCGTGTTGCGTGCATGTCGAGGCCGCTCCCGCACACTAATTCGTATGATCTTGCTGGGTCTGAATCGCCTGCAGAATTCCCTTGGCCGCAGTGTTGTCCGGTTCAAGACGCAGGGCGCTGTCAATATTGTTACGCGCGTCGGACAACGCATGCTGGCTTAACGCGATGCGAGCCAGCACCAGGTAGGCAGCGGCATTCGGTTTGTACTGCAGTGACTTGTTCGCTTCCTGCTGCGCGATGGTTATGCTGCCCGCGTACTCATGGACCTCTGCCAATCCGGCATAGGCGGTCGAGCTATGCGGATCCGCAGCCAAGGCCAGCTGAAACTGCCGCTCTGCTTCCAGCAGCAAGCCATCATTCACGTAGGCGCGTCCCTGCTGGCTCAATCGCTGTGCGCGTTCGGAGGGCGGCAACGAACGCAGTTTCATGGCACTCATTTGTTCCAACGCAAAGGCACCCTGCCGCAGAGAGCTTTCATCGTACGTTCGCGCAATGCGTTCCAGCGGCTCGTAGTCTGGACTGGTGGCGTCGGAGCCTGTCGATGGCGGGGTGGAACTGGGGGCACTCTGCGAGTTCTTTGTATCCGGCTTGTCTTTTGCTACCTCGTCGGAGTCGGGCTGATCGTCGGCGGCATCCGAAGAGGCCTGGTCGGTGGATGCATCGGTGGTTGAGGCCGCAGGCGTTGCAGAAACGACCGTGAGTTGACCGCTCTTCAGCATCATCAGATTTTTGCGAAGATTCTGCGCCTCTTCATCCTGGGGATTCAGGCTCAGACAATGCGCAACGGCATTCAGGGCGGTGGTATAGTTCTTCTGCCGGCGTTCCGAGACAGACAGGTTGAACCAGTAATCCGCGCTCTGCGGCTCCATCTCCACCACGCGCTTAAAAAATGCGGTACCGTTCTGGCCGCGGCGATTGAACGCGATGCCTTCGTTGTTCAGTACCTCCGGCAGCGGCAACACAGAGGCGATGGAGGCGAAGGAAGCCTGCGCGCTGGCATAGTTTCCGGTGTAAAGATTGCTGAGCCCGGAATAGAACATGGCTTCCAGCGAGAGCTGACCGCCCTTTGGCACCCTGGCAAACGCAGCGCGCGCCTGGTCATATTGCTGATTGTCGAAGTATGCCAGGCCGAGCGCAAACCATGCCTGAACATACCCGGGGCTCAGTTGCACCGCTTTTGCCAGGTGGCCGATTCGCTCCTCGACTCCTGGTTCCACCAGGCCGCGAATGTAATTTTCAAAGGCATCCAGGCGAAGGTCACGGCTGGCTGCGACAAACGTCTGTTCTTCCAAATTGAGATTGGGATTGATCTGCATGGCCACTTTCCACGCCAGTTCATCCTCAATATTGATCAGCTGGTCCAGACTGCCTTCCTGTTCGAGGGTGGCGCCCATGTTTGGTCCATGCATCTCAAGAACTCGCGCCGTAGCTCGAATTCGCCCATTGGCGACGGTGTAATTTCCAAAGATCACATAATCCGCATCAAGGGTTTGCGCGATGCGATAGGCCGTCGCCTGGGTAGGATGGAAATCCGCAGGCAGCCCAAGATGCTGCATGGCATAGCGGCGATCTTCGCGGCGAATGGTCAGGAAGCCGGCGGAACTCAATCGCGCATCGAGGATGTCGGGAAAGGAAGCTCCAATCCAGTCCAACCCAGGCTGGGTGGAATTGTTTTCGAATGGCAGCACCCAAGCCAGGTGCCCGTCCCAATCGGTTGGATTGGACGGCGCAGATTGCGACCATGAAGGCAGTGCCGCCAATGCGGCGATCACGCAAAGGATCCCGCCCCGCCAAATTTGAAGACAGCTCATGGTTCTGGTTTTCTTCACAACACTCGTGATACTAGAGTTCAGCATACATTCAGCGGGAAACTCCGGAGCGCAAATCATGCGAGCGAAGCATGGCGCGGGTTGCAACCGCATTCTGAAGCGGTGTCGGGATGGCCGGGATGGCGACTCGCTGCGGCCGATTGAACAGCAATACGGCGGTCCACAGGCCGCGCGTTTTCGCCAGCCAAACCACATCTCCGTGCAGCAATTTGGCAATCAGCGTGGGCGGTAAATCGTAATGGTAGCCAAAATATTCTTTATTCCATTCTTCGTCGCCAAAGTGTGTCCAGCTCAAGCTATCGGGCAATTCATACTTGGTGGCGAAGACCAGGGCGGCGTCGAAATTGTGGCGTTGCGAGGCGATTTCGATCTGTGGCAGCGAAAAATTATCAATCGCGACCACGTGTACCGGTCTGCGAACATATCCCAGCTCGGGTCGACGCAACTCATCGGTTGCAGGCCACGCAGTGAGCACGGTGCCACCCGGGGCGCGGTGGACGACCTGGGCAATCGCCTGCTGCTGCATGATGATGAGGCTGCGATAGGTGAGGTTATCTTCCGGGGTGAATCGGTAGGGTGGATTGACGAACAGTCCCGCCAGAAAGGCCACCGTGCTGAGTGCGACAATCCATGACCAGCGCTCGACGCGACGCCTCCAGGTGGAGACGCAGAGCAGCAGGATCAGCGGGTAGAGCGGCAGCAGGTAGCGCGCCAGGACGGCTGCTCCGGTGATCGAAAAGAATATCAGGTTGATCAGCAGCAGCAACCCGATCTGCGCCTGCACATTCCAGGAAACACGAGGACGCTTGCTGCCATCCGCCCTGCGGAGCGCGGGCAAAAACATCGCAGCCACCATACACAGGACGGGGACGAAAAGATTCATGTAGATGGTGACCTGCATCAGCCGCTGGCCGAGCGCCAGAAAAAACCGGAGCAGGTGCAGCGTGCGCACGGCGTTGTCGCGCACATATTGCGGATTGCCGAAGATATATCCGGTCTTATGAAAATGGTAGGCATACCAGGCACACAATGGCAGTGCCGGCAAAGTAAACTGCAGCGCGGCGCGCCAATGTCCACGGGCTTGCACCGGCTTGCGACGCGTCTCCCATAGATGCCAGGCGGCCAGGGTCAACGGCATCACAATCGCCGTTTCTTTCGACAACGCCGCTAGAGAAAACCATAGAGCCGCGAGCCAACCTCGCCGCATGGAGGGCAATTCGTCCAAGGCAAATACCAGCGCCCAGATGGTTCCGGCTGCAGCATAAATATCAGCCTGTGCCAGCGTGCTCTGGGTGAACCAGACCGGATAGATGGCGGTCAGCAGCGTGGTTGCAAAGGCCACAGTGATATTCATCAAGCGCCGCACCAGGGCAAAAACTCCGGTGAGCGCAAAGGCAGCCACCAGGCAGGTGGCGAGTCGCGTGGCGACCGGGGTGAATCCGGAAATCTTCCACCATATCGCCAGGTAGATGGCCGGCAATGGGGGATGAGCGTTGGTGAGCGTCGAATACGGGATGAGGGAGCCGGTGCGAAAAAAATCGTATGCGGCAGGAATGTAGTAGCCTGCCTCGTCCCAGAAATACGGCAGTCGCATCAGGGGCAGATGGGTCAACAGCACGAAGGCGTAGATGACCGGAAAAATGATCCAGGTGGGTACGGGTTCGTCGCGATGTCCGCGAAGCAGGAACTGCTGCATCAGCGAATGCGGCCGTGCAACCGGCGCCGGATTCAATGGCGAATTCGAGGCTGGCAAATCATCGCTCCTGTGAAGCTGAAAGGGATAACCGGGAGACCTTCCACTGGCCGACTCGCACCAACCCGCGTTTAGTGTATCGGACCGTTGCCGGGGCCCGCGGCGGGAAATGCCTGCGTCGGTTCCAGCGTGATAGAACCAAAGGCCTGTTCGTACTGCGCCAGGTTCTGGCCCAGCAGATTCCACAGCGCCTTGGCCTGCTGCGGACTTAGATAGATTCCCTGGAAATTTCGCAGGACAACTTCATCGGGAGAATCCTGGCGGGCGGCGCCAAAGATCAACATAAAGTCCCAAACGCTGGCCCGAACCTGCACGCTGTTGGCGTAGCCGTCGCGGTAATCCTGCGCCTGGACAATGTTGATGTTTGGAGAAGAATGCATGGGCTGGCTCATGCATCAAGGGTACCGCGAGAGGATGCTTGCGGGCTGCATCAAACTGGAAGGGATTCCGAGCGCTAACAGCGAGTTGTGCAAAGGCTGACGGGATTTTTAGCTGGCTTGGCGGGGCAAGGGGTAT
>JAZKAG010000151.1:6198-26065 GCA_040389265.1 Acidobacteriota bacterium
CAACACCCGGTTAGGAGCAACTATCGAACCGGAGACGGGTTACCATCCATACCAGTCGGCTGGTCGAGCTTTTGCAGCATTGGTACGGGTCCAGCAAGGCAGTTTGCGCAAGAGAGGGAATATGAAATCCACCAGAAAGCAATGCATATCTCCGGCGAGCTTATTTCTACAGGGCCTGAGCGGAACGCTGCCGTCGACTCCATCTCGTGGGAGTGGGGTCGGACGGGTTGCGCTGCTGGCCCGGCAGGTTTTCGCTTTGATCCTGGTTGTTCTGATTGTGCCGATGGGACAAGGAGCTTTATTGTTTGCGCAGACCGCGCCTCCGCAACAGGAGCAATACAACGGATCGGTTCCCCCACCCCCTCCCCCGGATCAGAATGGATCGCAGGATCAGTACGCGCCGCAGGATCAGGGGGCGCCGCAAGACCAGGGGGCGCCGCAAGACCAGGGAGCGCCGCAGGATCAGGGAGCGCCGCAAGATCAGGGTGAGCCGCAAGATCAGGGTGAGCCGCAAGACCAGGGCGGGCCGCCGCCGGACCAGGGCGTTCCGCAAGGGCAGCCGCTGAGCGCGGAAGAACTGGGTCAGATGGTTGCGCCGATCGCGCTCTATCCAGACGCGTTGGTGGCGCAGGTTCTGGCTGCGTCTACCTATCCGACGCAGGTGGTGGAAGCGGACCGTTGGCTTCAGTCACAGGGAAATGCGCCGGCCGATCAAATTGCGACTGCCGCGAATCAGCAAAGCTGGGATCCCAGCGTGAAAGCCCTGGTGGCATTCCCGTCGGTGCTGGCGCAGATGGATAAGAACATTCAATGGACGACCGACCTTGGGAACGCTTACTACAATCAGCCCGACGACGTGATGTCCGCCATTCAAACCATGCGCGCACGGGCGCAAGCGGCGGGGACACTGCATGACACGCAACAGCAGGTGGTTTCAGACAACGGCGGCAACATCGTGATTGTCCCTGCCAATCCGGAGGTGGTGTATGTCCCTGTCTACAACCCGTGGGGCGTCTATGGAGCTCCGATCGGAGTGTTTCCGGGCTACTACTATGGACCACCGGCCGGGGTGTACTTCGGCAGCGGACTCGCGATCGGCTTTGGTGTTGGCATCGGGATCGGTGTGTGGTCGCATTGGGGCTGGGGCTGGCATAGCTGGCATCCAGACTGGAATCACCGCGCCATCTATTACGGCGGCGATCGTTACTACACGCGCAGCGTCACGGTTTATAACCGCAACTTTAACCGCCCTGGCAGTCCTCATGGGTATCCCGGCACGCGTGGTTCGTATTACAACCACAATGCCAACTACAACCATGGCGGCAACAACAGCCACGGTAACGAGCCGTACCACGGCAATAATCAGCAATACCACGGCAACAATCAGCAATACCACGGCAACACCCAGGAAAATCACGGGAACCAGCAATACCATGGCACGCAACAAAACCATGGCAACACGCAGCCTAACCGGGAGACGCAGCAGCCGTATCATCCGGCTCAGCCGCAATACCGGAACAGTCCGCAGCAGAACTTGAATGGCCAGCAGAACCATGGGACGCAGCAGCCGTATCATCCGGCCGAGCCGCAGTACCGGAACAGTCCGCAGCAGAACTTGAATGGCCAGCAGAACCACGGGACGCAGCAGCCGTATCATCCGGCCCAGCCGCAGTACCGGAACAGTCCGCAGGAGTTTCATGGCAACGCGCCGCAAAACGCCCCGAGACCAACGCAGGCGAGACCCAGTGAGTCGACCTACAAGGGCAATTCGGGTGGCCATCCGCAGTCGAATGGTGGTGGGCATCCGAGTGGTGGGCACCCCAGTGGTGGTGGGCCTCCGAGTGGCGGCGGTGGGCATCCGGGCGGAGGTGGCGGCGGTGGGCATCCGGGCGGAGGTGGCGGCGGTGGGCATCCGGGCGGAGGTGGCGGCGGACATCCCAGCGGCGGCGGCGGTCACGAGGGTGGCGGACATCACTAGATTGAACTCGGGCATGCCCGACCGCACATTAGGCTGGCAGATAAAAAGCCCGCATCCACTCCGGATGCGGGCTTTCACATGGCTGCAAGCGGCCAGGCGTTGCAGACGCGCTGACTCCAGCCGCGCCCGCAACTGGTTCCGTGGGGGTTAGTTTGTTGCGGGCGGGGCAGTGCCGATGGCTTCGCCGGAGACTACGATTTCGACGCGACGGTTTTGCTGGCGACCGGCAGATGTGTCGTTGCTGGCCACTGGATCGGCCGCTCCCAAGCCCACCGAGGTCACAGAATCCGGAGCGAGGCCCTGGGAGATGAGAAACGCTCGCACTTCATCCGCCCGTTGCGCTGACAGCTTCAGGTTGAATTGAGGACTCCCGGTGCTATCGGTGTAGCCTTCAATCTTCAACGAGAGACCCGGATGGGCGAGAATGACGCCGGACATTTTTGCCAGGGCCAGATTTGCATTCTGCGACAGCTGATATTTCCCGGTGGAGAACAAGATATCCGCCATGGTGACGACCAGCCCCCGCGGCGTATCCACCGTTTGCAGTACCGAATTCAGCTGGGCCAGCAACCTGGCTCGAAGCGCTCGCTGCGCCTCGATCGCATCGGCGGCCTGCTGGGCAGATTTCTGTGCCGCTGCGTCGGCCTGGGCGCGGGCCTGCGCTTCACGAGCCGCAGAGGCCTGGGCCTGCGCCGCTTGAGCTTCAGCCTGGGCCCGCTGTAATGCTTCCGCCTGCTGATCCGCTGCCAACTTTGCCTCGCGTTGTTTGGCTTGCGCGGCTCGTTCAGCTTCTGCTTGCTGCGCCTGGGCCACCTTCTCCGCAGCCAGCGCCTTCACGGCCAGGGAACGGGCGTCTTCCGCCTGCTGGGTCGTACTGCGCGCGGCGGTTAGAATTGGATTTTTCTGTTTTCTGGCAACATAATCCTCCATCTGCGCCTGCGACTGGCGGGCTATGCTCCACGAATTGGGAGCGTACTTTTCCGCACCCTGCAACTGCGCGATGCGCATCGCGTTGCGGGCCTCGTACACGGCGAGCGGAACTTTGGGGTTCATCGTCATGGGCTGCAGTTGGGACTCATGGTAGGCGCTGCGGCTGAGCAGACGCGCCGCCACGGGAGTCGTCATGCCCCGGGTATTGCTGCCCGGTTCGCCCATCAGCACCACGGCCTCACTCGGCTCAGTCACCGCGAAATAGGGTTCCGCAGTGACAATCAAAGCGAAATTCGGGATTTGCGTAGTCGCCACCATCTTGGCTTTCTGGCCATTGAGCAGGATTTCGCCCAGGTTTGTCGCGCGGCCCTCGGGGGTGATACCCCACAATACGTAGGTTAGAAACTCCGGACCCAGTTGCGTGGCAGGCGACATCTTCTGCAATTGCAGCTCGATGGTGATGATACCCTTCCGATTTTCAATTCTGGCCTGGCCTTTGGCGAAGGGCAGCAGCGGAGTTCCGGCGAAATCCAATTGGCTCGAACTGTTGTTGGGATAGCTGACCGCCTGCACGGTCTTCGACACGTTGATGTTGATATTTACCACGGAGGGTGAGGGTGAAGCCTGATCCTGCGCGAAAATCGGTGAACTGCAGAAAATGGAAACAACGATCGCGAGTGCTGTTTTCTTCATGGTGGCCCCTTGTGCAGCCTAGCTATGTCGAATCACTGGGCAAGCCAGAAGAAGTGTCGACAAACTTTACCTAGCCCGGCAGATTGAGTCTGATTTTACTGTGCCGACGCTTGGAACGGAGCAGGAAATGCAGGGCTCGGCGCGGATTCCGGGCGGCCGAGCTTCAAAAGAAGTGCGCGGCGTGAGGGGCGCTGGTTGAATTTTGCCGGCGAAGCCGGTCGCATGGACGAAGCGATTCGGCTAATAGATCAGTTTGAGCGAAAACTGAATTTGTCGTGAGGTGCCGGCGGTTTTGCTGATGATGCCAAATCCAGAACCCTTGAGGGTGTTTGCCGGCAAGCCCATGTTGACGATGTTGAACAGGTTGAAGAACTCGCCGCGAAACTGCAGGTCCGCTTTTTCGACCCCGCTGCGACGATGCCCGATGGGGGTTGTCTTGATCAGGGCGTAATCGAAGTCGTAATATGCCGGACCGCGGAAGCTGTTGCGGCCCAGCATTCCAAAGCGTCCGGAGTTCGGGCCTGTGCCGCCGGGGATTCCGATGGGGATGGAGAAATAGCCGGCGTTGTTGGCGCCGAGGCCGAAGTAATCTTCGCGGCGGCGCGTGGAACTGTGGGCGGTGGAAAGATTCGGCTTGCCGATCTGGTCCGGGCGGTCGGCACCGACTGTTCCATAGCCGGTTTGCTGGATTCCCGAATACACGGTGAAGGGCGACCCGCTTGTAATGGTAGAAATGCTCAGCAACGACCAGCCTTTCGTCAGCACCCGCGCACTCGACGGAAAAACTTGCAAACTTGAGAGATGCAAATTCTGGACGGCGCTCACGCTGAAGGCGTGGGTCACATCAAAACTCGATGGACCTTTCTCCGCGTGGGTGTCAAAAGGATCCTGTGGGCTCAAGACGACCACGGCGCCGGTCGAGCCAGTGCCGCCAAGCACACCGCTGACATCATCGATCGACTTGCTCCATGTGTAGCCGGCCTGCAAGGCTGGACCTCCATGTCCAACCTGGCCCGCCAGTGAAGTCTGTAACGCGTTGTAGGAGGAGTGTGCCGTCGCCGTGACCACAGACTCGAAGCCGAAGCCTCCCGTGACCGCGCCGCTGCTGTTGAAATCTGTGTAGGGTGCAAATCCGGCTTCAGCTCCCGGATAAGCATTGGGACTGGAGACGCGCGGCAGACGGAATGACTCTGTGCCGACGTAGGCGGCGTCCGCCGTCAGGCCGGCAAAAGCGCGCTCCACTCCCAAGGTCCAGGTTTGCAGAAATGCATTTCCGAAGCGCCGATCAACCGCATTCAGACTCAGCAAGGAAAGCTGATGCCCGGGCGCCAGGGCGGCCAGATCCTGCTGATAGCGATTCACATCCATCACCGTGTTGGCAGGCACGTCCTTCGTATTTCCGCTGGCAAACACGTTCTGACCCGCCGGCGTATACGTCGGTGGAAGTTCATCCGGCGTGATTTGGAATCCATACGCAATCTGGCCACTTCTGGAGGCGTTGACGCGCGGATAGACGCTGAACGGCGTCGATCCAGTGAGGAAATTGTCCTGCCAGATGTTTGGCGGAATGATGGTGATGGCACCGCCCGCGTGCACCCGGAGCTGGCCCGGAGCATTCCAGTCGATCTGAACCCGCGGCCCCCAACCATTCCATCCGCTGCGGTACGCCGGTTGTGGATTGATCAGAAATTGCTGTGGCACGCCCGCCGGAGGATACGGATCGAGAAAGCTGGATGTGCGGTGCGCGCGCTCAGAGATGGGTGAGTAGACCTCATAACGAAGGCCATAGTCGAGAGCCCAATGCTGATTGATTTTCCAGGTGTCCTGGAGATACGCGTTCACGTTGTTGCGGTTGATGGCCGCAGGACCGATATGAGCGCCATTGGAAAAATAGGGTGGTGCGACGGCGATGGTATAGCCGTAGGGATAGCCGACAAGGAGACTGCTGAGTGTATCGGGCAGCGGATCTCCCGGCTGCACATCATGCTGGCCACTCGCAGACGGGATGAAGATTGGCGAATAGACGGTGCCGCCGCCAAAGTCGTATTCCCCGTTGGGACTGGTCCCGAAATACGTTGTGTCGCGGTTGAGCCGTGCTTCGACGCCCCATTTGACCAGGTGCTGACCGGATGTCCAGGCAAAATTCAACTGTCCCTGGAAGAGATTCCCATAGCTTGACATGACGGAGCCCGCCGCACCATTAAAGGCCTCGTACAAGCCATTGGTGAACTTGAGCGCGGGCTGAGTATGGTTGGGCGTGGGAAACGACGGCGTGGTTCGCGTGATGCTAAACGAAGCCGACCACAGATACCGCGGCGAAACTGTGCGCGTGTAGGTGAACGCCACATTGCGTTGGCGATCCATATATTGCACGCCAAATGAGGGATCGAGCAATGTCTGATCGGGATTGGTGGTGGGACCGGACAAATTGTTGTAGGTTAAGCGGGCGAGGAACTGGCCCCTGGCACCCAGCTTCTGGTCGAGGCGGATGGAGAATTGATCGGCATCGGTGTCTACGTTTGAGGGAGCCGCGTAGGTGCGGTCTCCGTAAGCGCCAGTCGGATTGTTCGGCAAAGGATAGCGCGCAATCACCTCGGCAATCTGCGGGTTCACCGGCACGTGGAGTGTGTCGGCGCTGCCATCGGGGTACATGATCTTGTCCTGACCCGCACGTTCTGCGGCCGTGGGCACTGCCAGCACCTGGGTTGTTCCCAGCACCTGGCGAAAGCCCTGATACTCGCCAAAGTAGAAGGTGCGACCGCGGCCGTCATAGAGATGGGGCAGCAGCACTGGCCCACCATTCGTGAATCCAAATTCGTTACGGCGAAAGGGTGGAATTCTGCCAGGTTCCGCAATCGATGGATGGTCGAAGTAGTTCCGCGCGTCGAGCGCCGAGTTGCGCAGAAACTCAAAGAACGACCCGTGGAAACCGCTGCTGCCGGAACGCGTGACGATGTTGGTGAAACCGGCCGCTCCGCGCCCAATCTCCGCCGGCATCCATCCGGAGCTCGACTGCAGTTCCTGGATCGCATCCACGTTGAAGTTTGTGAACGTGCTGCCGCCCATTTCTGGATCGCTGATATCGGCGCCATCCATGGCGAAGACTGCTTCGACGCCTCGCTGCCCGTTGATGGCGAACTGCTGGGTGAAGTTGGTCGCGCCGTTGACATCTGTCATGGTGCCGGCGGCCAGCAAGAGCAGGGTGCTGAAGTCGCGGCCATTGAGAGGAAGCTGGCTGACGGATTGGCTCGACAGCTTTTCGCCGCCGGTGGCGCCGGACGCGTTCGCGCCTGGGTTTTGATTCGGCGGCACAGGTGTGGGAGCTTGCGGTTCGGTGGCGATGCTCAGCGTGTTCTGATCAGAAACTGTGAGCACGAGGGAACCTGCGCCGATGTTGACTGCGGAGGGAGCGGTCGTTGGCTGGCCCGGTAATTGCACCGTGATGTTATAGCGTCCGGGCGGAAGCTCGGGCAGCGCGAAATGACCGTCGGCCTGGGTGGAAGTGGAGTGACGATTTTGATCCGCTGGGGCGACGAGGGTGACGGTCGCTCCAACCAAGGGCACGCCGGCGCCGGAGCGAACCACGCCGGTCAACGCACCGGAGGCAGGCGGGGTCACCTGGGCGCTGGCTGAAATCGCAGTTAGCCATCCCACGACGCACGCGGCTGCCAAAAGAAGCGCGCGAGCGCACCCTTGTTTTTTGAGGTGGCCGCCGTTCCGTCGACTTGTCGAGCGCCCCGTCACGAGACGAAGCTACGGGGGAGAATTATGAACTTCACTTCTGCTTCGCAATAACTGATTGACGCCTGCACGAAACCTGCTCTGAGCGTCTTTGCGCTCTTGTACCCTGGCTACTGTTCAAATGCGCCTGCTCTGTGCGTTTTGCAAAAATCAGGCGAGGCGGAACGCTGCCGGCTGTTTCCCCCGGTACGGCAAAAGAGTTGGTGCGAAAGGGGGGACTTGAACCCCCACGGTTTTACCCGCCAGATCCTAAGTCTGGTGCGTCTGCCAATTCCGCCACTTTCGCAATTATGGTTGGGCAGTCCATCCTGGGCACAGGTTATTTTGACAGGCCTAATCCTCGACCTGCCAGACTGCACAGTGGCTACGGCCAATCCATCGATTGGTTTCGGCCACCCACGAGTCTACCGGCAAAGGGCAGGCGGGTGCAACGCTGTTCGCAGTCGCTTATTCCTTGCGTTCGAAAGAACGAAAACCATGTTGGCGCACCAGCGCGTCACGCTTGGCTTCTTCCAGATCGGACTGCACCATTTCTCGCACGAGTTCTTCAAATGCGATCCGCGGTTTCCATCCGAGACGATTTCTGGCATAGGTCGCGTCGCCCAGCAAAGTTTCTACTTCGGCGGGACGAAAATATCGCGGATCGACGGCGACAATTGCCTGACCGTTTTCATTCAGGGCTTTTTCGTCGGGACCGCTGCCAGTCCAGGTGAGCTTCATCCCCAGGTCTTCGGCGGCAATCGAGACAAATTCACGCACGCTGCGTTGCTCGCCGGTGGCGATCACAAAATCCTCCGGCTTGTCTTGCTGCAACATGAGCCACTGCACTTCCACATAGTCGCGGGCATGGCCCCAGTCGCGCAGCGCGTTCATGTTGCCGAGGTAGAGACAATCCTGCAGGCCGACTTTGATGCGGGCTAATGCGCGGGTAATTTTGCGAGTGACAAATGTCTCGCCACGAGTTGGCGACTCGTGATTGAACAGAATTCCATTGCACGCATACATGCCGTAGGATTCGCGATAATTGACCGTAATCCAATAGGCGTACAGCTTGGCCACGGCATACGGCGAGCGAGGATAGAACGGCGTCTTCTCGGTTTGCGGAACCTGCTGCACCAGCCCGTACAACTCTGACGTGGAGGCTTGATAGAAGCGGGTTTTCTTTTCCAGTCCCAGGATGCGAATGGCCTCCAGCAGACGCAGCGTTCCCATGGCGTCCACGTCGGCGGTATATTCCGGCTGCTCAAACGAGACCGCGACGTGACTCTGCGCGCCGAGGTTGTAGACCTCATCCGGCTGGACCTTTTGCACGATGTGGACCAGGCTGGAAGAGTCTGTCAGGTCGCCATAATGGAGGATGAAATTGCGATGATGGACATGCGGATCTTCATACAGATGATCGATGCGATCGGTGTTGAAGAGTGAGGTCCGGCGCTTGATGCCGTGAACCTCATATCCTTTACGCAGCAAAAATTCGGCGAGATAGGAGCCGTCCTGCCCGGTAATTCCAGTGATTAAAGCTGTCTTCTTCAAAGCCTCACCCAGTTCAAAAAAAATGCGTCGCGTCGCCGGCATGATCTGCGCTCGGTGCGCCGAACCACCTACGATTCTGCGCCGACTCTACGCTACGTTTAGTGTATCGAAGCGTGTGGGGCTGGCGATGGCGACGCATTATTTCGGCTGGAAGATCCAGATTTTGATACCGCCGATGAAGGCGCGTCCGGGCATGGGCACTCCGGGAATCTCGTCGTAGCCGGTGTTGCTGAGGTTGGTCATCTGCAGAAACGGCTGGAAGCGCCCGTGTTCATGCACCACGGAGACATCCCAGATGGGATAGGCGGTTTGTTGAAACCGTTGCTGCACGCCGACGCGCGTATTCACCATGACCCAGCGTCCGAGGCTGGCATACCAGTTGAACACCGCATTGTTGACCGGATAATTGAAGAGATATTCCGACTGCAAGCCGTGCAGCACACTCTGCGCACCGTGCAACCAGGTGTAGGCGAGATTCACCTGCTGGCCATGACCCGCCTGCCAGTTCAATGAAGCTTCCGTGCCTGCGAACGAAAATCCATTTAGGTTGGTGGCATGCCACATGGCGGCCGGCGAGGTTCGAACGTAGTCGATGAAATTAGTCTGCGGCGAATAAAATCCAGTGATCGAGGCCGCCAGCGAGCGGCGCGGATACCAGTCGAAGCCACCTTCGTAATCCCACGTAGACTCTGGCTTTAAGTGTGGATTGCCCACCGTGGTTGGGTCGCTGTAATAGAGATCGGTGTAGGTGGGAAGGCGAAATCCATAGCCGATCGAGGCGCGCGCTTTCAGGTCGGGATGAATCCAGTAAGAAGCCGCGATGGCCGGACTGAAAACGTCATAGCCGCCGCTGATGATTTCCTCGCGCGCACCGATCGAGAGCGTGGCGCGTTTCCACGACCTCACATCGAGGTCGACATAGCCCGAGCCCCAGTTGCGCGCATGCTGGCCCAGATTGTTGCTATGGATGGAATCGCCGTCGAAGTCGAGTCCATAGTAAAGACCGTTGGCGCCGCTCCAAACCTTCTTGCGGCGCAGCAGCGCCTGCCAACTAGAGTCGATATGGTTATTCGCGTAGATGGCCGGATCATTGCGGAACAGCACGAAATTATCGGTGTGGCGGCGATAGGCAAAGCCGCCATCCGTCACCGCTCCCAGGCCCTGGCGAATGGAGGCGAACCATCCTTTTGTGCGCTCCCAGGAAGGATAGTTGCCATAAAAATTGTTTGCGCCGAAGGGGGTGTCGCTGCCTGCCAGCAGAACATCGGTGGTTCCCAGCGGCGACTTGACCCAGGTTTCTGCGCTGGCGTTTTCGTTGCGATAGTCGCGATCGACCATGAAGCCGGAAGAGAAAGCACGGTGCCCGGCAATCTGCTCTGACCAGTTGCGGCGCACATAATTGCCGACAAAGCTTTGCTGATTTTCTCCGAAACTGCCGCCACCGCCCGAGACCCACAGGGAGCTGGCGGCGGGACGCGCTGTCAAAAAGTCGGCGACACCACCCAGCGCGTCTGCGCCATAGAGTGTGGATCCGGCTCCATGCAGGACTTCAATATTCGTCATAGCGTCGAGCGGCACCGGCAAATCCAGATTGTTATGCGCGGCTTGCGCATCGTTCACACGAAATCCATCCAGCAGCACCAGCGTCTGTTCAAAGGATGTGCCGCGAATCGAGAGATCGGCGGGATAGCCGCCGGCGCCGCGCTGATTGATCTGCACGGAGGAATCGGTGCGAAGATAATCCTCGACCGTGTTGAAGGCGAGGGGATGCTGCTGGGTGTCCAACACAACGACGGAGCGGGCCGACTCGCCAAGTGAAATTGGATCGGGTGAGCCGAGGACTGTGACGGTGGTGCGTACCGTTTCCAGCCGGTTTTTCTTGGGAGGCACAGGAGCGGCGCTGGCAGCGGGGGCGTCGGGGAGGGGCGAACTCTGCTGGCTAAAGCCGCAAACCGTAGTGGCGCACAGGAAAAAGAGAAGAAACCAGCGTAATGCGGTCAAGCCGGAATCTCCCTGCGAGACATCCGTTCAGCGATAGACGGAAGCGATTCGATCAAAACGACACCTCTGCCTCATGATTCAGGAACATTGCAGTGGGCACAAGGATACTTTTGTATTGCTCTAAATAATTGCTGCTGTAAACTATTTTTGAAATGATGCGCATCGAAGCCTTCCTACGCGAGAGCCCCATGTTCACAGTGAAACGCGCGGCATTGCGATTTGATGCAGTTGCGGCGAAGGCGTTTGCTGTCGACGAACTGGGATTTATGGAGGGCCTTGTGCTGGCGGCAATTTTCTTCGAGTTTCCCCGGCCCATCAAGCCATCGCACCTGGCCGCAACCTTTGCCACGACGCGAGGCAACATCAGTCACGCTGTCTCATCGCTGGAAGCCAAGGGTATGCTGCAGCGGAAGATCGATCCGGCCGACGCACGGGGATATCTGCTGACGCTGAAGCCCGCGGGAAAGCGTTGCGCGCTGCGCGTCATCGCGGCATTCGATACGATGCAAAAGAGATTCGAAAACGAAGTGGGAACCGGAACACTGGCGAATGCGCTCAAAGTGATTCGCGCGCTTGAAAGCTGCCATCACGTTTGAGAGCTCGCGCTCGATTCCATTTTGGCTCTGGCGGCAATGTCTCGTCGCACATTGAGCCGATCGTCGAATCGCCCACTGCGCTCCCCATGGAATACACTGCAAAACGATGGAACTTGGGCACGGCGTTGGAAAGGTATGGAAGCATGGCTGCATTGGCAGATCGATTCTGGCGCGGCAAGCGCGTCTTTATCACAGGACACAGTGGATTCAAGGGAGTCTGGCTGTCGATCTGGCTGCAATCTTTAGGGGCGGAAGTGTTCGGCTATTCGACTTCGTCAGCGACCTCATCCACGGAAGGCAAGTATGTGGTTCCGATGCAAACCGTACGAGGAGACATTTGCGATGCTGCTGCACTGCATGCAGCGCTGATCGCGAGCCGGCCGGATGTTGTAATCCACATGGCGGCGCAACCTTTTGTACGCAAAGCGCTGCAGGATCCGATCGGAACCTACCAAGCCAACGTGATCGGGACGGCGACGCTTCTGGAAGGTGTGCGGCGGTGTGATTCGGTGCGAGCCGTGCTGGTGGTCACAACTGACAAATGCTACGAGAATCAGGATTGGGATTGGGCGTACCGCGAAGTGGATCGGCTGGGTGGCAACGATCCTTACAGCAGCAGCAAGGCCTGCATGGAGCTGGTGGTCCAGTCGTTTCGCGATTCCTTCTTCAGCGGGGATGGCGCGGCAGCCCGTCGAGTTGGCGTGGCTTCGGCGCGCGCCGGAAACATGCTGGGTGGCGGCGACTGGGGAAAAGACCGGCTGGTTCCCGACATGATTCGCAGCTTCGCCGCAGGCAAGCCGGTGGTGTTGCGCAATCCAAAGGCAAAACGGCCGTGGCAGTTTGTGCTGGAAACATTGCGTGGATATTTACTGCTGGCCGAGGCGCTGTACGACGATCCGGCGCGCTATTCGGGTGCGTGGAACTTTGGCCCGGGCGCCAGCGAGGTGCGAACGGTGGAGTGGATTGTGGAGAAGCTCGCGGCCGCATGGGGAGCGGAGGCGAAATGGAATGTGCAGCCGGGCGCACATCCGCAGGAAGTGCCGATGCTTCGCCTCGACTGCTGCAAAGCTGCCAAGGAATTGTCGTGGACTC
The DNA here is from genome assembly GCA_040389265.1 of Acidobacteriota bacterium. Lineage (GTDB taxonomy): Bacteria > Acidobacteriota > Terriglobia > Terriglobales > Acidobacteriaceae > JAKAAZ01. The sequence continues at coordinate 18,763 of JAZKAG010000151.1, forward strand.
CGGTGCTGAAGCTTGACGAGGCATTGCAAATGACCGTCGAATGGTACCGCGATTTTTATGCCGGCAGAGACGTAGCGGATACTTATGCGGCGCAGATTGCGGACTACTCCGCGCGCTCAAACGCGAAGTGGGAACTGCTTTCCCCTGCAATTCCCCGAGCTTGACGCCGCCCCGAGCCCAGGCGTGCGCCGGAATGCAATACACTCATCCCTATGCGCCCCACACTTTCTGTTGCGATGATTGCCCGCAATGAAGAGGCGAATCTGCCGCGAACGCTGGAGAGCGTGCGATGGGTGGATGAGATTGTGATTGTCGACTCTGGATCGACCGATCGGACGCCGGAGATTGCCCGCAACTATGGGGCGAAACACTCGTTCAACCGAGATTTTCAGGGATTCAATCCGCAAAAGACGCTGGCCATCGACGCCTGCACCAGCGATTGGATTTATCTTCTGGACGCGGATGAGGTGATGCCGCCGGAGCTGGCGCGTGAGATTCAGCAGGTGTTAGAGAATCCTCGATTTGATGCGTATTGGCAGCCGCGGGTCAATCTGTTTCTTGGCCGCTGGATTCGTCATGGCGGCTTTTATCCCGACCACAAGCTGCGACTGTTCAAGCGAGGTGCGGCGCGCATGGCCGGTGCAGAACCACACGGCACGCCAGAGTATGCCGGTCCCAAGGGAACGTTAAAGAACGATCTGCTGCACTATGCCTACCCCAAGCTGGAGCTTTACCTGGAGCACATGAATCGATACAGCTCGCACAGCACGCGAGAACTATTCGCCAAAGGGAAAACAAGCGCGTCGCTGGGTGGATTTGTATGGCACGTGATCCTGAATCCGATTGCGACGTTCGTGAAAAACTACATTTTCCGCCTGGGATTTCTGGATGGCCTGGAAGGTTTTGTGCTGCACTTCAATCATTCTGTCTACGTCCACTGGAAATACGTTAAAGCATGGAACGCAGGCAAACGAATGCGTGCGGCTGAAAGTTCAGAGCCGCACGCCGAGGTATGGAAAAATCCTGAAAATTAGAAAAGTGGTACTGGGGGAGGGCAGAGTTGAATCCGCTAACCAACCAGGCCCGGCAGGGTCCATTCGTGCGGCAGTACGGATCTCGCAATTTGCACAGATTTGGACCGTGCGACAAGTTCGATTCCGTTTTCAGTCCAACGACGGATCGAGTAAATCTGGGAGCAGTGTTCGCAGAGCCAGAAGTAGCGCCGCATCACGACCGGGGTTTTACCCAGTGCAGACGCTGCCATCGTCGGGATCTGGAACGGACCACTTTTGGAGTCGGGAGCACAGCCAATCTCCTCAGCAGAAATCGTCTGGGCCGAAGGCTTACGCTCCATCAGAAATAGACGGCCGCCGCGCAGATATTTCAGTTCTGCGCTGCAATCTTTGTTTGCGCATGTCATATTCATGGTGCACGCCTCGGTTACTTACTTTAGTAAGAACCCACCTGGGCAGAAAAGGGTTGGCTGACAAAAAGCACAGTGTGCGCAGAGAGAAAAAAAACAGGTTATCCTTCTCCGCTGCTTGTGGGAGAAAACGAATCCAGTCTTGGAGACCGAATCGCTGCAACTCCCATGATCACTAGTCTGTCGCAGGCTTGTTCGGGGGGAAGAGCTGCTGACATATTTATGATACGCCCGCAGCGGCGGAGTTTGATCCAGGAAAATTGTGAATTTCCATCGCAGGACACGAAATTGCCGCGGGAGTACCCTCCCGGTTACCGATGGCAGTTCCGCTAGTCGACCGAATTGAATTGCAGCTGAATCCGTCCGGTTCCGTCGGGTCTGGCTTGAACGCCAGCCAGGGTGGGAACCCGCCAGTTGGCATCTTCCAATGTTTCGGGAGGATAAGTTGTTAAAACTGCGAGCACGGGACAGCCGGCTGCTTTGCCTGAGCCGACCCCGGCGGGAGCGTCTTCCACCACCAGGCAATCCGCAGGCGCGGCACCCAGCAACGCGGCGCCATGCCGATAGGGTTCCGGATGGGGCTTGCCTTGCTTCACCGTTTCGGCGGTAACAAAGTGCTTTGGAATCATAATTCCCGCGTGAGCCATGCGGCTGCGCGCGAGGCGTTCCGTCGCGGAGGTTACCACCGCCCACGAGCCTTCGGGCAGCGCGGCCAGCAGTTCCTTGACCCCGGGTAACACCACCAGGCCTTCGTTATCTTCCACTTCAAGATCTTCGATGAAGCGAAGCTCGGTGGCGTCATCCAGATCGGGTCGCAGCGTTCGCACCGTCTCAATGGCCCGCCGGCCGTGCGCCAGGTGGATGGCGTGTTCAGGGTCGAGACCGCGCGATTCGGCATACCGCTGCCAGCTACGTTCGACTGAGCCGATGGAACTCATCAGCACGCCGTCCATGTCAAAGAGCAGGCCCTTGACCTGCAACTCGACCTTCATTGGGTACCACCGGCGGATTGCAGCGTAAATTCCCGACCGGCCTGCAGCAGGCGCTGCACAGCCTGGGGCGAACAGGATTCGGCATAGATGCGCAGCAGAGGCTCTGTTCCAGAGGCGCGCAGCAGCAGCCAGCTTTCCGCTGCACTCGGCTTGGAGGTAGCTTCGGCATTGCGCAAAAAGAATTTCATTCCATCCAAAGTTTCCACTCGCTCCACTTGCATCCCGGCAAAGCTCTTGACGCCGGCGCGTGCCCGCGAGATGGCACCATTCTTCACGTCATCAGGAATATGCATATCGATGCGGTCGTAATAATGTTCGCCGTATTCCTGCTGCAGGTCGGCCACCAGTTCGCCAAGAGACTTGTTTTCGTCGGCCATGACATTCGCCAGCAGCAAGGCGTTCAGCAAGCCATCGCGTTCCGGCAGGTGGCGCGCGGTCCCTATGCCACCGGACTCTTCGCCGCCAAGTAAGATTTCGCGAGACAGCATCAGGTCGCAGATATATTTGAAGCCGATCCCGGTCTCGTGCAGCTTTCGGTTGTGGCGCGCGCAGATGCGATCGATCATGCGGGTGGTATTGAAGGTTCGCACCACTTCGCCGGGCCATTGCTTGCGTTCAATTAACCAACGCAGCAGGATGGAGAATATTTTGTGCGAGTCGACCATGTTGCCCTGTTCGTCGACTGCGCCAATCCGGTCGGCGTCGCCATCGGTGGCAAATCCAGCCTGGCAATGCTCATCGACCACGACTTGCTGGAGTTCTCGAAGATGGGGCAGGATCGGTTCCGGATTGATTCCGGGAAACAGCGGATTGGGTTCGCGGTGAATCTCCACACAGGGGACATCCACGCGGCTGAAAATTCCTGCGAGAATACCGCCGCCCGCCCCGTACATGGAATCGATGGCGAGCCTGAATCCGCTGGCGGCGATCTTTCCCAGATCCACAAAGCCGGCAATCTTTTCGATGTAGGCGGGAAGAAAATCCACATGCTGAATTTTGCCCGCCACTGAAGTTGTCGGCAGCGGCTTGCCCAGATAGGATTCGATGGCAGCCACCATAGTAGGCTTGCCGGACCCGCCGTAGCTGGCTTTGAATTTAACTCCATTCCACTGGAAGGGATTATGGCTGGAGGTAATCATGATGCCGCCGGCGGAACCACTCTCGCGCACCGCCAGGGATAGCGCGGGCGTTGGGGTAATACTGCTGGCGAGGCGCACCGGAATACCGGCGGACGCGACCACTTCTGCCGCGGCCTGAGCAAAGTTGGGCGAGCCGAAGCGGGTGTCATAGCCGATGCAGATGCCGTGCGCCGGATCTTCGTGCGCCAGGATGTAATTGGCAATCGCGCTGGCCGCGACGCGAAGATTGGCGAAGGTGAAGTCTTCCGCGATGATGCCGCGCCAGCCGTCGGTGCCGAACTTTACAGCGCTTGCTTGGGAATTGTCAGTGGCCGTCACAGTTTCCATTTGAAGGATCGATCAGATCAGTTTGTCTTGCTTTTCCTGCTGGAGTTGCTTCACTAGCTTGCCGACATCCTGACATCCCTCGCGGGTGGTGATCAGCAGAACGTCGCCGGCATCCACGACCACCAGGTTATCCACGCCCACCAAGGCTACGTGTTTTTCAGGCGCGTAGACGTAGTTGCCGCTGGCGTCCAACACGCTTTCCGCGGTGGTATCCATTACATTGTCGCCATCGCGCACATTCTGGCCATGCAGCATTCTATGGTCGTACAAGGCTGCCCAGGATCCCAGGTCATTCCATCCGAAATCCGCGCGCAGACAATACAGGTTCGAGTGATGCTCGCCCTTTGCGGAACGCGGCTCAATGATGGCGTAATCGATACTGATGTTTTCGCATCGGGGATACAGCTCTGAAAACTTCGATGCAAATTTGGCAGTTCCAAATGCCTGCGCGATTTCTTCCAGATACGGAGCGGTCTCCGGCAGATGCTCGCGAACTGCATCGGCCAGGGTGCGGGCGGTGGCCAAAAACATGCCGCTATTCCAGAAATAATTTCCCGAAGCTATAAACTCGTTGGCGCGCTCCAGGTTGGGCTTCTCGGTAAAACGGCGAACGCGGGATGCGTCTGAGTTCAGTTCATCGCCCGTCTCAATGTAACCGTATCCAGTTTCTGGACGACTCGGCTTCACTCCCAGCACGATGATGTTCTCGCCGGCTGCTGCCAGTTCGCTGCCTGCCATCAGGACTTGCAGGAATTTTTCGCCATGCTGAATGGTGTGGTCGGCCGGGAAAAGTCCCAAGACTGCGTGGGGCGCCTGACGCTCCAATAGAAATGCTGCCAATCCTGCCGCGGGCGCGGTATTTCTGGCTACAGGCTCGGCCAGAATCTGCGACTTTGGGACATCCGGCAACTGCGTCTCCACGGCCGACAGCAACCATTCATTGGTGAGGATCCAGATGTGCTGACTATCGGCCAGGGGTAGCAGGCGGGTGACCGTCTGTTGCAGCATGCTGCGCTCGCCATTCAAGGAGAGCATTTGCTTGGGATGAGTTCTGCGACTGCGCGGCCAGAAACGTGTGCCGCTGCCACCAGCAAGAATAAACGGGCGAAACTCGAGGGATGGATTCAAGATAGGTTTCATCGTAAACGAAAGCGACCGGTGCAGCGGCGAAAGAAACGTTCAAGGGAAGACAATTCCAAACTAGATGGATCGATTGGGCGTGGAGTTGCCAGTCGCCTTGCCGAATTATTGAGGGATCGCCCGTATGATTTCTGCTGAGCCGACGGATGCGAAACTCCATTCCGGGCTGCAAGCAGGCACGACAGCCAGTTCTCCACGCTGGAGTGGAATGGGAGCTTGCCCGGCGGACTGAACCTGCCCCGACCCCAGGGCAACAAAGATCAGCTGCACGGTATTCGACTTGTTCCCGGCAGGCAGAGAAAAGTTTTCTGTCGTTGCATCTGCGAGGCGGGTGCGATCGACGCGAAAATATTTCGACTGCACCAGAATTTCTCGGCCTCCGGCGATTGATTGCGAGTCGCTGATGGGATCTACTTTCGGGACGACCGGACCTGCTTCCGTCTGCAAGCGAATGGCTTGCAGACCGTCTTTCAAATGCAGTTCGCGGGGACGGCCATAGTCATAGAGGCGATAGGTCATGTCGGAGTTTTGCTGCGTCTCCAGCATTACCACTCCAGGAAAAATTGCGTGAACGGTTCCGGCATCAACGAAAATCATTTCGTCTTTCTTGACCGGAACAGATTGGAGCAGGTTCTCGAGCGTGTGATCGTCGATGGCGGCTTTGACTTCGGGCAGGCCGGTTCCAGGTCGCAGGCCGAGCGCGACTGCTGCGCCGGGTTCCGCTTCCAGCACATACCAGCATTCGGTTTTGCCGTGTGGCTCGCCGTGTTGCTGGGCCATTGCATCTCCGGGATGCACCTGGACGCTCAGCTTTTCGCGTGGAAAAAGAACCTTCATCAACAGCGGAAAGCGTTCCTGGTGGGCGCCGCCCGGCCCCAGCAATTCTTCCCTGCGCTCGTGAAAGACCTCATCCAGCGTTTTGCCGGACAGGTCGCCGGTATCCACGACACAGTCATTGCCGCTGAGCCACACTTCTCCGATCGGCTGGTCGGAAATCTTGTAGTCGTACCAGGGCGCAAGATCGCGGACGCCCCAAACCATAGGGCGAAACCAGGGACGCAAGCGGAAGGGAGAAAGTATTTTCATATCAGGCGGCGGCAAACAGTCAACTTTGAAGCGGCTTCGACATCAGGACGAAATGAATTGGAATTTTCACGCCGGGAAAATCTGGCGCTGGTTCGGTGCCAGAGTCCACATACCCAAGTTTGCGATAATACGGCGGCAATTCTTCGCGCACATGTACGATGCGCAGATCGATGGCGACGTGACCTGCACGGCGGGCAAAATCCTCCGCCTCCTGCATCATGCGGTGGCCGATGCCGCGACCCTGCACATCCTGATCGACGGAAAGCATGCCGAGATAGGCGCGATCTCCGCGCGGCTCAAGGTAAACGCAGGCTAACAATCGCGAGTCCTCTTCGAGCAGCAAGAATACGCCTTTGCTGAGCAGATGCCGCACCTGTGAGGCATTGGTGCGGTCCACTGACTTGAACCAGCTTTCCGCCAGAAATGCACGATTCACCAGCGCGGAAATGCGGTCCGTATCAGCTGCGCCGGCCTGGCGAACTGTTCCCTGCACCGACATCAGGCGAGCTTGGCGAAATACGCCTTCATCCGTTTTAAACCTTCGTCGATATCGGCATGCGACACGGCGTAGGACAAACGGATGTGATCATTGGTGCCGAACGCCTCGCCCGGTACCGTGACCACATTCGCTTCATGCAGCAGGCGTGTGGAGAGTTCGGCGGCACTGCTGATCTTTCCCTTGCCCAGGAACGCGGAGATGTTCGGATAGACGTAGAATGCGCCTTCCGGTACGGTGCAACGCACACCGGGAATTTCACTGAGGCGAGCCAGCACCTGGTCGCGCAGGGAGATGTAATCTTTGCGCATCTCTTCGACGCACTCTTGCGATGCGGTCAATGCGGCCACTGAAGCCTTCTGAACGAACGTCGCGGTTGAGGACGTGCTCTGGCTTTGCATTTTGGAGATGGCCTGAATGATTGGCTTGGGTCCCAATGCAAACCCAGCGCGCCACCCTGTCATGGCATAGGTCTTCGACAACGAGCCGAGCACAATGACATGCTCTTTGCAATCCGTGAAGCTGCCGCCGGAGATGGGCACGCCGGTGTATTGCAGATAGGCGTAACACTCATCCAGCAGCACATAGATGCCGCGGGCATGGGCCAGCCGCACCACCTGCTCCAGGTCCTTGGGAGCGATGACGGCGCCGGAAGGATTGGAGGGCGAATTTAAAATGATCGCTTTGGTACGCGGCGTAA
>JAZKAG010000151.1:26075-29223 GCA_040389265.1 Acidobacteriota bacterium
CCACAACTGCGTGCGCGGCGTAATCAACTGCTCTATCGCGGCCGCAGTGACGCGGAAATTTTCTGCTTCGCTGGTTTCCAGATAGACAGGAGTCCCGCCGGCAAACTGAATAATGTCTTTGAAGGAAACCCAATACGGTACCGGCAGCACGACTTCATCGCCGTGATCGACCAGAACATTGATTGCCTCGAACAAGGCCAGCTTGCCGCCCGTGGTGAAAATCGCTTCGTCCGGCGTGTAACTTGATCCGAAATCCGTCGCGTGGCGTTCGACGATCGCTTTGCGCAGTTCGGGAATTCCGCTCACGGCGGTATAGCGCGTGAAGTTGCCTTCGATGGCGGCGATGGCGGCGTCTTTGATGTGACGCGGCGTCGCAAAGTGCGGTTCGCCCGCTCCAAAGTCGACCAGGTTAATCCCCTGGGCACGCAGCTTGGCTGCCTCTGCAGTCACGGCCATGGTCGCGGAAACTTCAATCCGGTTGACGCGATCGGCGAAGATTTTCTGGGCAACTGAGGTGGTCATAGTACTTCTAGTTTCGCAGAGTTGACGGCTCCGGCCAAGTGGGATCCTCGGAGAGCGGTGAATATCCTATTCGTCTTGTCCGCGATCGCGGGAGGCGCGGGCGTGCAGGCGTTCAATGACCGTCGGGGGAACGAGTCCCTCGACCGATCCTCCCAGCCGAAAGACGCCGCGAATCAGGCGCGAGCTGAGGTAGGAATATTGTTCGGCCGGCATCATGAAAACCGTTTCCAGCTCGGGTGCCAGGCGTCGATTCATCAGCGCCATCTGCAGCTCATACTCATAATCGCTGATCGCCCGGATGCCGCGCAGCAAGGCCTGGGCGCGTTGCAGGCGCGCAAAGTCGACCAACAGACCGTCGAACTGGCTGACCGAGACGTTGTTGAACTCACGCGTGGTTTCGCGGATCATCTCCACCCGCTCCTGGACAGTAAAGAGGGGCTGCTTTTCAGAGTTATTGAGGATGGCTACGACCAGGTGATCGAAAATTTTGGAGCCGCGCGCGATCAGGTCAAGATGACCGTTGGTCAGCGGATCGAAGGTTCCGGGATAGATAGCGCGGACGGTATTCACAACACATTGGATTGTAAGGGGCAGGCGTGGAACAAGCAATGCAACCGCACCGCCTGACGGAATGAAAAAGGGCGATCGTTGATCGGTCGCCCTTGGTTCGGACACCTAAAAACGATGGTTATCTTTTTCCTGCGGTCTTGACGACTTCCTGCGCGGCGGCGGCTCCGTTTACGGGGATCGCGGGAATTTCGGGCGCGTCGCTCCTGGCGGCGATGCCGAGTTTCTGGCGCAGGGTGGTTTCGATACGCGCGAAGGTGTCTTTATTGTCTTTCAGGTATTGGCGGACGTTTTCGCGGCCCTGCCCGATGCGTTCGCCGGAGAAGCTGTACCAGGCGCCGGATTTTTCGACGATGTTGTGCAGCACGGCCAAGTCCAGGACATCGCCTTCGCGCGAGATGCCTTCGCCGTACAAGATGTCGAATTCTGCTTCGCGGAAGGGCGCGGCTACTTTATTCTTGACGATCTTCACCTTGGTGCGGGAACCGACGACGACGTCACCTTCCTTGACGGCAGCGATGCGACGAATATCGACACGCACGGACGAATAAAATTTCAGTGCGCGGCCGCCGGTCGTGGTCTCGGGATTGCCGAACATGACGCCGATCTTTTCGCGAATCTGATTGATGAAGATGAGCGAGGTACGCGACTTCGAAACCGTTCCGGTCAGCTTGCGAAGTGCCTGCGACATCAACCGCGCCTGCAATCCCATGTGCGAATCGCCCATCTCGCCATCGAGCTCCGCCTTTGGAACCAGCGCGGCGACTGAGTCGACGACCAGCACGTCGATGGCGCCGGAACGGACCAGCGCCTCGGTAATTTCGAGGGCCTGCTCGCCGTAGTCGGGCTGAGAGATCAGCAGATTGTCGACATCGACGCCGAGCTTCTTCGCATATTGAGGATCGAGCGCATGCTCGGCATCCACAAAGGCAGCCATACCGCCGGCCTTTTGCGCCTCCGCGATAATCTGCAGCGTGATGGTCGTTTTGCCGGAGGATTCCGGCCCGAAAATCTCAATCACGCGGCCGCGCGGAACGCCGCCGACGCCGAGCGCGGCGTCAAAGGAAATGGATCCGGTGGAGATGACCGAAATGGGGACGATCGCCTCTTTGCTGCCGAGGCGCATGATGGATCCCTTACCGAATTGCTTTTCAATCTGGGAGAGCGCCAGGTCGATTGCACGTGTGCGTTCTTTATCGTCTGCCATTTCTAATCTCCGGGGATGAGTTGGGATTGAATTGTCCGCGACACGCTACGACCGGTATTGGTATCGAATAAAACAATCGAAATCCACTTTGGGTACTGGCGGGATTTTAGCACCAAAATGGGAATAGGCGAAACAATAGCGAACACTTTTACTGAACGAAAGTAATGCTGGCGTGCCTATTTTCCGTACAAATCTTCCTCGTGCACGACGGGTTCCTGTTCCGCGCCGCGGGCGGCGCGCTTCGCGGCTCCAAACATGGCTCCGCGAGCGGGTTGAAGCGGAGCGAACCGCATCATGCCGATCGGTTGTGCGACGTCATCATAGATGGCTTCCATCCCACCCTGCATCAGATAGGTCTCATGCCAGAAGCCGGTGCCGCCGCTGTCGCGAAGAAAATTCTTCCACCACTGTCGATGCGGTTCTGATCGCGACCATGACAGCAGAGACTCCATATCCGTCCAATATTGCCGCATGCCGACATGCATGGGGAAAATTGAAAGGACGAAGTTCTCATGAAGCAACAAGCCGCGGGGATGAGCTGCGACGGAGGCGGAAATCTTTGGCCCGAAACCGAAAAGCGTTTTCAATCCTGCGGTGCGATTGACGCGCATGCCCAGGTAAATGACGACGAGATTTGGATATTGCGACAGGTCTACGGTCTGGCGGTTCACGGTTGTCGGCATCGGTTGAACCTCACGCTTGTTACTTGCGCTTTGGATGAAGGGTAGCCGGCGATCGATGCGGGAACATTTGCTGTCTGCGGCGGCCGCTCCATATTGATCGATGGGGACGCGTGATGCGGCTGAGCTGGGCTTGCAGTCGATTGCAGCGCAATCTCCCTGGTGGTACCTA
>JAZKAG010000152.1:0-1352 GCA_040389265.1 Acidobacteriota bacterium
CGAATCCACTTCCTCGTGGAGTAGACGTACTTTCAAGAGCCCCCGGCGTCGATATCATGCCATATGTGGAGGAGTGCTATTCCATCACCGATGTCGACTGGAATTTTCTAATGCCAAAGGAGGCCGAATACCCTCAGCGAGCCAAGGGCCAAGTGAGCATCCAGTTTGAGATTCAGCGTGATGGGGAAAATCCGACGCCATAGTATGGCGTTCGCGTCTCGGTCGGGGAATTCGGCACTGGATCATGCCGCCTGGAAGTCAATCAAAAAATCCAGATATCCGCCGCTTCCAAAAGAGTTCAAAGGGCCATACGTGGCCCTGCGATTTTATTTTTGCTACAACATGGAATCGCCGAAGCAATCGGATAGTGGCGATCCGGCCCCTAAGCCAGCTCGGTAATTCAGCGCATGGCTATTTCGGAGTCTGCAGCGTCGATGGTGGCGTCGTTGATGGCGGCTCTGCCTGCGATTGGAACGTCAGCGGCCTGGCCAGAATATCCATCGCTGCTTGCGGCAGCGTCTTATTGGCATTGGCCAGCAGCAGGCTTACCTGCCAAATCTGTGTGGAAGACAGAACCTGCTGGAACGACGGCATCCCTGTCAAGCGGATTCCATTCGCGACCTTCCAATACGTCTCACCCGGCGGGTCGTCGCTGACGCCCACCACATTGTTGCTGCCATGCGCATGCCATAGCTGGGGGGCCTGCGGGTACATGTGCGGCGCCACGGTGGAGTTCTGATTGTTCAAGCCATGGCAAAATGCGCAGTTCTCTCGATAGGTTTGCGCTCCCGCGACCAGGTTGTCTGCTGTCGGTTGAATGGGAACGCTTTTCGGCATGTCTTTCGCAACCCGCGCATGCAGCGGCATATGCACAATTTGCTTTTCAAAAGTAAACGGCGGATCGGCCACAGCGACTGGAGGATTCCCATAATGCAAATAAAAAAACGCGCCAAGGGGCAGCAGCAACAGCCCCACGATCAGCCCAATCAAAAACTTCATAAATTCTCCAAGCTCGGTAAATTTTTAGATGTTGAAAGCAGCGCCGCCTTCGCCTCTCTGGCCGCAGTACAGATAGACTACCTACGTCCCGCAACCCTCGTAAATCATTTAAATGATTTAATGGAGACTTAGGAGAAAAAAGTGCTGTCTCAGTTCACCCAGGGAGCCCGTTCCATTCCCGTGCCAATTTTCAGATTCATGTCACCGCGTCGCGCTGCTGCTTCCGGCTTTCGCTCCCTCGGTTTCAGCCTCGCATCTTTCGCCCTGCTATTCATTGTCAGCTGCGTGGCTCCGCCATTGCACGCCCAGGAAGCAACTCCGCAACTGCAGCCCAAGTCCTCATCCTCCTCCGC
>JAZKAG010000152.1:1362-2939 GCA_040389265.1 Acidobacteriota bacterium
GGTCCCCACCCCCCTGCCGCCCGCGGCCACCCCCTCCTCCGCCCCGGAGCAGACCGCCACCACTCGCCGCAGTCTGGAAAATCGCCGTCTTGCTACCAAGCAGCGCCGCGAAGCCGCGCTGGTTACAGAGACGTACACGCATCGATGGGAGGTCTATGTCGGCGGCGAGTACATGCGCTTTCGACCAGGCCCGGATCTGCATAACTCCGGCATGGGCGGCTGGATCGTTGGCGCAACCCGCTATTTCAATCCTCGCTTCGGCATCATGGCCGACGCTCGCGGTGACTACGGAAATAATTCACTGGGCGCCGTCAATGGCGGTGGCAACAACACATATAACGCGAAATTCGCCGTGTTCCCATTCACCATTGGCCCCATCTATCGCTTCTATGGCAACTCAAAATTTTCTGTCAGTGCATCCCTGCAATTGGGCGATGTCTTCGGTTACTTCGATAAGAACACGGGTCCCTTTCCGCCACAGTCGGAGGGTTTCTATCCTGCCAGCAATGTCGGTGCTGCCATCCCCAGCCTCAACCTGGACTACAACCTGAGCCCCGGCCTCGCTATCAGGCTTTCTCCGCACATGCTGATCGACAACTTCGGCGGCGACATCTCACATAACCAATCCATCATGCTAGGGATGGTCTATCGCTTCGGACGGCAGTAAGCTCTGAATTGGCGTCGCGAGCGATGGCGTGAATCCGAGGCGGATCGCATCCGCCAGCGGATGACTTAAGAGGTTGCGATCCTTCTCTGCGTGAAAAGGCACGGTGACCCACTCAAGCGTGATTGTCTTGAGTGGGGCTGAAATAAATTGTCTTCCAGCCGATAGAAGCCTATGGCCGAAACTTCCGTGAACCCCGGAACCAGTCTCACTCCGTCGATGCGCGCCGGCATGGTGTTGATTGCCGCAATTGCGTGGTTCGCGCTGCTGTTGCAGCTATTCCTAATGGTGCGGCAGGCTGTGCCCGGCTCCTTCTTACACGCGGTCATCAATTACTTCAGCTTCTTTACCATTCTGACCAACTTACTGGTTGCTCTTTGCACCACGCTTCCATGGCTGGTGCGATATTCCGGGACTGGACAATTTTTCCTACAACCCTCAATTGAGTCTGCCATCGCCGTCTATATTGCGGTGGTCGGCATCACCTACAGCTTGCTGCTGCGACACATGTGGAATCCGCAGGGCATGCAAAAGCTTGCCGACGTCTTGCTGCATGATGTCGTTCCCGTGCTCTACGTTGTGTTCTGGGTCTTCCTCGTTCCAAAATTTTCGCTGCGTTGGAGCGACGCCGTTCGCTGGCTCAGCTATCCTCTCCTTTACACCGCCTACACCCTGGCGCGCGGCTTCGTTGTCCACTGGTACCCGTATCACTTCATCGATGTCGATACCATAGGATTGCCGAGCGCTCTTCTCCACACTGCGGGACTGTTGCTCACATTCTTCGGGCTGGGTCTGCTATTCATCGCCATTGGCCGATGGACGGCCCGATCAGCACCCGCACTCAAAAATGTATCTGCAAAAGAGCAGCGCATCGTATTGCAGTGCATGAAGGCGACGGCTGCACATGTTGAAG
>JAZKAG010000152.1:2949-4024 GCA_040389265.1 Acidobacteriota bacterium
AACACTCCCGACTGGGCGTTGAGGCCAATGTTCTCCAACAGGAGATCGCCCGATGGCCATCCATAGACGATCGCGATGGTAGTACCGGGTTCCTCGCGATAAACAACAGCATGAATGAAGTCTGCCACGGATTTGAATTGTCTTCCACGGAATGGGGCACGTGGTTCGACACCACAAGAGACGAAGTCGAACTGGTATACCGGAAGTGGCTTGCATCGAAACAGGCGCGAGGTGGGCTACGCTGAGCGGCTCATTCCCGGTTTCATTGAGCCACGCTTCCGTCAACTAGAACCGCAATCACATCTGAGGAGGAACCTTTGTTGTATCCTCTATCGGGCAGTAAGGTTAGCTTCGAATTTCAGCATGAAAGAAAGCAGTGAAGGCAATGGCAACGACAAAGCAATCGACCAGGAACTTCAAGAATTTGATTGGCGGCAAATGGGTTAGTGCCCACTCCCGCAAAACATTTGAGAATCGCAATCCGGCGAAAAACCGCGACCTGGTCGGCATCTTTCCCTCGTCCGATACAAGAGATGTCAACGACGCCGTCGCTGCCGCCAAAGAAGCCTTCAAAACCTGGCGCCTGGTGCCCGCACCCAAGCGCGCCGAGATCCTCTTCCGCGCCGGCGAAATCCTCACCGAACGCAAAGAGCAATACGCCCGCGACATGACTCGCGAAATGGGCAAGGTGCTGGAGGAGACCCGTGGCGACGTTCAGGAAGCCATCGACACCGCGTACTATATGGCCGGCGAAGGTCGCCGCATGTTCGGCAACACCACGCCGTCAGAGCTGCAGAATAAATTTGCCATGAGCGTGCGTATGCCAGTCGGCGTCTGCGGCATGATTACTCCGTGGAATTTTCCCATGGCTATCCCAAGCTGGAAGCTGCTGCCGGCCATCGTCTGCGGTAATACCTGCGTCATTAAACCCGCGCAAGCCACGCCGCTCTCCACCTATAACCTTGTCCAGGCGCTGCTCGATGCTGAATTGCCGGCTGGCGTCATCAACATTGTTTCCGGTTCCGGCAGCCAGGTGGGCATGCCGCTGGTCGAGCATCCTGATGTCAATGCCATC
>JAZKAG010000152.1:4034-9586 GCA_040389265.1 Acidobacteriota bacterium
CCGGATCGAGTGAAGTCGGTCGTGCAGTCGGCATGGCTGCAGCGTCTGGTTTTAAGCCGTGCTCGCTTGAGCTCGGCGGCAAGAACGCCATGATCGTGATGGACGACGCCAATCTCGATCTCGCCGTCGAAGGCGCGCTGTGGGGAGCTTTCGGGACCACGGGCCAGCGCTGCACCGCCACCAGTCGCATCCTGGTGCACAAGAAAATCGCTCGCCGCTTCACGGAGCAGTTAGTCGAGCGCGCCCGCAAGCTGCGCATCGGCAACGGCCTGGAAAAAGGCGTGCAGGTCGGTCCGCTGGTGAATCAGCAACAGGTGGAAACCAGCGCCATGTACGTCAAGATCGCAACCGATGAAGGCGCAAAACTTCTCAGCGGCGGCAAGCGTCTCCAGGGCAAAGCCTATGCGGATGGATATTTCTTCGCTCCCACGATCTTTGGCGGAGTGAAACCGGCCATGCGCATCGCCCGCGAAGAAGTCTTCGGCCCCGTGCTCAGTTTGTTGGAGTTTGACACTTTCGAACACGCACTTCAAATCGCCAATGATGTCGACTATGGTCTCTCCGCAGCCATCTACACCCGCGACGTGAACCAGGCCTATCGCGCCATGCGCGACATCGACACCGGCATCGTCTACATTAATGCGCCTACTATCGGTGCAGAAGTGCATCTGCCATTTGGCGGCGTCAAGCAGACCGGAAACGGCCATCGCGAAGGCGGCAGCGGCGCGTTGGATTTCTACACGACGTGGAAGTCTGTCTACGTCGATTATTCCGATCGCCTGCAACGCGCCCAGATCGACACGGGAGAATAGGTTCACTTCCCGCCACGAGAACGGCACATTTTTTGAGCAGGCCATTTCGGTAGGAGAAGCAAATATGATTATCGGCGTTCCCAAAGAAGTCAAAGACCACGAAAGCCGTGTCGGCGTCACCCCTGCCGGCGTTAAAGCGCTGGTCGAAGCAGGCCACGAGGTGCTTGTCGAGACCCATGCGGGGGCCCTCTCCTCGTTGCCCGACGACGAATATCAATCCGCGGGCGCGGAAATTGTCGGCTCGGCCTATGACGTCTGGCGTCTCTCCGACATGATCGTCAAGGTGAAGGAGCCCATCGAGAAAGAGTATGGCCACTTCCGCGAAGGCCTGGTGCTTTTCACCTATCTGCACCTGGCTCCGGTGCCGGCGCTGACTGCGAAATTGCTGGAGAAAAAAGTTATCGGCATCGCCTATGAGACCATCCGCGATAAAGCCGGCACTCTACCCCTGCTGACGCCCATGTCAGAAGTTGCAGGCCGCATGTCCGTGCAGGTCGGCGCGGCGCATCTGGAAAAAGAAAAAGGCGGCCGCGGCGTTCTGCTCGGCGGTATCCCCGGTGTGCCTCCGGGAAATGTCTGCATCATTGGCGGCGGCATCGTCGGCACCAACGCAGCTAAAGTCGCGCTGGGCATGGGCGCGAAAGTCACCATCATCGACATGAACCTGAACCGCCTGCGCGAACTGGACGACATCTTCAACGGCCGCGTCTACACTCTCGCGTCGAACTCCTACAACGTCAGCCGCGCCGCTCGCGATGCCGATCTTCTCATCGGCGGAGTGTTGATCCCCGGTGCTGCGGCTCCAAAAATTGTCACCAAGGCCATGGTCTCCACCATGAAGAAAGGCGCCGTCATTGTCGATGTCGCCATCGATCAAGGTGGTTGCATTGAGACGGCGCGTCCCACCACTCACAGCGATCCATCCTATGTGCTGGATGGCGTGGTGCATTATTGCGTCACGAATATGCCGGCGGCAGTGCCCCATACTTCGACCCTCGGCCTCACTAACGCGACCTTCCCCTATGTGCTGCGGCTGGCAACGCTCGGTGCCAAGGCGGCGATTCAAGCTGATCTTGGCCTGCAGGATGGCGTGAACACGTATGACGGGAACATCACCTGCAAGCCCGTTGCGGAATCGCAGGGCAAGCCCTGGAAATCCGTGGGCGACCTGGTGCACTAAGCTTTACTCGTTTTCGCGTTCAGGTGGAAGGGGAAAATATGCTGCGATGTCTGCTGGTTCTGTCTGCGCTCTCGCTGCTGCTGACGGCCGGCTGCACGCAGCCTGCGACGCCACCGGCTGCGAAAATTGCCCAGGCGCGCATCGCCAATGCCGAGTCCGCCAACGTCCCAGCTCCCAGTGGTCACTTCGACTATTACCTGTTCACGCTCTCCTGGTCTCCGGAATATTGCCACGGCCACCCCAATGCCCAGCAGTGTGGAGGCGATCATCCCGGCTTTGTCGTCCACGGCTTGTGGCCGCAGTTCAACGATGGCCAATGGCCATCGGCCTGTTCTAGTGAGCCTGGATTATCAAATCTCAACAGTATGCTCGACATCATGCCCGACCCCCACCTGATCCAGCATGAGTGGACCACCCACGGAACCTGCTCCGGCCTCACCGCCGAACAATATTTCGGCGTCATCCGCAAGGCCTGGAACTCCATCAAAATTCCATCGGCGCTTGCGAGTCCTAGCCGGACCACCACCCGCAGCGCGGATGAGATCAAGCAGATGTTCACCGAAGCCAATCCAGAAATGTCTCCTGACGACATCGTCATCAGTTGCCACAATCGCTATCTTTCTGGCGTGGAATTTTGCCTTGCCAGGAATCTGCAGCTGACTGCTTGCCATGCCGTGCGCGACTGTACTGCCAACTCCATCCGGATTCCCGCGGCGCGATAGTCCCGCCTCTATCCGCAAGTCTTCACGCTGCCCACCCCGCATCCGATTCGCCAGAAAAGCGACCCGGAAATGCTGCTCGTCCGGCCCCGTATAGATGAAAATGCTCTAAAATGAAATAGCTGACACAGTCACCACGGCAGTACTTAGTAACCGCCAGTCCGCGCCAAGCGGCGGCGGGGAGGTTCAATGCGGCGGTTCGTATTTTTTGCGGTTCTTCTGGCTCTATCCCTACCCGTCGGTCTATCCACCACTGGTTGCGCTCATGATTACGGAGGGAACTTCTGCAGCGGTTTCCAGAGCGGCGCTCAACTGAATGCTCCTGCCAAGATTGACCTCGAGCCCGCCGTTTACGGGCTTTCGCTCAGCTACGGACAGGTTGCGTCTCTGTCGAATCCTACAGCGGTCAATTGCAAAGGTACCTCCGTCACTGTAAGAACATATACCTACGGCACGACCAGCCTTCAATTGGCTGATGTTTCGCCCTCCGGCCAGGTATGTGGCGGAACATGGAACCGGAATTCCGGCAACGGCGTTCCGAATTTCACCACCTGCATTCCTCCTCAGGCCGGCAGCCCTATATTCAACGCTCACGGCGGCCTGGCCTACCTGACCGCCAGCGGCGGCGGGGCCACCAGCAATCCTGTTCCCGTCTTCGTGCACCCGCCCATTACCAGTGTGTTGTTAGGCGGGTCAAGTGCGGTGCATACGTGCCCCAATAATCCAAGCACCGGCTCGCCGGAAAATGCTCCGGTCTACGCCTTGAACAGCTGCTTGTCTCAAAATCAGACAGCGCAACTGGCCGCCACGGTGTACAGCGGTTCGACAGATATCACCTGCAACGCTGGCCATCTCAACTTTGCTCCGCAAAATTCGAGCGTTGTCTCCGTCGACCAGAATGGCGTCGCCACCGCGCATTTACCCGGATCCACCGTCATCAATGCGACCATCGCGCAGGCCACCAGTACCGCCGGATATTTCTTTACCTGCCCGGCCAAGAGCATTCAGCTCACCGTGGGTACGACTGGACAAAAAAGTGTCACCGTCAACACCGGCAATATTCAACCGCTGACAACTACCATCCTCGACACCAATAACAATCCCATCAGCGGATTGCAGCTTCTCTACTCGTCGAACGATCCCATCAATATTCCCGTCAGCAATAGTGGCTCGGTCAATCCCTCTTATCCCAGCGATGCCGCTATCGTTGCCCAGTGTCTGCCGTCCGTCTGCAATCCCGCGCCGCAGAATGAAATAGGCAACCTCAGCACCGGCCTGCCCATCAGCAGCAACCCGATTGATATTCATACTCCCGGACCCAGCCAGGCGCTACTCTACATGGCCAGTCCGCAGTCGCTGAACCTGGTGCCGCTCGACTTTCAAAGCGGTAATGTGGGAAATCCGATCCGCTTGCCCTATCAGCCCAATTCCATGGTGATGGACGAGAACGGCAACGACCTCTTCATGGGCAGTAGCGCCGAGTTGATGATTGCAGCCATCTCTCCCACCGCGGGCACCACCCTGACTTCCCAGACCCCCGGCGTTCCAGGCACCGTGCTGGCAGTCGCTCCCAATGACACCCTGGTCGTTATTCACGACCCCTGTCGCCAGTTGTTCTATCTCTACACGCCACCCATCGGCAACCTGGCCGCCTCGGTGATTTCCTTTGGCGCAATTGGGCCAACCATCCCTTGCGACGTCAACAGCCAGCCCATTGATCCCTCGGTTGAGGTGCATCCGCCCTACGCCGCCCAATTTACGCAGGACAGCCAAACCGTCTATATCACCGGCGAAAATACGCTTTACACCTATAACACCTTCACCGGCTGGCACGTCTGCACTGAGAATGGTCAGAGCGGCAACTGCCCGGTCAACTCCAAGAGTGTCGCTGTCACGATTCCCGGCGTCGGCGCGTATGCGGGTGGCTCTCCGACCACCGCTTTTGGATATTGCGCTCTGGGTCCGAATAATGCCGCCCAGAGTCCTGGGCCACCACCGACTGGCCTACTGGATCCAACCAAGGCTGTGAATCCGACGGAATACTATCCCAACGCCGCCACTGTGGGCGCGCAAACCGATGAGTTGGCCGCCACTACTGACGGCTACCACATCATTGGTGCAACCGCTGGCAGCGGTGGTCAACTCACCGACATTGGCGTTCAGATCCCCGATGGAGCGTGCCCGCTGAAGACTGCGTTGAATTTCCCCAGCAGTCCGCAGCAATTCAGTCTGACTACACCCAGCGTCGGATCCATCAACCAAGTGGTAGTGTCTCCGAATTCACAATTGGCCTTCGTCACTTTCGAACCTACGAGCCCAACCGCGGGCAATAACACCCTGCCTGCATACAAGGTTCCCTGCACAGCGCTTCAGTCGTCGCAAGGAAACTGTCCCGCAGGGAAGCCGACCAGTGGCAACGTTATCAATGTCGCCCTGACCGGTCAGTCAGGAGCGCCCGTGGCTGGCACCTTCAGCCCCGACACAACCGCGTTCTACGCGTCGACCAGTCATGACGACCTTGTTCACTTGATCAACACGTCGACATTAACCGACACCCAGACCTACAACCCCGGTTTGACCTGCGCCACCACAACCAATGCGCCGGCCAATCCATACCTGGCATGCACCAAGGGAAGTCCGGTACCCGCGTTATTCCTCGCGGCTCGTCCACGGCCTACGCAGGGTTCCGCCACCGCCGCTTCGGCCAAAAAGACTTAGCGATAGAAAAAAGAATTTGGGTGCCCATATCTCGCTTCGGAGACATGGGATTGGCCCGGTCGTTCCTGCCAGTTTTTCAAATTGAATCGAGAAGTGCCATCCCCCAGCGAAGCCGAGGGACCA
>JAZKAG010000152.1:9596-13189 GCA_040389265.1 Acidobacteriota bacterium
GGGAAGTGTCATGCCGCAGTCCGACAGGAACAACGACAGTTGTTTGGCGGTACGCGGGAGGGCCCGCGCCACTGCATCCAGAATCCCATTCAGAAAATGAATTGATTCCGGCGCTGCATACAATCGCCCAATCTCCAGAGTTTCGTTGATGATGATGGGCAGCGGCGTCGCCGGAAATCCCAGCATCTCCGCGATGGCAGCCCGCAGCAGGTTGCGATCCACTGCCGCCATTCGCTCCAGTCGCCAATGTTCACTGGCCGTCGCAATATAGGTATCAATCTCTTTCTGTCGCGCGATCGCCACACGAAAAATATCCTCGGCGAACCCCTGTGTTCCCGGGTCGACCTTCTCGCGCGCCTGCCAGAATGTGCGTTGCACATCTTCCTCGCTCTGCTTTCCCATGTCTGCCTGGAATAGCATCTGCATCGCGATTTCGCGGGATTTACGGCGTTTTCCCATAATCTACAGGTCCGCCGTCATATCTGTCACAGTAGGAGTTACAATTTTCTTCTTCACCGACGCCATCTCAATTGCCGCCAGCGCCGCTTCAAATCCTTTGTTCCCCATCTTCAGTCCAGCGCGATCGAGAGCCTGCTCCAGCGTTTCACAGGTCAGCACTCCAAATGCATGCGGCACGCCTGTTTCCTGCTGCGACTGTCCGATACCGCGCGACACTTCTGTGTAGATCGCTTCGTAATGCGCTGTCTCACCTCGCAGCAGCACGCCCAAGGTCACGATCGCATCTACGTTGTTGCTTTCCGCCAGCAGGCGCGCCGCCCCCGGAATTTCCCACGAGCCTGGAACACGCACCACCCTGATCGCATCTTTTGTCGCGCCGCTGCGCAACAACGCATCCAGGGCTCCCTGCAGCAGCCGATCCGTAATCACCGCGTTCCAGCGCGAGACCACAATGCCGAACCGCATTCCGGCAGCGCTCAGGTCACCTTCAATCGCCACCGGCTTGCCGTGGTCCACATTCTCCGACTCCCAGAATCCGAACACCACGCCCGGTACCGGCTCCGCCGTAAAGAGGCGGGAATTCCAGTGGGTCTGCGCGATGGTCGAAATCTTTCGGCCGACTTCAGTCGCGACGGAATTTTTCTTCATCCAGTTCGCCGCAACTCCATGCACCGCCTCCAATGCCGTCACCTCAATTAGGATTTCCGGCGTGGCCGACATTTTTCCCGTCACAAATTCCAGATTGCCCAGCGGCGCAAGAAAAGGTGCAGTGCGAAATTGCTCGCCCGACGATCCTTTGCCGGGCTCGAACCCCAGCGCCGAAAAAAAACTTTCCAGCGTCTCCAGTTCTTCCGCCGTGCGCGCCGCGCGCACCCATGTGACTCCTTTGATCATGTCTCGATGGTACAACGTTGCGCGTTGATCTACCGCGCCTCGCCGGTTGAATGAAAACGACCGCAGAGCGAGGCATAATGCCTCTACGGATGAAAGCTGATCAGCTCGATGCCGCTCTTGCCATCTTCTACTAAGTACGACAACGTATACAGCGTTCCATCCAGACCCATCACCAGGCTCTGCGACGGGTCGACGGGCTTTCTATTGCTCAGCAAAATCTGGCCATGGTCCACATACTTGTGATCTGAAGTGTTGTAGGTGATCAGATCTGTCCCCTCCTTCTGTTCTTCGCCTTTCTTCGGCTCTTTCTTGCCGCCCGCCAGCGGAGCACTGGTCAGGTAGTAGAGCGTGTGTCTGTCCGATCCCAGCACCAGCCCAAGGTATCCATATTCCATGCCGTCGAACATACCGGTTTTTTTCGAGGCTTCTGATGTCAGCCGCGCCAGTACCTCGACGCTTCGCGCACTGGGATCGAAGCGAAACAAATAGCCGGAGCGGCCGTTCACGCCGTAGATCGCCTGCTCCGAGGGCACCCAGATTGCCGCTCGCCAGTTGTAAGCCATGCCATGCAACGACGGATTGTACGATCCGAAATAATCTTTCTTGAGACTCACGCCCGCCACCGTCCCGACTTTATCCGCGGCATAGTCATAGCGATGAATAGCGCCATCTCCCGTCGTAAAGTAGGCCGAGCCGTCCCGCGGATCGATCACGATCCTTCGGCAGATCGCTCGGTAGGTACTCCCCAAGGTGCCTAGTTCTCCGCCATGAAACAAGGTTCCAAGATCTTTCAAGGTTTTCGTCTTCAGGTCATAGCGCAAAAAGTCGCCAGCCGGCCACGTGATGCCATACAAGCGACCCCGCTCGACATCCATATTCATGCTGATGATGCCTTGACCACCCGGGGCAGTCGCAAGGTTCGTGAACTTCCCCGTCCTCATGTCATACGCGACAAAATGTCCACCCGGATAAGGCCGATACCCGTTGGGGGCGGGAGCCGTCCGCTCCACCCCGCCGGCATTGTTGTAGTAACCCAAGTGCGTCGAAAAATAAAGCTTGTCTCCATCCTGCACAAAGTTGACGTGACTCTTCCCTTGCGCCACTGCCTTGATGTTCCCCTGGCCCACCGCATCGTTCAAATTCGCAATGTGCGTGATGGCCCCACTCTTCGGGTTGAACGAATACATCTGTCCCGGGATGTTGTATTCGGCCGACGACAGCACGTAATAAATTGTCCCGTCGCTCGCAACGCCCATTCCGTTGAAGGCTTCCCCGGGCTTCGCAGCGGCAGGGAAATGAGAATCGTGAGCGGTGGCTCGCAGCGCATGCGAATCGACGTTTTGACCATTCAGGGTGAACGCGTCTGCACTCAGAACCAGCAGAATGATCGCGAATGGGTGGACTGCAGCAAACATTTTCAACGTAGTTTCCTCCAAACTGGAAAGGGAATTGAGCGACGGGTATTCGACACCCGGCAGCGAACCAAACGAAAGCCTTTCAGCGAAAACCATGCGCCCGGCAACCTCAAATTGCGCCGACGCGCGATGAAGTTGCGATTTCATCTGTTTTCTGCGCAACTATATAAATACACCAGTCTTCCAGCAATCGTTTTGTGAAGGCTCCATTGAAAGGGTTCGCGACACCATGATGCAAGAAACGACTTTGGAAAATATTCAGCTCGACATTCGCGATAACTTCGCCTGCGTCACCCTTAACCGGCCCAAGGTTTTAAATGCGCTCAACGCCGCCACTTTGCGCGAATTGCAATTCGCCATCGACACCATACAGAGCGACGATTCCATCCGCGTTGCCATCCTCACCGGTTCTGGAGAAAAAGCTTTCGCTGCCGGTGCGGACATTCAAGAACTCGCCCAGGTCAATGGCGTGGAAGGGCGCGACCTCGCCTTACGCGGCCAGGCTGTGCTGCGATCTATCGAAACCTGCGGCAAGCCCGTTATCGCCTGCGTCAATGGATTTGCTCTGGGCGGAGGCTGCGAACTCGCTCTCGCATGCACTCTCCGCATCGCCAGTGAGCATGCCAAAATGGGTCAGCCGGAAGTGAAGCTCGGCCTCATCCCCGGCTATGGCGGAACGCAGCGTCTGGCTCGCTTGGTCGGCAAAGGCGTCGCCCTCGAAGTCGTTGCCGACGAAGCTCAACGCCGTCTGCGATTCCTTGGAGCGAACGACACCGGCGATGGCGGCCGAGAACGGCTCGACGGTGACGTCGGTGTCGGCGGTCG
>JAZKAG010000152.1:13199-19937 GCA_040389265.1 Acidobacteriota bacterium
AATTCTGTCCGCCGCCGACTGCCTGCGCGTCGGTCTTGTCAACGAAGTGGTCGCCCCCGATCAATTGCTCGCTCGCGGAGAGGCCATCGCTCGCGTCATCGCCGGCATGGCCCCGCTCGCCATTCGCTACTCGCTGGATGCGGTCGACCGCGGCTACGATCTACCGCTGCAGGAGGCGCTGTTCCTGGAAGCATCTCTGTTCGGGCTTAGCTGCGGCACCGCTGACAAGGGCGAAGGCACCGCCGCCTTCCTCGCCAAGCGTGCCCCCGCCTGGCAAGGGCACTGATGCATCTCACATCCATGGGGCGCTGATATTCTGAAGTCAATGTTTCGTGACGCTCTTCGTTCCTCAAGTCTTCGATCGGCTATGCTGCTTGCGTTCGCGATCGCTGCGTCCCTAGCTGTCAGCGGATGTAGAAATTCCGGCAGCAGCTTCGACATGTCGCACCGCGCTTCGAAATGGGCAGCCGACAAAATCGCCGCGCGTCAGGAACTCAACCAGATTCCTCCACCCTCAAAAAGTGTCTACCTCAACATCAATCAGGAATCGCAGTGGCAGAATCCATTTCTCAGTGTGGAGCAGAACATGATTCAGCTGCGCATCTATTTGCCGGATGAAAACTCCAGTCCCATTGATCGCGGTGGCATCACGCGCTTGAGTTCGGCAAGGAAACAGGTCGTCAATGTGCGCCTGGCGGAATTGCCGCGCGCACTTGCCTCGCTGCCCAACGGCGCATGGCCCTATGGTCGTGTGGTCGCCATCGGACGAGAAAAAGATACACCACAGAATCGTGGCTGGTTCTCTCACCATCTCGACGTTACCGTTCATGCACTGCAGGATATGGGTGTCGTCGTTGACGATTGGAATCATCCCGCCGTGCTTCCGTAATTCGGCTGCTTGGCGATGGTCCCCACGCGTCGAGGTCCAACAGAAAGAGGAAATCCTATGCCCGAGCCGCAATTTCCCATTCTGGTCGAACAGAATCATCTCCACCCGCACGAGCATTTCTCTGCCCATCGCGACCTGGAAGCCGCTCTTCATCAATCGATTCGCGGCGAGGTCCGCTTCGACTCAGGCAGCCGGGCGCTCTACTCGACCGATGCTTCCAACTCTCGTCAGCTTCCCATCGGCCTGGTGCTGCCGCGCGATACTGCCGACGTTGAAGCCGCCGTGGCCGTCTGTCGGAAATTCAACGCGCCCATTCTTTCTCGCGGCGCCGGCACCAGCCTCGCCGGCCAATGCTGCAATGTTGCCGTGGTGCTCGACTTTTCGAAATATGTCGATCGCATTCTCACCCTCGATGCAAACCGCTGTCAGTCGCGGGTTGAATCCGGCATCGTTCTCGATCGCGTGCGCGAGGCTGCGGAAAAACATCACCTCACCTTCGCTCCCGATCCTGCTACTCACAATCGCTGCACACTCGGCGGTATGATTGGCAACAACTCCTGCGGCGTGCATGCGCTGATGGGCGGCAAGACGGTCGACAATATCGACTCCATGCGCGTCCTGCTTTACGACGGCACCATTCTTGAAGTCGGGGCGACTTCTGACGTGGAGTTCGAAATGATCGTCGCCGCCGGTGGTCGCCGCGCAGAAATCTACACGACGTTGCGAAATATTCGCGATAAATATGCGCCCCTGATTCGCCAACGCTATCCCAAAATTCCCCGCCGCGTCTCCGGATACAACCTCGACGATCTTCTTCCTGAAAACGGGTTCCACGTGGCCCGCGCCCTGGTCGGTAGTGAAGGCACCTGCGTCACGGTGCTCGATGCAACTTTGCACCTGATGCCCAGTCCGCCCTGCCGCATTCTCGTCGGTTTCGGTTTTTCTGATGCCTACATTGCCGCGGATAATGTTCCTTTTGTGCTGCAGCACAATCCAATCGGGCTGGAAGGCTTTGATGGTTTGCTCGTCGAATTCATGCGGCGCAAGCATCTCGTCGAAAACGATCTGCAACTCCTACCAAACGGCGGCGGTCATTTGCTGGTGGAGTTTGGCGGTGACACCTTTGACGATGCCCAGTCTCAAGCCACCGTCATGATTGAAGCCGCAAAAAAAATCTCTCCCGCCCCACATGCCCGGCAATATTCTCAATCGGAAGCTGCGCGCGTTTGGAAAGTGCGTGAATCGGGCCTGGGCGCGACTGTCTTCGTTCCCGGCGAACCCCATGGCTGGGAGGGCTGGGAGGATTCCGCCGTTCCTCCGGAAAAAATGGGCAGCTATTTGCGAGAACTATTTACCGTGGCCAAGCGCTACGGTTATCGCTCGCCCATCTATGGCCACTTCGGCCAGGGATGCGTGCACATGCGATTCAACTTCGACCTGGAGACTGAGGCCGGCATCCAGAAATATCTTCAGTTCATCAACGAAGCGGCGGATATCGTCATCGCGCACGGCGGTTCGCTTTCCGGTGAACACGGAGACGGCCAGTCTCGTTCGGCGCTGCTGCACAAAATGTTTGGTCCGGAATTAGTGCAGGCATTTCGCGAATTCAAGGCCATCTGGGATCCCACCAATAAGATGAATCCGGGCAAGCTGGCCGATCCGATCGCCGTTTATGGCCCGCAGGAAAATCTCCGCCTCGGCGCAGGCTATGAAGTTCAGTCAGTAAAAACGCATTTTCAATTTCCCAATGATGGCGGCTCCTTTTCAAACGCCACCCTTCGCTGCGTTGGTGTCGGAGCCTGCCGCAAAGAGACCGCGGGCACAATGTGTCCCAGCTACATGGCCACGCGGGAAGAGCAGCACTCCACCCGCGGTCGCGCTCATCTTTTGTGGGAAATGCTGCAAGGCGAACTGCGTCACCAGGGCTGGCAAAGCGAGCCGGTGAAAGAGGCGCTAGAGCTATGCCTCTCCTGCAAAGCCTGCAAGCATGAGTGTCCGGTCAACGTTGATGTCGCTACCTACAAAGCCGAATTTCTGTCGCATTATTACGAACACAATCGCCGTCCCATTCACGCCTTTGCCTTCGGCATGATGGATCAATGGGCGCACCTCGCCTCTGCCATGCCTCGCCTCGCCAATCTTCCCGGTCAGTTGCCGATTGTGCGGGATATTGTCAAGGCGGCAATCGGCATGGCACCGCAGCGCACGATTCCTGTCTTTGCTGGGCGAACATTTCAGCGCAATTTTCATTCTCATGCCACTTCGCAAAACGACAATCGCCCCGCTGTCTTGCTATGGGCCGATACCTGGAATAATTATTTCTATCCGCAAGCCGCGCAGGCCGCCGTCCAGGTTCTAAACGATGCCGGCTTTATAGTGCAGGTGCCGCGTGGCCATCTCTGTTGCGGCCGACCCCTCTACGACTTTGGCATGCTCGACCGCGCCAAACGGTATCTGCTGCGGGTGCTGGATGCAATCGCGCCGCAGTTGCAATCGCACACCCCCATCGTCGTTCTCGAACCAAGCTGTGCCAGCGTCTTTCGCGAGGAGTCGCTCAACCTGCTCGCCAACGACGCTCGCTATGCCGAGCCCGCCAGAAAGCTCGCCGCCCAGACGTATCTGCTCAGCGAATTTCTAGTGCACAAGGCCGATCACTACACCTCGCCCGATCGACACGGCCAGCGCATCCTGGTGCATGGCCACTGCCATCAGAAACCGAGAATGACAGAAGAAGTCGACCTGCTGCGTGCATCCGGCGCCCAGGTCGAGCTGCTCGACTCAGGCTGCTGTGGCATGGCCGGTCCCTTCGGTTTTGAAAAGGAAAAGTACAGCATCTCCACAGCGCTCGCGAACCGCGTGTTGATGCCTGCCGTCGAATCCGCCGAAAAGGAAACAGTGATTGTTACAAATGGCTTCAGCTGTCGCGAACAGATCGCGCAGCTCTCGCGTCGCCGAGCCGTCCACCTCTCCCAGGTGCTCGTCCGCGACGATCAATAGCCCGCTTCGTTCACCTGGTTCAGCATCGGCTCCCCCGCCATATAGCGACGAACCTGCTCCGCTGCAAATTTGTATCCGCGGATTGAAAATCCCGCTACCGATCCCGCAATGTGCGGCGTGATGAAACAATTGGGCGCACTCCATAGCGCATGTCCCTTGGGCAGCGGCTCCGGATCGGTCACATCCAGGACCGCGTGGATGCGTCTGGCTTGCAGTTGCTGCAGCAGCGCATCCGTATCCACAACCGGCCCTCGCGCCGCGTTGATCAGCAATGCACCCGGTTTCATCCGAGCCAGCATGTCGGCGTTCATCATGCCGCGTGTGCTCTCCGTCAACGGCACCAGCAGCACAATCACATCCGCCTGCGGCACCAGGCTCGCCAGCTCGCCAAAGGCGGAAACTCCGGGCTTCGCCGTCCGCGCCACGCGAATCACCTCGACATCAAATACCTTCAACAGGCGTTCCACCTCGGCACCAATGCCACCATACCCGACGATCGTCACCTTTTTTCCGTGCAGCTCATCGGCCAGGATGCGATAGGAATGCGGGTTGGCCTTGGTCTCCTCCGCAGCCGCTGCGTCCGCGCCCTTCAACAAAACCTGCCCGTCCCAGTACTGCTCATGCTGGCAATCGCGATAGTGGGGGAAGCGCCACAGGCTGGCCAGAATGGCCCCGACAATCCACTCCGCTACAGGAATGTTATGCAGCCCCTGCCCATCGCACAGCAGAATTTCCTTCGGCAGCCACGGCAAAATCCAGTCCACTCCGGCCAGCAGACACTGAATCACCTTCACCCCCCGCAGAAATGGAAACATCGGCGTCGCCAGCCATCCGAACATCGGTGGAATCCAGAATTCCACTTCGACCGGGTAGTCCAGATTGTCCGGTAATCGAACCAGTTCGACAGTTTCTTTCGGAAAGTCGACTAGAAATTCCTCGGAGATTTTTGCGGGCAGCCCTATTTTCAGCATGGCCTGATGATACCCAGCAGACTTTCAATGGGGCAAATTGGGGCAATCTTTATTACTGCTGCGAATTGCTCTGGAGGTACACTTGAGGCGGCTTCTGGGACAAGTAAATCAACTGAGCAGACAACCCTGAATATCTTTGCAGCGGCGGAAGTCATACCACTCGAAAGGGATTTACGGAATCAAACCGACTGTGATGAAGGTTAAACTTTTAAGAGCTGCTGTTGCCTTGTGCGTTGGCGTTGCCATTTCCCAATCTTTATGGGCCCAAAGCCAGATTGTTGAAACTGTTCCCATGCTGGATCAGGGTTACCACGAGATGTACAACCTCCACTTCGAGCAGGCCCACGCCATCTTCGAAAAATATATGGTCGAGCATCCTGCAGATCCCATGGGTCCCGTCTCCGATGCTGCGGCTTATCTTTTTTCAGAGTTTCATCGCACCGGTGTGCTGGACATGCAACTGTTCACCAACGATACAAATTACCTTCAACACAAAATCGTTCCTGATCCAGCAATAAAGAAATCGTTCGACGCCGCTCTGGATAAGGCGAATGGCTTATCCGACACGATTTTGGCCAAAGATCCTACGGACTCCACTGCCCTGTTCGCAAAAACGCTCGCCTTCGGCATGCGCGCGGATTATGCTTCCCTGATTGAACGTCGCGACCTCGCGGGATTTCAGTTCACCAAGCAGGGCAGCGCCTATGCCCATCGTCTGCTCGCCGTCGATCCCACCGCCTACGACGCCTACCTGGCCGTCGGCATGGAAAATTACATCCTGGGATTGAAGCCGGCGCCGGTTCGCTGGCTCCTGCAAATGGCGGGTGGAGAGACCAACCGCACCCTGGGTGAACATGACCTGGAACTGACCGCCGCCCAGGGACACTACCTGAAGCCGCTGGCCAAACTACTGCTTTCCGTCGCTGCCGTCCGCGACAAGGACATGGCCAAAGCCCGCGAATTGCTGTCGTCTCTGGCCCAGGAATTTCCTAACAATCCTCTCTACGCCGCTCAGCTGGCAAAGCTAAAATAGCCGCCTCGCATCTCCACCCGCTTGTATCGCCACCGCGTGCCGGTTCGCTCCATGTTGAGCCCATTAGCCCCGGGAGCTTCATCCGGAAGCGAGTTTCTACTCGACGCTTTTCGGTGCTTTGGTTCATCTGTCACGCTAAGAGCACCCTATCCAAGCGCTTCGCCGGCGTTCAATCAAGATAAAAGGGGCGTGGAAATTTTCCACGCCCCTTCTTTGCTTGAAACCGCCGCGATTACGGCAGGTAGTAGCGGAACGACGTGAACACCATGTTGTCGTTGCCATGGGCGCCGCCGGCCGGATTTAGAGGACCACCCGGGCCGGACCATAGATCGCGACGAATGTTGCTGTACTGGATGCCCTGCTTCAGGCCGCCCTTCGCCCCGTTGTGGATGAAGAACCAGTAGCCGACGGTGAACTCCTGCACATCCTTGTTGTTGCCCGTACATTTGGACGGAGCACTCGGGTCTGAACTTGGGAAGGCAGCCGTGGATGCCTGCTCGGTCGTGCAGCCTGACATGTCGGCGGTATAAGTCCCGTATCCGATTTGCTTGCCGGAGCTCAGTACTGTGTAATTGCGGCCCACATAATCGCCGCCGTAGTTGGCGTAAATGTTCAGTCGCTTGTTCGGATTAAATTCCACCGTGCTCAGCCCGGAGAAACTGTGCAGCGGAGAGAGTGCGCCGTCCGGACGAATGGTCACGTCGGCAATGGTGGAGGAACCATAACGTCCCGTCCCGTCGCCGTAGAGGCCTTTCAATCCGATCGTCAACTTCTTGTTCAGCACCGCGGCTCGTGCGCTGGCGCCGATGCCGCCGCCCGTTACCGTATCGTTATATGGGGATCCGTCC
>JAZKAG010000152.1:19947-21020 GCA_040389265.1 Acidobacteriota bacterium
GGGTAGATGCGGTCACGGAAAAAGCGAGCCACGCCGAACACTTCATAATGCTGTCCCGGCGCCGGCTCAAATACCGCCTTCGCGACCATGTCCGGAGCCACGTTGAACGAGTAGTTGGCGGTGGAATTGTAGAGTCCCCCGCCCGTACCGCCCGAACCAATCAGAATGTTGGTCGGCAGGTTTTGTCCGGCAGGGTTCAGGATTTCGGCACTCTCCGCCGAAGCGCCCAGCCACGCTTTATCTCCGAATTGCTTCACGACGCGGAAACTGTATTGCCGCGCCCACACGAAGCCGGTCTCGTATTGAGGATCGATGGTCGACGGCAGCACTTCCGTTCCCCGACTCTCGCCCTGCGTGGTTTCCGTCACCAACGACCATCCCTGGCCGCCGGAAAAATCCCAGCCATTGTTCAGCTTGGCGTCTGCCCACAACTGCCGCTGGCGAACCACATAGCTGTTTGATTGGTTGTTGTTGGAGGTGATGCCGGTGCCCAGCCAGTCCATCTCGTAGTAGCCCGTCATCGTCCAGCTTGCCAGCTTGCCCGTCGCCTTGATGGCGATACGCGACTGCCTGCCGGTTGCCTGGAACTCACTCATCTGCGCGGCTGGGGAGTACTGCAGCGGAACACCCGTAAACGCTGTGTTGATGTCGCCGCCAGTGGCTCCGCTGCGCCACACGGTTTCAGCCGCCAGGAAGCTGCCTTTGGGCGAGATGGTGATGCCCTTATAGTGAAATTCGTCCGGATTCGTAATTGCTTTCTTCAGCTGCTTCTGGTCTTCCTCCGCCAGGGTTGCGGTCTGCTGCGCTTGCTCGGCCTGGGCTTGAACATTCTGCACCGCTTGATGCAGATTCGTGTAAGCCTCATTGCTTTGCGTGGCGGTCTGCTGCGTTGCCTGCACCTGGGCCTGCGCCTGTTGCGCGGCCTGTTGTGCCTGCTGCGCCGTATCCTCCGCCTGCTGCAGTTGCTGGTCGCGGCTCTGCAGTTGTTGCTTCAGCTGGTCGATCTCTTCCTGCTGCTGCTGGAACTGTTCTCGCATTTCCTGCATCTGCTTTTGAATGCTGGGTGGCTTCTT
>JAZKAG010000152.1:21030-21379 GCA_040389265.1 Acidobacteriota bacterium
CACAGTTTTCTTGTGAACGGTTGTGGTCGCGCCTGTATTCGATTGCGCCAATACAGACTGGCCCGCCTGCGCCGTCATCGCCACACAGGTTGCAAGCATCAGGGCTCTTACTTTATTCGGTCCGCGTTTCATTCGGCCTCTCACTCGTGTTGTTTTGATTAAAGATCCAAGAAGGTGCAAAACCCTCCGTCCTACTTTGGGAGAGCGATAGTTCTCTGCGGATTGCAAGGACATGTCGCTGGCAGGGCTGTTCCTTCACACCGCAAGTAGTTTTACAGTGCTCCGTGAATATCCCGAAAACAGAAGATGAATGCCAGATGAATTCCTGCGCCAGAAGTGGATTTGGCGT
>JAZKAG010000153.1:0-1067 GCA_040389265.1 Acidobacteriota bacterium
GCTGCTGGCCAATGCCCCGATTGGCTTCGCATTCTTTGATCGCAAAATGCGTTATGTGCGCATGAACCAGTTCCTGGCGGAAATGGACCAGCTCTCCATCACTCATCATCTGGGGCGAACCGTGCAGGAAGTTTTTCCGGGCCCTGTTGGAATGCAGCTGGCAGCTTCAATTGAGAAGGTGTTTGCTACCGGAGAGCCGATCCATGAGCAGGAAATCCACGGTGAATTGCCGGCCGAGCCTGCCAGCCCGCGCATCTGGCTGATCAGTCTCTATCCGGTGCGAAGGGGAGGAGAGCGGCCCGCGGACGGACGGCCGATGCCCATGCGAACCAGTGGTGACAGGATGCTGGAAGCACCGCCCGATTCTCCGAACTCTCGCTGGGTAGGAGCCGTAATTGTTGATGCGAGAGGAAGTTGTCGGAAGAACTGCTTCGGCGAACAGAAAAGCTGGCGGCAACCGGGCAGCTGGCGGCTTCTATTGCGCACGAAATCAATAACCCGTTGGAAGCGGTGACCAACCTGCTGTATCTGCTGGATCAACAACCGCTCGATGAAGAATCGAAGCACTACACCGATATGGCGCAGCAGGAAATCGCGCGCGTGTCTCAGATCACACAGCAGACACTGCGATTTTATCGGCAATCCTCCAGTCCAACTTTGATTCAGCCGGCCGATCTGCTGGACTCTGTGCTGGACCTGCATCATGGCAGATCGAACGCCGCCAAGGTGCAGACGATTCGCCGCTATCGCGATGGAGTGAGACTGTACGCCTTCAGCGGGGAGATACGCCAACTGTTTGCGAACTTTGTCGGCAATGCCCTGGACGCGATGCCGGATGGAGGAAAGATTTATTTGTCGGTGCGAGCTTCCCGTGCGTGGTATCAGCCGAAAGTCGAAGGCGTCCGCATCACAATCGCCGATACCGGCCTGGGGATGACGGAAGCCGTGCGCAAGCGAATTTTTGAACCATTCTTCACCACCAAGGAAGTCACAGGCACCGGCCTGGGATTGTGGATCAGTTCCGAGATCATCGCCAAGCATCAGGGCACCGTCAGGGTTCGCAGCCG
>JAZKAG010000153.1:1091-6451 GCA_040389265.1 Acidobacteriota bacterium
TGAGGTGGTGGATGCAGTGCGGAGCGATGGCAGCCCCTCTTTGTCGGACGTCACCGAAGCCGCCGGCTCGTCCTCGCAGACGTCCGACAGCGGCACGGTCTTCATGCTGTTTTTCCCGTTCAACGGGCTCACAGCCGTGGCCGAACTGAACGGATTGGACTGAAGTTGTTCGCTTCTTCACAACAATTGTGAAGTCCCACTAAGTTCCGCAGCATCTGCATATGTGAGGTGCTTGCCAGTACCGGGCGGCGGCGGAAACCAGACAGCGGACGCGGGCGAAGCGCTGGGTAGTGCATAATGCTTGCAAGGCCTGCGCGACAGGCTCGTTAACTTAGGAAAAGCCCCGTGAATCTCCCCAACTCCATCACGATGAGCCGCATCTTTTGTGTACCGCTGCTCATTTGGCTGCTTTCCCGGACTTTTCCCTTCCACTCCTTTTACGGAGAGGCAGAGATACTTGCGTCTGCCCTGTTCATCCTGGCCTCGATTACCGATGGAGTAGATGGCTACCTGGCAAGGAAGCGCGGCCAGATTACGACCATGGGGATGTTGCTGGATCCGCTGGCGGATAAGCTGCTGGTCACAGCGGCCTTTATTTCCCTGGTAGAAATGAATCCGCGAATTGTCCCGGCGTGGATTGCGGTGCTGGTGATTGGTCGGGAGTTTCTCGTAAGCGGCCTGCGTTCCATCGCAACATCCGAAGGCTTCACCATTCAAGCCAGCGACCTGGGTAAGTTGAAAATGGTGACGCAGATCGTCGCCGTTGTAGCGGCCATTCTGGATCATCGCTGGCTGGTGTGGCACTTCGGCTGGTTTATCCTGCCGGTCCATATTATTGCGATACTTTCGGTTTATTTTATGGCGCTGGTTTCCATCATCTCTGCGACCGATTATTTTGTTGCGTTCTGGCGAAAGATTGAACGCGCGTCGGTGAAACGGCGTAGAGAAACCTTTATTATGAGCAGAAAAAAAGACGTTTCAACGGTCGACCGCTTTTCCTGATTCCCTTTTCCATCCGATTGCGTCCATTAGGTGTGGGCCGCAATTGTCGCTTTTGTCTCCTCCTTACAGCGAAGCCCACAAAAAAAACCCTCGTTTGCTGTGGGGCTTACGAGGGTTTTTTGGCAGTTGAAAATGGAGACTTGCGATGCCGCTATGCGTGTCCTGCCTGGGCGGAGACGCGGTGCGTTCCGTGGATAAAGTGATACGGCGGCCACGGGCCCGACAGCATGATCTGGCAATCACGCATGGTCTGGCTGGCGCAGGAGTACTTGTTCTGGTAGCGAACAACGCTCTCGTGCTCGATCAGGTGCGCAATATCCAGCAGCATCTTTCCGCTGTCGGTGCGACGGCAGGTAATGTCTTCCTCTAATGGAGAAAACATACGATGGACCTGCAGGAAGACAGCCTTAGCCTTGGTCTGACGCTCCCGCTGCACTACCGCCGTCTCGCGGAGCCGGGAAAGATACTCTTTCCCGACGCAAGGAGACGACTGGTACCTGGGTGAATCCGGACCAGCATCTTCAAACACCACTTTCAGGTGCATTTCCGCTTTGCCGCGAAGGCGTTCCACGTTGGCGGTGAACTGGCGTTGATTGCTGCGGACCGAGCGACGCAGCGCGTCGTCATCGGGGAATACGGTTCCAAAACGGAAAGGCAAAACGGTGGAGTGCTCAAAACAATTGGCGATCACACGGGCATGATCGACGGCCGCTTTTTGCTCTAAATTGTCTTCGGGATTGTGTTCACTTACGATGACTGCGAAATCACTGGCGGGGTAAAGGAAAATTTGATTTCCGAGGACACCTACCTGGCTATCGAACGGAACCGGTTTGCGATGATGAGCTAGTTCTGGAAATGCTTGTTTCTCTGCAATGCAATATGCATACCATGCCATGCTTAGTCACTCCATCACGCTGGAACGTGCCGACTGAAAGACGCCCCAGGCTGAAAGTTTGTTTTAGTTTGGACTACATCGAATGCGGTCTCCGAAAAGCTGCTGTATACCGGTACGCCAACATCAGATCAGCGGCGCACCAGCATCATCGTAGTCCTAACAACCAAAACCGGCAACTGATCTGCAAAGACAATGAAGATCGATGTTTCCGATGAGGAATTGATGTGGAGGTTATGTGTTGATCGGCCGCGGAAATCGTGATGTGGAACACATTGGTTTTACCTCGCAAGTTACAGGACGAGTAAATGGAAGGCGGGGTAAATCGAAAATCAGAGGGATTCTTCAAAGAAACACGGCTGTCGACCGCAGTCGCCGCGAGGACCGCGGCGACTCGTGTTCTGGCATCACATCTCCCTGGTGGCAGCCAAGCTGCACTTGCCTTAGTGACCGTGGATGGCTTGCACTAATTTCAGGATAAACATCAACGTCAACAGGAATAGCCCGGCAATAGCAGAGTTCCGCACCCATCCAGCCATGGCGCGCACCTGGTCGGCGAGGTCGAGTTGATCTTCCGACAGGTTGGTCAGGGAGTGATTCAATTCGGTGGCGTGCTCCTCGAGCTTCTCCAGCCGGCGCTGCTGTTCCGCAATGGCAGGAGTCACGTCGGTCTGCGCATCCTTAATGGCGGCCAGGTGCTGCTTGAGCTCTGCGCGCAGATCATTCCTCAGATCGGCGCTCAGCGTCATTAGACCGGGAGCAACTTCAGCCTCACGCTTCGGGGCTACGACTCGGTCCACTAATGGGATCATCCAGGCAAGATAAGGGAGCATATCCCCGCAAATTCGCAATATTCGACGTACCATCGGATCTTTGTCCACCGGCCGGCGGGTATCGACGAGTTCGGTCCGCGGTCCGGTGTCTCCTCTCTTCATCGGCACTTTAAACATCTTGTTTCCCCGTTTCGGTGCGGGAGCGCAGAGCATGTGTCACTACGCGCCACATATCTTCTCTTGGAGCCGGCTTCCCAGTCCACAACTGGAATTGCTCTGCCCCCTGCTGAACGAACATCTCCGCACCTGTAATGACTGCCAGCCCTTTGCTGCGGGCCATGCGCAATAACGGAGTATCCATCGGGCTGTACACCATGTCGAATACCAACTTGGCGTTCAGCTCCTTTTCCTCCAGAATGGTCTGCTGCTTCCCGCCCACCATTCCGACCGACGTTGCATTCAAAATGACATCGAAACTGGTTTTGGCAACCTGATCGCGCCGAATCGTCTTCGCGTCCGCCTCCCGCGCCAGCTTTTGCGCGGTCTGTGGTGTGCGGTTCAGAATGAAGACATCGGCACCGCGTTGCCGTAATGCAAACGCTGCAGCTCGCGCCGCTCCTCCGGCTCCCAGCAGCAGAATTTTTGCCTTACGTAAATCCATCCGCTGCTCCAGGGGACGAATCACCCCGGTGACATCGGTGTTATATCCGATCAGCTTGCCGTCCTGTGAACGGACGACGGTATTACAAGCCCCAATCTTCTGGGAAAGCGCATCTGTTCTGTCAAGGTGTCTCATTATCTCTTGCTTGAACGGCATCGTGACGCTAACTCCTTGTACGGGAACCTCGCGAATTAATAGCAGCAAATCCGCGAGACTATCCGTCTGCAGCGCCAGGTACACAGCATTCACGGTTTCCCGATGAAAGGCAGTGTTCATCATGACTGGGGATAAGGAGTGGCGAACAGGATTGCCGGCAACGCCGAAGACCTTGGTTCCCGCGTCGACTTGATCAGCGCGATAGGCCTCCGTCAGCGTGCGCGCAGCAATTTGTCCGGGCGCGGTTTCCTCGCCAAGCGTGGCGGCGGCAAAAGTGAATCGGCTTCCCGAGCGAAGGCCGAGAACGCGGCTGATCACGCCGTAATCGCCCATGCAGATGCCGATCACGTTGCCTTCATCGCGCTTGGATTCCAGGAAGCGCATCATGGTCACGTTATCCGCCAGGTTGCGGGCGGTGGTCACAATCTTGATAAAGTCGGGTTGCAGCGGCTTGATGCGGTTGTAAATCTTCTCCAGGTCCTTGGTGGTCTTAAAGTCGTGATAGGAAATCAACAGTGCGGCTTCCGTAGCGCGCAGCTTCTTCCAGCCAGGGGCCTTCAGTGCCTCGGCCGTCTGCAACTCCACATCCATCAAGTCGAAACCGCCGGCGGCGGCTTTCAACAGCACTTCCAACTCACCGGCGATGGAGCCGGCGAATTTTCCGCCATTCACTTTGCGGCGGCAGGTGGCGATGGCTGTTACTTCACGGTGCAGTTCGAGAAAATTCTTCAATTTAGGCAGCGCGGCAAGCGGCTTCGGCAAATAATCCAGCCGGAATTCGATCAAGGTGTTCTCCCGAACCGCCTCTTCCGCTTTCTCCAGCATGTCCTGGGGTGTATTTCCAATGATTGCAACGCAAATGCGGCCAAGCCGCGAGCGGAGGTAGTGCAAACTTACATTCTGAGCGGATTCTGTCATCGTCATTTTCCCGCACCTGTTTCAGGTGCATCTGCGGCATAGTATCAGGGTTGCGGTCGGATGCAACCTCAGGAGTGGATCGAGCGGTAAATTCCCTTTCCGTAAGGGGTCATCGAGCGTTCATAAGGATTTGCTTTCTCTCTGATTCTGCAAGGCTTCGCCTGCCAGACTTAAAAGATGCCGCGGAGAGCGGGGAGATGCAACCCAAATTCCGCGTTCCGGACCGCCTGGGCGAAGTTCATTACTATGAAAGTGGGCAGATGACTGGGGCCGCATTGACCCATGCAACTGCTGACACGTTGAATGTAGAACGGAATCGCTCCCTATGCTAAATGATTTATCGAATTCAGCCGTGAAACCACCGCACGATGAGCTGCATGCCTGGGCCGGCGAACTGACCCCGGACAGCCTGAATGCCTGGGTTGCCCATCACTTACAGGCACATCACGCTGCCATCGATCAGCTTCTCATAGTTCAGGAGCCGCGAACAGTCGAGAACACGTTGGCGCCGTACGATCGTGCAGTCGCGGCCCTGGGTATAGCCGGCTCAGAAGCCGGCCTGCTGCACTCGGTTTGCCAGCAGAAGGCAGTCCGTACCCAGGCGGAAGCCATGGTGCAGGCGGTTTCAGAGGCGGCAGTGCAGCTTTCGCTCAATCCACAGGTCTATCTGGCGCTTTCCTCCATCGACAGAACGAATCTCGATGCCGCCACGAAACACTATCTGGAGCGCACGCTGCTGCAATACCGGCTGGCCGGCGTGGACAAGGATCCGGCGACGCGGGACAAAATTCAGCAGTTGCAGGAACGCATTACGGAACTGGGCCTGACCTTTGGCCGCAATGTGCAGGAGCAAGGCAACACCGTGGCAGTGGAGGATGCGGCGGAACTGGAAGGTCTCCCGGCGGATTTTCTGGCACGTCATGCGCCGAACGCCGAAGGGCGCATCACGTTGACCACG
>JAZKAG010000154.1:0-8906 GCA_040389265.1 Acidobacteriota bacterium
CGCTGCGATTGCGCTGCTGCAGTTGTCAGTCTGATGAAAATCCCCAACGACGGAAATGATGTTGATCGTGAGGCTCGTGGTACCGGTATTCCTAACGGTGACGGTCTGCGAACTGCTGACTGTTTGCACTGCCTGCGCGCTGAAGGTGAGGCTTGTCGGGCTTATGGTCATTGTTGTTTGCGGCACTCCACTCAAAAGCGGAACTTGCCAGATTCCTCGACCATATGTTCCCACCCTCAGAAGACCGCCGCCCGCCAGAGTCGTGGAAAGGGTCACCGCGGGGGCCATTGGCAAACCTGTTCCTAAAATATTCCAGCACTGTCCCCCACTCAATTCACAATTTGCTACATTTGAAGTTACAAACACCCCTCCATCCGAGGCGACATAGACAACGCTTGCATTGTTGGGATCCACCACCACGTCATTCAGCGGAAGATCCGGAAGATTTTTCGAGATGTTGATCCAGTCCGCGCCGCCATCTGTCGACATGTACAAGTGAGGTACACCAAAGCCCTGAATGGTGGCGTACACCGTCTTGCCGGTAGCATCGTGTGGATCGACATACAGCGACGAGACGTCGAAGAAATATGGATTGAAGATTCCGTTATACAGCGATTCATTGGCGACTGGCGAGAGCGCTAGATCCGTCCACTTTGTCGTCCCCTTTGCCAGGTTCGCCGCCTGCGTGGAGAAGACATGTCCACCGACAACACCTCCGCCACCATCCAGCAACCCTGCCATTCCCGCGTAAATGACCTGCGAACCGCTATGTGCCGCGCCGGTGCCGGGTTGAACGTTCGCGCCACCTGCCGCGAGTGAGCGCACCAATGCGTTCCCATTACAGTTCGGTTCTGAAACCCCATCCAGCATTGGACTGAGAACGTTGGTCGCGCTCCAGGCATTTCCTCCGCTCGCAGGGCCACGCCACACGCGGCAAGTACCGACGATCATATTGGTGCTGTCGGCCGGATCCAATATGTAGGGAGTGAAAAGTAACGATTGATCGCTGGCAGTCTGGCTCGCGCCAA
Organism: Acidobacteriota bacterium; assembly: GCA_040389265.1. Lineage (GTDB taxonomy): Bacteria > Acidobacteriota > Terriglobia > Terriglobales > Acidobacteriaceae > JAKAAZ01. The sequence continues at coordinate 1,029 of JAZKAG010000154.1, forward strand.
TCGATGACGGAAAGGTCGCTGCCGTGCAGTTGACGCCGTCGATGCATTGGTCGATGGCGACATACGGTCCCACGGTCGCATACCAGTTGTCCGGATTGGCCGCGTCAATCGCTGTCAGTCCGCCTTCTCCGCTCAACAGTTGTGGCCACGCGGTTTGCCCGCTGTTCGTCATCGCCGCACTACCATTCACTCCAAACCCAGCCAATATCACATTCATGTCGGAATCGCTGTTTGCCATTCCGGTAATTTCTGCCAGGGACCCTAATCCTGCATTCAGATTCTGAAAATGCGCTGCGTCACTCGCGGAGCAGGCAGTGTCAGTCTCGGCGACTCCATCCACCGATCGCCACAGCCCACCATCATTGCCGAAATAAACCAGCGGCGTGGTCGAGCCCAAGAAAGCCATCGCGTGCTGTGCCGGCGCAACTTTACCGGAATCGCACGTAGCTGTATTTGTCGTATTTCTCCACGCGCAGCCACCAGCCAGGCTGCATCGAAAAATATCCTGCGTTCCCGCAAACAGCAAGGTGTCTGCGCCACTAGGAACTGCGGCTAACGTCAAGTTGTACGTGCCGTCCACGATGGTCCCATTTGCGACATCGAGAGCAGTAGTTGAAATCTTCGATCCGAATTGTACTGTCGGGCTTGCGCAGCCATTCGCTCCCGCATTGCAAACATCCCGCCAAAGACCTTCATCCACATTGTTCAAGCCCAGCGCACTCGTTCCAATCGTCAGGGCGAACATATCCCCGGTCACCGGCTGCACCGCCAGAACGCCGCGAGCGATAGCGCAGGAATTGCTTCCGTTTTTGCCAGGATTTGCCGGACAGTTTGTCGTGTTTAACCCAGCGCCCGGCTGATTCGCCATCCGAGTCCATGTCACGCCATCCGCAGACTGGTAGTATCCATGAAATTCAAGTGCGGCATAAAACATCTTGCGGATCGGATTCCACACCACTGCCGTCGCTGGAACTCCAGCAAACGCTCCCGGCAATGTTGTCTGCGAAGACTGGATCACCTGGTTCACACCATCTTCAATGGTCGACAGGTACCAGGTCCTTCCCGCGTCGGTGGAGTAATACAGTCCAGCCTCGGCAACGTTCGCCGCGCCGCCGTGCGAGGTCATATTGTTCACGTTATTGATAAAGCCGTCGAATGAATCCGTAACGGCTGCCACCACCACGCTGGTGTTTGTCGTGCTCCAGGCAAAGCCGGCAAATGCATCTCCGGCGAAGCTGTAGTTCGTCAATCTGCCCGCAAATCCATCACTGCTTTGTCGAATCAAAGTCCAGGTAGCCCCGCCGTCGCCGGATCGTAAAATTCCAGCGCCATAATACGAATCCACCACATCATTTGGATCTCCAGTGCCCGCCAGCACAACGCCATTGGGCGTCGAACCCGGCTGGACACTGACCGCGCCAATGCTGAGGGAAGTTATATTTATGCCGGAATATGCAGGCGGATCATCCGTCAGCGGTTGCCAGGTCACTGTGGTTGCGTCGGCGGCCGCAGCATGATTCGATCGCCAAACTCCGCCGCCGGTTGATCCCACATAGACCGTGTTGCCCGAAGCATCCCACGGAGCAATCGCGATCGAGGTGATTCGCCCAGTGACATCCCCAAACGCCGGCGTGACGATTTGATTGGGTCCAAGCGGCTGCCATGGCAGATCACTCGACTGCAACCGCGGCATCAGCTGCACCTGCTGTAAGCCACGGAGCCGAAGCACTGCGGCTGAATGCCCTTTTACCAGCCTCGGTAATAAGAAGGATTGGGCTCGTCGCTGACCGCCGCTTCCGCGCAGCGAGAACGGCTTCGTTTTCGACGCCGGCTGTGGCCAGGGCGTTTGCGCGTCGAGCACCATCGGCAGAAAAAGCGCGAGACAGCAAACCAGGCGCCTGGGGAGTGAGTACATCCAACACCGCGAAATTGTTGCAACTTACTCCTCCAATGATTAAGGTCGGCTGCGTCAGAGTCAAAACACGAAAGTAACTTGACAGTTCCAAAATGGTCTTACGTAACCGCCCCCGGACTCGCATCAACCTCATCCTTCCCTCGACTGCTCCGTATGCACATTCGAATTGACAGACTGTATCAGTACTGTGGTACAGTCGGACAATGATTTTCCGCATCGATTCCGCATCCGGCCATCCTATCTATCTACAGTTGATGGAGCAGGTGCGCCACGCAGTTGAGATTGGCGTCCTGCAGGATGGCGACATCATGCCCAGCATCCGCACCCTAGCCGAGCAACTTGTCATCAGCCATAACACCGTCGCCAGGGCCTACATGGAGCTGGAACACGACGGTTTGCTCCAACTGCGTCACGGATCGGGCGCTTACATCTCCGCCCCCCGCGCTTCCAGGGCACGTTCCACCAAGTTGCTGAAAGCGCAAAATCGTGTTCGCGAGATCGTCCAGGACTTGCGCGATGAGCACTTCTCTGTCGAAGAAATTCGCCGCCTCTTCGAGGCCCAGCTCAGCCAACTCACCGCTGCTTCGAGGAAGTCATGATTGTCGAGCGCATTATTCAGACCAGCGAATTGACCAAAGACTATGGCAGCTTCCGCGCCGTCGATCGCCTCAACCTGAGCGTTCGCGCCGAGCGAATCACCGGCTTCCTCGGACGAAATGGCGCCGGTAAGAGTTCAACGATCAAAATGCTGCTGGGCATGATCCATCCTACTTCCGGCTCGGGTACCGTCCTCGGCTACCATATCGACGATCCCAGGCAGAGCATCGAAATTCGCCGCCGCATCGCCTACGTAGGGGAAGACAAGGGTCTATACAGCTACATGACCGTCGCCGAAATGATACGGTTCACGCGTTCGTTTTACAGCGATTGGCAGCCGGAAATCGAACATCGACTGTTGCATGAGTATCGCCTTCCCCCGCATCGCAAAGTGAAGGCGCTCTCCAAGGGCATGCGCACCAAGCTGGCGTTGATGCTGGCGCTGTCGCGGCGCCCGGCGCTGCTCATCCTCGACGAGCCTACCGAGGGTCTTGACCCGGTCTCGATCGAAGAACTGCTGCAGGCACTCGTCACCGCTCCCTCGAATGGAACGACAGTCTTCTTTTCTTCACACCAATTGTCGGAGGTGGAGCGTATCGCCGATGACATTCTGGTAATTGATCGCGGACTTACTGTGCTCGACATGTCTCTCGAGCAGATTCGCGAAAACTATCGTCGCATCTCTCTCGGCTTCGCGACGAGGGCGCCCCACTTCGAACCCCTGCTCGGAGTCGAAAAGATGCGCCGCGAAGGACGGCAGATTACCCTGCTCGCCAGCAGCAACGCCGATGCAATTGCCCAGCTTGGACGCGAGTGCGGTGCCGTCGACATCCATGTCTCCCCCCTGACCCTGCGCGAGATTTTTCTGGAGACAGTGCAGCAGCGCAACCACGAGGATCAACAACGCCATTCGGAGCGTCAAGATGCTGTGGTATAAGTCATTCCGGGAGATTCGCATTGTCACGCTGGTCGGAGTTGCGGCTATGGCGGCAATGTGCGTGCTCGTCGTGTTAAACCAGCAAACGATGCGCGCCCACGCCGATGCTCCGATGACCTATATCGCGTATATCTGGAAGTCGGTCTACAACAGCATCGGGCGTGATGTCTTCGCCATCCTCTCGATCGTCCTCGGGTCGGGCGGTCTGCTCCAGGAACGTGCCTCCGGCACGACTGGCTTCACCCTCGCGCTTCCTGTCACCCGCCGGCGCATCGTCTTCACTCGCGCCGTCATCGGCTACCTGGGCGTCCTGGCGATTGCTGCAGTCCCCATCGCGGTTGTGCCCCTCGCTTCCCGCTACATTGGCGAGCCGTACCCGGTCGCGCAGAATTTAGGCTTTTTCCTCTTGTGGGCCTGCTGCGGCGCTGTTTTTTATGGCCTCACCTTCCTGCTGGCACATCGGCTTGAGGGCAACTATATTTCGGTACTGCTCGCCATTCCCTTGCTGATGCTTTATAGTGCGATGCTCAATCTACCGTGGCTGGCGCACTTGCGAATGTTCGACATCTTTAAAGTCATGAACGGCGAGGATATGCCCTTCTTCAACAAAGCCCAGCATCTGCTGACCGTTCCGCTACCGTGGCTTGTTCTAACTCTCATGCTGGTTATCAGTGGAGTCCTCGTGACTTTTGCCGCGCGGTGCATCGAGCCGCTGGACTTCTAGGGAGCCCCTATGCTTTGGTACAAAGTCTGGCGCGAAAGTCGCATGAGGTTCCTCCTCAGTGCAGCCATCATCGCGACTACGTGCCTGGTCTACACTCTCTTTCATGCGCGTCTGTATCCCGGCGTCACGCACGATCATCAAATCGTCCGCACCTATGTCCAGTACATCCACTGGACCATCTTCGGCGGAGTGACGCGCGGCCTGCTGCAGCTGAGCTGCCTTGTGCTCGGGCTGGGCGGGCTGCAGCGCGATCGCCAGCAGAACACTCTGGGCTTCACGCTGGCGCTTCCCGTAAGTCGCGCGAAGCTAGTCTCCTCGCGTGCTGCCCTGGGAATCGTTCAGGTGGCCGCGCTCTCCGCCGTCCCGTCGCTGATTGTAACGACAGCATCGCACTTGGCTGGAGAGCATCTTCCACTTGGATACGCGCTGCGTTTCATCCCCCTCTGGACTGCGGGCGGCATCTTCACCTTTGCCATCTCGTTCCTTGCATCGGTGTTGTTCTCCAGCGAATATGTCTCGCTTGCTGTCGCCTACCTGGTCTACATGTTCTATCTCGCGGCTGTGCGCCATCCCAGCCTTAGCCCATACCACCTTCACGTAGCTGACTTCATGACCGGTCTGTTCCCCCACTATCTTGACCGCACCACAATGCTCTGGACCCACAGCTATCCCATGACGCCGATTGCAGGGTTCGTGGCTGCGGCGATGATGCTGTTGGTTCTGGGTGGGCTCTTTACAATCAAGCAGGATCTATAAGAATGCCTGCGACGTTGCCCAGTGCAGGCGACTGCGCTTGCATTGGGCAGTGAATGGAAAAGAGGGTGCTTTTGGGGTCTTAGTTTCTCGCTTCGACTGCCGGCTGTCCCATTCAAGCCCTTCTTTGGCTTGCGTGGGATGAGAATCCGGTTGCCTATTGTCGCCTGACACGAGAGAAACGCCGCGGGTTGGCGCTTCAATGATTCCGAAGTTGATAGAATGGAGGTAGCCGCTCGTTCCGGCGAGGTCCGACAAGCAGTCTATGTTTCGGATCGCCTTCGGTGACCGGCAGCAAATTTCGTTTTTTGCAGAAATCCGCAGGCAAAACGAAACTCGCATGAGGTTTTTTCCACTCATCTATCTGCAGTCAAAGCACTTGCCGCAAAAAGCCTGCTGCATAATCCTTCAACTTTCCCGTATAATCCTTCAACTATTCCGTATAATCCTTCAACTTTCTCGTATATTCCTTCAACTTTCCCGCATCAACCTTCAGCTTTTTGAACCTCCGCCGCCTTCCATGCCAGTGCGCTTCTTCCGCTGGATTACCCTCGAGAGCCGACAGTGTTTCGCGCCTGGCGCTGCTCACGGTACCAGTCCACAGTGCGCTGCAACCCCTCCAGGAAATTGATTTTAGGGTCATACCCAAGCGCTTCCCGTGCCGCCGAGATATCCGCATACGAGTGTTTGATATCGCCTTCCCGCGGAGGACCATATTTCGGCGGATTCTTGTATCCGGTCAGTTCGGCAATCAATTGATAGGTCTGATTCAGCGTGTACGGTTGGCCGCAGGCACAGTTGAACATCCGTCCCGCCACCTTGTCCGCCGGCGCCGCTGCTGCTTTCATGTTGGCCTGGACTACATTCTCGACGTAAGTGAAATCACGGCTCTGTTCGCCGTCGCCGTGAATCGTAGGTTGCTCGCCTTCCAGCATCATGGTTGCGAACTTCGCCATCACGCCACTGTAAGGAGAATCCGGAGCCTGTCGCGGCCCGAAAATATTGAAGTAACGCAGCGCCACCGTCTCCAGTCCATAGACTTCCCAATAACTGCGCAGATACAGTTCACCCACCAGTTTCTGCACCGCATAGGGAGAAAGTGGCCCGGGCAGCATGCTTTCCACCTGCGGCAACGGATTGCGATTGCCGTACGCGGACGAGGACGCTGCATACACCACCCGCTTGACGCCGGCATGGCGCGCCCCCTCCAGCAAATTGAATGTGCCGTCGATATTCGCAGTATGGCTGGTGCGCGGATCCTTTACCGACAGCGGCACGGAAGGAATCGCGCCTTCATGGAAAATAATGTCGACACCTTTGCAGGCAGCAGCCACCCGATCTTCATCGCGCAAGTCGACTTCGAGGATTTCAATATCGTCTCGCCAGGGAGCAAGGTTCTCGCGCTTCCCGGTAGAGAAGTTGTCCAGTGCGCGAACTTTGTCGCCCCGCTCGACCAGTGCCTGCGTCAACCAGGAGCCGATGAATCCGGCGGCTCCTGTTACCAAAAAGGTGGCCATATTTCTCCTTCGTTGATGGGGAGTTTGGATGGATGTCGGGGCCGAAGTCTACCCAAGGCACCATGATAGCAACGGAGAGATCACAATTCGGCAAAAGCCACATTCTATACAGCGGTTCTTCCGTTACGCTTCAGATACTATGCCGGCAGATTCCTGCTCAGCGCCTCTGGCCGGAATCCGACTTATGCCATGAAAGTTTGATTCACCACACCGCATCTCTGATATTCTGACGTCCCCCTCCAAAAGCAGTGCTTTCATCCATTCCGATCCATTGGAGATTGTGCAATGGCAACTGAGCAAGTGCGCTTCGCCGTAGCTGCGAAGCAACGCAATACCACCCAGGCATCCGAGCTTTCGCGGTTTCTCAACAAATATTTCTACTTCTGCATGTCGCTGCTGATCGCCGCAGTGGTGATGTACGGCTTCAGCCATACCATCAATCAAAACCTGCTGCACGCGTCGCCGCCGAGCCCTTGGATTCTCTGGGTCCATGGAGCGGTCTTTTCCGGCTGGCTGGTCTTCTTTATCTTCCAGTCGGCGCTGGTGCGAACCGGCAATGTGAAGCTGCATCGCATGACCGGCTGGTTCGGCGCCGCGCTGGGCGCCTTGATACCTGTGCTGGGAATTTCTACCGCAATCATCATGCACCGGTTCGAATTCATCCATTTTCACCCCGAGGCAATTCAGCTCCCACCGACGGCCGCGAATCCCACCTTCTTCGCCATCCAGATCGTCGATATCCTGTCATTCACTGTCTTTTTCTGGCTGGCCATCTACTGGCGAAAAAAACCCGAGTATCATCGCCGTCTGATGTTGATCGCAACTTGTGTGCTGACCGCGGCGGCCTTCGGTCGCATGCCAATGATTTCGCATGTGTGGTTCTATGCCGGCGTGGATGCTCTGATTTTGCTGGGCGTCGCGCGTGATCTGATTGTCAATCGAAAAATCCACCTGGTCTATCGCTACGCGTTGCCGGCATTAATCGTCTGCCAGACGTTTGCCATGCAGGTTTGGCTCCATCATCCCGAGTGGTGGGTGAAGCTCTCGAACGCTATCGTCCTGGGTTGAAGCGACAAACCGCATCTCGGATGCAAGTGTTCACCTCGGCTTACACACAAAACATCGCGACGGTTTGAATGGGTCTACGCGTATCATGGCTCTAGCAGGCGGCTGGGCGATCGCTGCTGGAAAGCTGCAAAGTTTTCCGGGAGAGGAAAGTCCGAACTCCGCAGGGCAGTGTGCCGGATAACGTCCGGGACCGGAGCGTCAAGGCTTCGGGACGGCAAGTGCCACAGAGAATATACCGCCCCTTCCGCGAGGATGGGGTAAGGGTGAAAAGGTGCGGTAAGAGCGCACCGCTTCGGCTGTAAAGTCGGTGGCATGGTAAACCCCACACGGAGAAAGACCAAATAGGCGGGAAGCGTGGACGCGCAAG
>JAZKAG010000155.1:0-2795 GCA_040389265.1 Acidobacteriota bacterium
CCAGCGTGTACGAGACCCGCAACACTCTCATCGCCGTGGGGTCGCGTCCTGCCACCAATCCAAAAGTTCCGCTCAACGGCCGCAATATTATCAACAGCGATCAGGTTTTGTTTATGCCCGATCTGCCGAAGACTTTGATCGTTGTCGGCGGCGGGGTCATTGGAGTCGAATACACCTGCATGTTCGCCGTTCTGGGTGTGCGCGTCATCTTGATTGAAAAACGCCCCAAGCTGCCGGAGTTTGCCGATCAGGAAATCGTGGAAGCCCTCAGCTATCATTTGCGTGACAGCCGCGTCACCATGCGACTGAATGAAGAAGTGGAGAGCGTGGAAGAACTGCCCGACGGCACCGTGGTTGCGAACACCGAAAGCAGAAAAAGAATCTCCGCCGGCGCACTTTTATATGCGGTTGGACGCCAGGGCAACGCGGACGACCTGAACCTGGCCGCAGCCGGAATAGACGCGGATTCCCGCGGCCGCATCAGCGTGGATGAAAACTATCGCACCAAGGTGCCGAATATTTTTGCCGCTGGAGATGTCATCGGCTTTCCGGCACTGGCCTCGGTCTCCATGGAACAAGGCCGCATTGCCGCCGCACGCATCTTCGGCGATGAATGCGTGATGTCCAATCCGAAATATTACCCATACGGAATTTATACGATCCCCGAAATCTCTTTCATCGGCAAAACCGAAGAGCAATTGACGGAAGAGGATGCGCCGTATGAAGTCGGAGTCGCGTATTATCGCGAAATTGCGCGCGGCCAGATCCGCGGCGATACCACCGGCCGGCTAAAACTGATCTTTCATCGCGAGACCCGCCACCTTCTTGGCGTCCATATTATCGGCGAAGGCGCCAGCGAACTGGTTCACATCGGCCAGGCTGTCATGGCGCTGAACGCGACTATCGACTATTTTGTCGACACCGTCTTCAACTATCCGACCCTGGCGGAGTGCTACAAAGCCGCGGCCTTCAACGGTCTGAACCGCCTGAGCAAGACGGTTGAGGAGATCTGAATCATGGGAAAAAGCCTTGGCATCCATCTGTCGGGCCGCATCGTCACCGGTGTGATTGAAAATGAAAAGCCCTGTTCGCGTCTGTTTCATTTCCCTGACGATGCCGACGAAACAGATTCGCTGCTGGATACTCCTCTCGATGGACTTATCGAGCTGGTTCGCGAGCAGGCGGTGAGCGCTGTCGGTGACTGCGGACCTATCGAAGCCGTTGGCCTGGCGCTGCCGGGAATTGTGCGTGATGGTGTCGTGGAAGACTCCCCCAACCTGGCGCAGTTAAAAGGCACCCGCATCGCTGAAAAAATGCATCGCGCGCTTGCGGAATCGGGAATCGTTGCGCCTGTTACGGTGTTGAACGACGCCGATGCGATGGCCGCGGGAGTGGCCGCGAAACACGATCGGCTCGGTCATTTCATCCGCCTGTGGGCGCTGGGTTACGGCATTGGATTCGGACGCTATCCCTACGCGCCCGGAATTTGGGAGGGTGGCCATTGCGTAGTCACGCTTGACTCCACCGAAAATTATTGCGGCTGCGGCGGTCGCGGTCACCTGGAAGGCATCATGGGCCACCGCGCCATGCGACTGCGCTTTCTGGATCTGGAGCCGGAAGAAGTTTTCATCCACGCGAAACAAGGGGATGCGCGCTGCCGGGAGTTTGTGCGGCTATGGCATCGCGCACTCGCCGCAGCCACGGCAAATTCCATTCACATGCAGGGCCCGGGACGCTTTTACTACACCGGCTTCAATGTGCGATTTCTCGACATGAAACTGTTGCAGCATTATTTGCAGCAGATGGTGGCCATGAGTCCGCTGCAGAACTACACCTTGGAAATTGTTCCCATGAGCGATGATTTGGCGGTTACCGGCGCTGCCATCGCCGCCACCCAGGCCGCAAAATAGATAAGGAAGAGTGCCTCTGCGCTGTGGCTATGCGAACTGAACGCGGTTTCGTCCTTGCTTTTTCGCGCGATAGAGTGCAGCGTCAACCGAGTTCAATAACTCCTCCGCGGGACGGCTAAGCATCGCGTTCTCGCTGCAAACTCCAATGCTGACGGTCACCACTCCGCTCGTCTGTACACCTTCATTTTTAATCTTCAGGTCCTCGATCGATTGGCGCATTGCATCGGCGATGGATTGCGCGCTCTCCTTGCTTGTCTCCGGCAGAATCGCGGCAAATTCTTCGCCCCCATAGCGCGCCAGCGTGTCGCTCGATCGTCGCAGTATTTTCAAGAGCTGGATCGCAATCTTTTTCAGGCACTCATCCCCCTCGGGATGTCCGTAGCGATCATTCAGTTGTTTAAAGTGGTCCACATCGATCAGGAGCAAAGACAGAGGCTTCTGCGTGCGGATGGAGCGCTTCCATTCCGCCAGCAGCACTTCATCGAAGTGCCGCCGATTGTAGATTCCCGTCAGTCCGTCGCGAATCGATATGTCCTGGAGGCGGTCGATGGCATTCACCAGGGCGCGGCTGCTACTCGCCAGATCTTGCTGCGACCGAAGGTACTTGCTTTGCAACAGTGCGGCTCGCAACCCATACAGCGCCACCGCAATCGTGATCGATCCGAATCCGACCCATGGCAACGCAGGCACAATTCTGGCTGCCATGATGACAATGACCAACGTAAACAACACCGGGCTCAAATTATCGAGCAACAGCGGAATAGAACGATGGGAACCCTTGCGGTCCATGGCCGCTTCCGTTGGCTCCGGCCAGAACGCCAGCACTGCCAGCAGCAACAGGCAGGGCAGTCCCCACAACAAGTCCTGCAATCCTTGTGCGACATT
>JAZKAG010000155.1:2839-15300 GCA_040389265.1 Acidobacteriota bacterium
CAGCTCTAGATAGTTGAGAGCAAGTGCCGCCAGAGCGTAGGACCATAAGTAAATGGATAAAGCAATGTAGACGCGCCGCTTGTCGAGCGACGAATTGCCAAACAGGCGCAAGGTAACGGCGCCGGCGAGCACCAGATTTTCCGCATCATACACATACATCAGCGATGTCGTCGAGATAGCGATCGCGTGAGTTGAAGATGGCAGGACAGTGAAGATTTGGAAATAAACCACCACCACAGCAACGATTGCCTGGGCTCCATCCAGCCAGAACAACTTCCTCAGGCCCGCTTCATCATCTGTAAAGGAAATCGCAAGAAGAACCGGAATCCCATAGCTCAGGAAAAAGAGATCCGCCATGGTTGCCGTCGAAGGCGCTATCTTCGCGAGCAGGTCAAAAGTGTCCTCGATTTGACCGGCAACTGAGACAAGAAATCCGCACGCCACCAAAATCCACAGCACACGTGTTTCGCCGTTTTGCGATGACGCGAATTGAAGACAGCCTGCAGCGGCGCACAGAAATTCCAATACGATTAGAAGATTGAACGCCACCAAGGCCTGCGGATACGCAACGATCAACACGCCCTGCGCAAGCAGGCTTACAGCGCAAACCGCGAACAGCATGCGTGTGGAAATCGAGTGTGAACGCGCGGCTGCGGGAGCCTCGATGAAATGCGCCGGCAGTTCGATCGCAAGTTCACCCGTCGAAGCCGCGTGGTTCGGTCCCAACTGCAGCAGCAGCCCTGGATCGTCTACTTGAATCATGCGCGCCACCATACAGTCGCATCCGCGCAGAATTGTTCGCCCTCGCGGACGAGAATTACAATTCCAGGCCAATCACGACGCACGTTTCGTCAGAAAAGGATAGTTGTCCTTAATACTGCACGGAATCGGCTCGCGATAGGATATTTTTCTGGTTGGATTAGCACGTTGGTAACATTCAAGTCTGCGCCGGAAAGGAAATCTGTACACAGGACAGCATGGTTTGCATTGGATAGACCGTGCCGACCATCCTGTCGCCTCGTCAACTTTCGAATCAACGAGGCAACAGACCGGTGTTTCGGTTGGCCTTTAGACTTCTCGATACATATATCCGTCACGCTCCCGCGCGACTACTTCTTTTTCGCAAATAGACTCAGATCGATGGCGCCCGCCATGGCCTGGTAGCCGGCATCTTTAGGATGCAGATGATCGCCGGAATCGTACTGCGCCGCGAAGTGCTGCGGGTTTTGCGGATCGCGCACCGCTTTATCGAAGTCGGCAACACCGTCGAAGATGGTGCTGGTACGAATCCACTGATTCACCGCGTTGCGAACCTGGTTGCCGGCCTCAGAATAGTATCCGCAACCTTCATATGGCGTCAGTGTTGCGCCGATCACCTTGATGCCGTGTTGATGGGCCTGCGCCGCAAGTTGTGCGATGCCTGCCTCCAGACGCTGCGCTAAATTTCCATAGGGTTGATGATCGCTGGTGAACCGGCCGATGTCATTGATGCTTTCCAGGATGATGACGTAGCGAGCTCCGCTGCGCGCAATCATATCCGGGTTAATACGCGACACGGCGTTCGGGCCGTAGCCATCAAGAAGTACGCGATTGCCGCCGATACCGACATTCACGACTCCCAGTACGCCGGATTTTTTCGTGTCCGGATCGGCCGCAAGACGTGAAGCAAGATAATCTGGCCAACGATGATTTTGATTCACCGTCGCGTAGGCGCCGTCGGTAATCGAATCGCCAAAGGCAACTACGGCGGCGTCTCCGGGCGCCTCGACATCCACGCCGGAAACAACATACCATGGCTTGCTCTCCCACGATTGCCCCCCCAGGTTGGCGGCGCTCACCAGGTTGCCGTTGGCTGCGTATGAGATTTGATTGGAGTCAGAGTGCTCCGTCGACGCCATGGTGCGGTCAGGAAAATACATGCTGACGGCAACATCCGTCAGCGCTGGAATGTTCACCGCGACGGGGTCGCTGGCCACTTCCGCTCCTGGCGGAACGACGACCGTGTCCATGCCGTTAAAGGTCAGCGCACGATCGGTGCCTGCCTGGATGCCGCTTTGATTCGGAGATCCATCGGCATTGGTGCCGAAGCTTTCGCCGGCACTCAACGCGATGTGGGCGGCGCCGATATGCAGCGGCTCGGTACCGAAGCGGTTGGAGAACCAGACACGCGCCTGCTGGCCGCCAACGCTGCTGTGCACAATCTCGCGCAAAGTTTGACCGGTAAAATCGGGTGCGCTTCCAGGATCGGTCGCCACCATGGCCGCTCCCCACGTCGCCACCCAGGGCGAGTGAGCCCTCGGTCCCGCGGCGTAGGAGTTCGGAACCACCAGCATGAAAGCTGCCATCGCTAACGTCGCAAGAATGGCAGTCAGTTTGTGCGCAGCGATACGAACGCGCCCCTCAAGATCGAATGAAGATGGAAAAGAATTCATTGTGCTCCTCGAGTTGTCAGTGTGGATGCATCTTGCTGCAGAGAACGCGCCAGCAGGATCTCCCCGCGCGTCCAGCATACTCTTGCGTTCATTGCCTTCAATGTTCGCTTCCCTGCGCGTCCACAGGCTTGGCCAACATTCGAAGATCGATTGCATTCGCCATCACCTGGTAGCCGGCATCGCTGGGATGCACATGATCTCCCGAATCGTATTGCGGCAAATATTGCAATGGATGCTGCGGATCCTGCGTTGCTTTATCGAAGTCAACATAGCCATCGAGAACCTGGCTGGTGCGAATCCAGTGATTCAATCCATCGCGAACCGCTTCGCCTTCTGCTGTGAAGCAGCTGCAGCCTTGATAGGGTGTCAGCGTGGCCGCGAAAATCCGGATGCCGTGCTGATGCGCCTGCGTGGCCATCTCGGCAAACGCGGTTTCCAGTCGCTGCTCCAGGTCGCCGTAGGTCTGGTGATGGTCCGCGTAGCGCGCAATATCGTTGATACTCTCCAGCACAATCAAATCGCGGACGCCGCTGCGAGCCAGAACGTCGCGGTTGAAGCGGGCTAACGCATTCGGCCCGGTGCCATCCAGCAACACACGATTGCCGCTGATGCCTACATTCGTCACCGCAAGAACACCGGCTCCCTTCGCGTCTGCATCCGCGGCCAGCCGTACTGCCAGATCATCTGGCCAGCGATGGTTTGTATCGGGCGTCGACCGCGCCCCATCGGTAATCGAGTCACCTAACGTCACCACTGCCGAATCGCCTGGCGCCATTACGTCCACACCCGTCAGAAAGAACCATGACTCCACCGGCTTTCCTTTGTCCGTCAGGCTGGCCGCTGTGGTTTGATTTCCGCTGCCTCGATAATTGGTCTGGTTCGCCAGCCCGTGCTGCGTCGTGCCCGCCGTGTGATTAGGAAAATAGCAGCTGACGGCGAGATCCGCGAAGGCAGGAACTTGCATGGCCACCGGATCGCTCACGATCGTCGCACCGGGAGGAATACTCACCGATGCGTCGCCATTGAAAGTCAATGCGTGATCAGAGCTCGCATCGATCGCGTCGGCGCTGTTTCGTAGCGCGACGTGGGCGGAGCCGATGTGCAGCGGTTCCGTGCCGAAGCGATTCGAAAACCAAACTCGCGTCTGCGTGCCCGCGGCGCTCACATGCACAACCTGCCGCAATGTCTGATCGGAAAAATCTGGCGCGTGCCCGGCGCGCGTGGCCATCATCGCCGCTCCCCACGTTGCCACCCACGAGCTGTTAGGAGACACATTCGCAGACTGCGCCAGCGATACAGCCACGGTACAAAGCGCTAGCGCCGACACAAGTATCGCGACAACCGAGCCCCGCGATACCTTCCAGGTAAAATCGAAACGTTGAGAAAAATAACCGTAGAAGCCCACGAAGTCCCTCAATTTGCTGTCATCAGAAATCTAACAGCATTGCGGCTGCTGAAGCGAGTCAATGCAAGTTCGCGGAAAATACGGACGTTAATATTCGCGTTGGTAGGTGCGGGTGATGCGGTCGTGCCAGCAGAGATTGTCCTCGTCCACGAAACACCAGAGGAATCCAATCCCCAGCGGCAGAAGTGACACCCACCATGCGATCAGCCGGCGTTGCAGTGCGGATCGAGTCGGGTTCTGATCGTCGAAGGTGCACAGGGCGATGTGGGCGTACAACATTCCAGCGGTGGCGCCGCTGAGAGAGAAGAAGAGCAGTTGATACAGCACCCACAGCGCGAGGTACACAACGCCCGCCAACGCTGCCGCCGTCAGTCCAGTCGGCAGGTGGGGAGTAGAGGCAACGAAGACCACAAGAAATCCCAGAAATCCGGCGGTGACTGCGGCGAAGTCGACAGCGAATGCCATCACCCGGCGATCGATTGAAGCAGGATCGACCATGAACGGAACATATTCCGAAGCGGCCGGCTGGGATTTGCGGGTGTACGCGGCCGGTTCCTTGTCGAGTGAGATTGAGGCCCACTCCAGTCCGCGAAAGTTCGGCGAGGCAGCCGGCTTGGTGCTGGCTGCGGACGCAGATGCGCGCGTTGACTTGGATTTGGCCGTACCGCTTGCCGATACATTCATTGAGCGCGTCGGCGCAGCGGAGATCACAGGACGATGTAAGGTTGTTTGCTGGATGGATTCGTTTTTCGCAGCCGCTCTCGCCGGAAATGTGCCGGCGTCGGCCGCCGCTTTCTCTGCCATTTCAGCATTGATCGCCGCGGATACACTGTTCTGCACGCCCGCTACGAACTCTTCAATCGCCTTTCGCTGCGCCCGGGCAGCCTGTTCCGTGGTTGGCTGCGATGTCTCCGCATTCGCAAATTCACTTTCTACCTGACCTTCAACTTCCGGCTGCACCTCAAAAATGCGGAGTTGCGCCGACGATTCTTCGGGGTAGGCAGGCGTTTGTGTGCGGGTGGGATCTTCCGGCAGATGAGGGCGCGCCCGGCGCGGCGAAATCAGCTCGCGGGGAAACTCAATCAGTTTCGAGGGCAGCATGGCTCGAGGTTCTATCAACGCCGAAGCCAGCAGATCCTCCAGCGTCGGCTCTGGTTCAGGCTGCGCCTGGTGCAAGCGCATTTCTCGATTACGCTCGGCAAATTGCGGCATCACCGGAGTTCCCGGACCCGTAGGTTGCGTCAACTCGTGATCGGCAGGATCGATTCCAGGGGCGTCGGCGTATGCGGGAGAGGATGGAGCAGATATTTCCTGGTCCACATCCTGAAATAAATTTCCCGCGGCGTTGGCTTCTTCTACTTGTTGCGCGCGCTGCTCCGCTAGCAAAGCCTCGGCACGCGACGTCTCTGCCGCAATCAATTCGCTGTATGTAGGGGCGGATGCGTATCGCGATGCTACCGCGCGAGCAATCTTTGTGGCTCGAGAATCGGAAGTATCTCTGGGCGGCGACGAGGGTTTGGCCGCTGTTTGCGGGCGGTGCGCTCGATACCGATCGAGACGCTCCGTAATCTCCTGTTTCCAATCGTCACTCAACAATTGTTGCTGAGGGACTGATGCCGACTGTGGCGCGGACAATGCTGGACTCACCCTCAACTTCTATTATATAGCCCCATTAATAGTGCAATTTCCACAAAAAAGTTTTCTCGCTGTGAATTTCTTTCCTCCTGAAAAGTAAAGCGCAGCGGAGGTGTAGTTCTATCTCATCGCAAAAGCGCTTTCCCATTCGGCGTGAGAAGCAGGAAACCCGGAGTGGTCGCGCCTCGGCCCGCGATCCGCATGCAATGCGAGCTCATCGTTCGACGCGGCCCATACGAACCAGAGTGGCGAGTCAGAAAGTACCGGCGACAACTTTCGTCGCTGCAGGAACGTTTACACTGAAAGTGTTCCGGCCCATGAGAACCCGTGTTTGTATCTGTACCATGCTGCTCGCGTTTTGTCAGGTGCGAACGAATGCGCAGGCATTGGCCATGCGGCTCCCGCCGGTTCATTCCCCAATTCATTTGACTCAGTCTTCCGATGAGCAGAGCAATGGCGACACGCCTGCGACCTCCAGCCAGAATTCACCAACTTTACCGTCGGACGAACCTCTTCCAAATGCCCCGCAGTCTGCGACCTCAAAGATTCCAATTGCGGAACCGATTCCCGCGCCACCCACTGGCGTCCCGGTCACTATCCATGCGCAACAGCAGGAGCGACGCGGCGACACCTACGAACTAATTGGCGAGGTTGAAATCGATTATGAAAATTACGTCGTGCTCGCCGATCGTGCCACCTACAACACGGCTACCGGCCAGATTGATGCGGAGGGTCATCTTCAGGTGACGGGAGGCCCTGACAATGAAGATTTTGCCGCCGACCATGGCAATATCAACCTGAACCAACAAACCGGTCATTTCTACCACGTGATCGGCTCCATCGGCGTGATTCGCGCTCCCTCCGCCAGCAACGCGTTTGTGCCTTCGTTGTTAGGCCTAGCCCCAGGCAGCAACAGAAGTCTTTACACCTCGACGAATCCATTCCTGATCAGCGCAAAGGAATTGATCAAAAAAGGCCCGGAAGACTATGAACTGATCGGCGGCAGCATGACCTCCTGTCGTCTGCCCAAGCCTGATTGGCGGATCCTCGCTCCACAAATCACCGTCGACAATGGAACCGCAAAAGCAAAAAATGCGAATTTCCGCGTTCGGAATGTTCCTGTCCTGTTCTTGCCGTATGTCACCCACGGTGTCGACAGCTCCAATCGGCAGTCTGGCTTTTTGATTCCATCGCTGGAAGTCGGCTCGACCATCAAAGGAACCGTGATTGGCGAACAATATTACTGGGTTATCAGCCGCAGTGCGGATCTGCTGGTGGGGTTTCAATATTATTCGCTGCGGGGATGGGAACAGAACGCAGAATTTCGCTATCGAGGAGGCGGCAAAACATTTGTACATGGCCGCTACAACGGCGTGGAAGATCGCGGCGTGGCTCCGAAATACGTCAACCAGGGCGGCCAGGACACCATCATCACGGCACGCCGCGACACCACCCCCTACACGCGTCTGGTCGCCAATGCGGAGTATCTAAGCTCCTACGTCTATCGCCAGGTATTCTCCGACAACTACAGTCTGGCGGTGGCGTCGGAAGTTAAGTCGTGGGGATTTGTGACGCACGAAAAAGACGGCTTCGCCAGCAGCTTCGATACCGAACGCTATGAGAAGTTCGCCAGCGACGCCCCCGGAGACGAGATACGAATTTTTCATCTGCCGCGCATTCAATTTGACGCTGTAGATCACGAACTTGCATCCTCTGGGGTGATGGCAGGCGGCGAGGGCAGCTTTGGATTTCTGACTCGTTCAGAACCGTATTATCAATCCCACCACGTGGGAAGGCTCGACCTGTTTCCCCATGTGACGATGCCATGGGTTTCCGGCGGATGGACTTTCCGTCCGACGCTGGGTGTGCGCGAAACCGCTTATTCGCATAGCCAGACGCTGGGTCCGCTGCCGGCCAACGAACCACCCCCTTCAGGCGGTACGTTGTCGGGCCAGGATGCGGTTCCCACCGCCATGGATCCCGCGATCCAGCGCACCGCCTTTGAAGGCGACCTGCAAATTTTACCCCCGGTGCTGGAGCGCGATTTCGACGGCTCTTACCTGGCGAATCATTTCGGCGTCAAACTTCGGCATACGATCGAGCCCGAAATGAATTATCGCTATGTCGCCGGCGTCAGCAACTTCAACCAGATCCCACGTTTCGACGCTACCGACATTTACAGCGACACCAATGAGGTGGAATACGGACTGACGCAGCGACTTTTTCTGCAGCGCTTGCATCCCGTACCGTGTGAGAAAAATGGTGTCGCCTCGGAGCAGGCGGAGCGGCCGAATCCTGACTGCGGAGAAGTCTCCCGACAATGGCTCTCCTGGTTTGTCGGGCAGAAATACTTTATCGATTCAGGCTTCGGCAACGCGGTAATTTCCGGACGCCGCAATATATTTACCACCACGCTCGACTTTAGCGGCGTCGATTACATCACCGCACCGCGAGACGTATCGCCCATCGTTTCCAGGCTGCGCGTTGCACCCAGTTCTAACACCGATCTGGAATGGGCAGCCGATTACGATACCAAAGCCGGCCGATGGGCAGCCAGCAACATCTTTGCGGACTACCGCCACGGCAACTTCTTTTCCGGATTAGGACATTCCCTGTTGAATGCAGTCGGTGAAACACCGGAGCCTCCAGGCCAGCCCGTGAATGTCGTGAACTATAACCAGATGCAGGCTCTGCTAGGCTATGGTGCCATCACGAAACCGGGTTTCAGCGCCGCGGCCAAGGCAAATCTTTCGCTGGAAGGTCGGGCGCTGGAGTATGGGGGGATCCAGGCCACCTATAACCGTAATTGCTGCGGCCTGACGGTGGAGGTGCAGCGTTTTGCGCTTGGAACCATCCGCAATGAAACCTCGACCACCTTCAATCTGACTCTTTCCGGGGTGGCCGCCGTCGGCAGCCTGGTACGCGCGCAGCGACTCTTCTAACCCGGATCTCTCTCCACATGGCATTCCAGGGAAATCCGATCTGCAAGGATTTGCTGCGCCGGAAGGTCCCGCGAAGGGGCACACAGAAACGGCTTTTTGACCCTGCCAGAATCTACAAAATGACCCCATTCATTCGCCTCAGCCGCGGCGGCAACAGGGCTCTGCGTGTGATAATGGAGCTATATACATCGCTTGAGGAACTCGTTGCGCATATCTCGTTTTCTACTCGCTTTTATCCTGGTTGCCGGAATGGGCTGCAAAGCGCAGACTCCGCCAGCCAGCAACGCCCTGCAGGCGAAGCTCGATCGGCAAATTGAGCTGACAATCCGTTCGCAATTTAACGTTCCGCCGGACTATACCGTCATCCTGGGCGCTCGCAGCAAAAGCGACATCAGCGGCTTCGACACGTTGCCCGTCACCTTCAGCAACGGCTCCCAAAAAAAGACCACGGTTTTCCTGATTTCGAAGGACAACAATACACTGGCCCGCCTCGAGAAGTTCGATTTGACCAAGCCTCCCGGCTCGGGGATCAATGTGCTCGGACGCCCCATCCGCGGCAATCCCAAGGCAAAGGTAACGATTGTCAACTTCGACGATTTGGAGTGCCCATTCTGTGCCCGCATGAACGAGGTGCTATACCCCGGCACCGCACAGCATTATGGCGACCTGGTGCGCTACATCTATCTTGACTTTCCACTGGTCCAACTCCATCCCTGGGCCATGCATGCCGCTGTCGATGTCAATTGCCTGGCGGATCAGAGTCCTACGGGATATTGGAAACTGGTCGATACCCTTCACACGCAAAGCGACGACATTTCCGGTGCGCGCGGACAACAGAATCTGCCGCTCAGCCTGAAGAAAGTGGACGATCTAACCCTGGCCGAAGGAAAACGCGATAATGTCGACATGGGCAAGCTGCAGGCTTGCATCTCCAAGCAGGATAATTCCGTCGTTCGCGCTTCCATGGAGCAGGGGGATTCCCTGGGTGTGGATGGGACACCGACCATGTTCGTGAACGGCGAGCGTGCCACTGGAGCCATTTCGCAATCGATGCTTTGGACTATCATTGATCGAGCCATTCGTGACGTGGGAGAAGTGCCGCCCCCAGAAACCAACTCCGCACCGGCCACACCCGCTACAGCTCCGACTGCGCCGGGCAAATAGCAGCGGAAAGAGTAGCCGGGTGAGGGCATCAGAAACCGTCGAATCGCCGGAACGGTTGGAACATGTTTTGCTCGAAGTGAATGGAGAACGGATTGAACGTCATCATGCAGACTTTGTCGAATCCCAATACCGCTGAATTCTCTCGCGGGCCGAGACGAATGGCCCAGCGATGCATTAACATGGGCACCGCTGCCGTGACTGGTGCGCTATTTCTTGCCGCCCTCACAGGCTGCACGCGCACGCCAGGTCCGGATGTCTGGGCTACTGTGAATGGTCATCCGATCACAAAAGCCGAAGTCAACAAGTATTACCAGAACCAGGTGAGTTCCCGGCAGCAGCAGCCCACATCCGATGAAGCCGCGATGTTGAGAATGGAGATTCTGCACCAGAGGATCGGCGAAGAAGTGATCCGCCAGCAGGCCGAAAAGCTGCACCTGGTAGCTTCCGATGCCGAGGTCGACGCGAAGATCGCGCAGCTGAAAGCTCCCTACACCGAGCAGCAGTTCAATGCGCAATTGAAAGCGAAGGGCCTTACCATGGAAGACATTCGCCGCGATTACTGGCTGAATCTCACCATGGAAAAGGTGATGAATAAAGAGATCGAATCCAAGATCAACGTTACCGACGCCGACGTCGCAAATTTTTACAATCTGCATAAGGCAGACTTCAATCTGATCGAGCCGCAATATCACCTGGCCCAGATCGTCGTCACTCCCAATCCGTCGGGGCGCGTCGAAAACCGGCAAAACAGCAAAGCGCGCAATGACGAAGAAGCGCGCAAAAAGATTGAAGCACTTCATAACCAGCTAGAAACTGGAGCGGATTTTGCCCAGCTCGCCATCAATTATTCTGAAGCTCCGGAAACCACTTCCAGTGGCGGCGATATGGGCTTTGTCCCTGCGTCGCAACTCAAGTCTGAGCCAGAGATTTATGCTGCCGTCAGTAAATTGCAGCCTGGCCAGATCACTGCGGTTCTTCCCATCGTGCAAGGCGCATCCAAGCAGCCCGCTGCGTATATGATCTGTAAGCTGATTGCGATTGAGCCGGCAGGACAGCATCCACTAAGCGATCCCCGGGTGCAGCAGATGATCCGTCAACAACTGCATGACAGCCGTTCCCGCCTGCTGCAGAGCGCGTATAACGAGACTCTGCGCGATCAGGCTCGCGTGGTGAATTATTATGCGGAAGACATTCTGAAGAACACCCACTAACGCAGCTTGCTTCGCTTGTAAAATCAGACGCAAAAAGAGACCCGCCCTTGAGGCGGGTTTCATTCTTTCATCGCAGATTAGCCCTCGATTCGACCAGCTTTCCCATCGAGCAATTGCGATTAGATCCCCGGCAAGTTATCATCACGCCCGAAGGCGGAACAGCGGAGACGCCGGCGGCGAAGGGCCTGCCACACCACTCCCATGCTTCCTATACCCACCGTTTGTAGATGACGCGAAGAGACGAATGTGGAGCGAAAAATGAAATGGCTGCGTTGCTTTGTGGTTGTTCTGCTGTCTGCAATGACCTGTTCGGCCGCCGATTTGCCGAAGTGCTATCAATCGATGAACCATGTCACCTGGATCGTGCAAGACGTCGACCAGGTGACCGCAGCATGGGAGGCGCTCGGACTTTCTGACATCAAACACTCTCCCCAAATCCAGTTCACCGGCGAGTATCGTGGAAAGCCCGTCACCATCAAGGCGCGGCAGGTCACCGGCCATCTCGGCAACCTTACCGTGGACTTTATCCAGCCCGATAAAGGACAGAACAACGCGTTCACCAGCTTTCTTTCCAGCCACGGCGATGGCATTTTCTCCTTCGTCTTTCAGGTTTCCAGCAAACGAATTGTTCTTGATCGAATCATAAACAGGTGGGTCAACTTTTATAAACGCTGTAAATTTTGTGATACAGTTCCTTTCACTGACTGCATTCACTGAAACGGCTAAGCTGTCACTGGCTCTGTAATAGTTCTGCATCATTATGCTATCAGTTGTATTAACTGTATTTCCATCTCCCAAATCCCACTGATAAGAAACTGCATTAGTTACATCTGCGGTGAGAACAACCTGCGCACCGTACACAATGTGCGCAGGGTTGATCACCAGTCGGCCGGCCGGGTAAACAGTATCATCCGCTGTAACAGTCACTAACGTACTATCATAGCATCCTTCTCTTTCAACACTCACACGATACTGCCCGGCCAATGCCGAAAAACTGCTGTCCTCACTTAAAAGTCTTCCATAAGGAGTATCCGTCCACCGCCAGACCTCGTAAGGCTTATCACTATCAGTCGGAACAATGGATAATCTTGTTTTGCCGCCCGGACATACATGCAGCCATCCTGTGATCACCGGAGTTGTAATCGTGCCGGTTGAAATAATAATGGTATCCGAATTGGAAGCGGCAGCACATCCCTTATCAGAAGTTGGTACCACATAAAAACTTCCGGCTTTGTTATTCATGATGGTATCACCGGTCGTTGATTTCAGGAACGTGCCGTCCTTATACCAGGCATAGGAATAACCCGAAACAAAATTGGTAACGGTGATCTGTGATGCTTCACCATTGCATAGGTGAGCAATTGGTGTAGCGATAATGGCCGCAGTGGGTTGCGGATTAATAGTAATAATTGCTGAGCCGCTTACTGCATTTATACAAGCCGTTGAACTATTATCCTGTACACTGATCAAACTATAAGTAAATGTTCCGGCGGTACTTGTTGGTGCATTAACTGTCACAGTATTACCACTTGTTGTTGCAATGGTTTGCACTGCGCCGCCATTGATCGTATAAGAAAAAGTATAAGGCGCTGTTCCGCCGTTCCCGGTAAATGTGATCGCAGGGCTTGTACTGTTTTGGCAAATAGTTGTTGTCCCTGTAATGGTTGCAGTA
>JAZKAG010000155.1:15310-15519 GCA_040389265.1 Acidobacteriota bacterium
CGTTCCGCTTGCAGCATTATTGCACGCTGTTGAACTCGATTCCTCCACACTTACTAAAGAATAAGTAAAGGTTCCTGGTGTTACAGTAGGAACAGAAATGATTACACTGTTTCCACTTGTAGTTGAAACAGTTTGAACAGCTCCGCCATTGATTTTATAACTGAACGTATAAGGTGCAGTACCGCCATTACCTGTAAACGTAATAACAG
>JAZKAG010000156.1:0-6938 GCA_040389265.1 Acidobacteriota bacterium
TCAATAATTCGCCCCACTACTTCAATACCGTGCGGCGGATGCTGGATCTGAATCTGACACTGCTGCCGATTTCCAAAGTGAGTTTTCGTGCCGGATATTCGGGAAACATCATGCAGGGACCGACAGGCAGCTCGGTTCACTTCGGAACTGAGGCATTACTACTACAGAACTGGCGCAACAGCACCGACACCTGGCTAGGTGGAGTGGATTGGAAGGCGCTGCCAAAGACACGGGTCAGCTTTGACGAAACCATCGTGCACTACAAGGGTGACACCAACTGGCAATTGGCGGGACTCAACCTGCAACTTGCCGACGGAACCCCGGTGAGCCTTGGCTTCGACAACGTCACGGTGCCCAAGTGTACCGGTGGCCCAGCAATTCTGGACAGTACGACCACTCCTGCAACGGCGAACCCAACCTGCAACGGGTATTTACAGTATCAGCGTTACTCGCCAACGCGCAGCATTTTTCCGACGGAAGCCCTGAGCTTCCAAAGCAGCTACATCAAGAACGTGCAGATGAATGGTGACATTCGTTACACGGGCGCCAACATGAATCTGCCGAATTTTCAGGAATATTTCAACGGCAACGCATCGCGGACGCATTTACGGGCGTCGACCATCACGGGGCACTCCAATGCGAAGCGGATCGCTGTCACGGCGGACTATGGAATCACGTGGCAGATCTCGAAGAAGATCAGCATCTCGGACCAATATAATTTCTGGGACTTCCGTCAACCGGGCTTCAACACCCTGTCTGAAGTGGACCAGGCCGGCAGCAACATGCTGCTGCCGCCCGGTGCCCCGGGTGCGCCTACCGTAAGCGCCACAAACACCTATCTGGCGCAGAAGACGCAAATCAATACCCTCACCGGATTCTGGCAGGTTGCCTCCTGGGCGAGTGTCTCGCTTGGCTACCGTTACAGCGCTCGAGATATCGATCGCGTGCAAGAGCCGGATGGGCCTGCATACACGCTGCCTATCCACGAAAACACCATGCTACTTGGGGTGGATGTACGTCCCGTGCCGAAGTGGAAAGTCAACGGCACCATTGAAACCGGCTGGTACGACAATGCCTACACCCAGATAAGTCCGCGGGCATTGCAGCACTACAACGTCCGCACAAGCTACAAGCCGAAAGACTGGGCGATGGTGACAGCAGCCTACAACGACCTGGAGAGACAGAACGATGCAGCCAACGTGAATCATAAAGACCATAATCGGATGTTGGCGCTGGGTGCTTCCGCCAATCCCAACATGCACTATGGATTCGACGTCGCCTATGGACACGTCGACGCCTTTTCGCAGACCGGTCTGTGCTATTTGGCTACCCCCGCGCCAACAGGCGCAGTACCCGTACCTCCGGGCACAGGATGTGGCACCAATGTGTATCTGGGAACGGGTTACTACAACGCGCCGACGCAGTATGGCTCCTTCGGTGTGACGGTCAATCCAGTACAAAAACTCAGCACATCCGTGGGATACCGGATCAACGATGTCAGCGGTTCGATAGAGACTCTGAATCCACGGCAGGTTCCAGGTTCGCTGGATTCTACGTACCAGTCTCCGTATGTCAATGTCGCGTGGACCATGATTCGCGGATGGAGCGCGAAGGCGGATTGGAACTACTACGGATATGGAGAGGGCGGCCCGATTGGACCGACCTCGTCACGAGCCTTCCACGGGAACATTTATACCTTGGCGGTTCACCACGCGTTCTAACCGGGAGGACCGGCACTTGCAGCATTGGATGTGTAAAGGAGATTGAACCATGAAGAATCGAATGGCAGTCGCAATCCTGAGTCTGATGACATTTTCGGCGATAACATTGGTAGCGCAGGAACCCGGCGCCGATACTTACAAAGCAAAATGCGCCATGTGTCATGCTGCGGATGGAAGCGGCAACACCCCGGCAGGTAAAGCAACGAAAACTCCCTCGTTCAGCTCTCCGGAGATGCTGAAAATGTCGACCGCGCAGCTGATCGCCGGGACAAAAGAAGGCAAGGGCAAAATGCCAGGATATTCAAACAAACTGACGACTGGGCAGATCACCGCCGTAGTTGCCTACATTCAAACCTTGCAGAAAAAATAACTGCGGAACCAGTCGCAGCGAATGCGAGGAGATTTCACGAGGACTTACGACGGCAACTGAGTTCTCGGTTGTGCCCACCAAATGGAACACTGGTACCAGCCTAGGGGAAGAGTGATGCAAGGCATGACCCTTCCCCGAACTTTTTTCCAGGCAAACAGATGTTCTATTTCCCAGGCTGGCTCGTCGCTTTTGGCTGCAGTTCGAACAGCAACAGCGATCGTGCCGTGACATCGTAAATGTCACCCGTCTTGAAGGTTTCCTTCTCGCCTGGTTGGGCGTTTGGATCTTCATGATTTGTGTCGATCAGCAGTTTCCATGTATCACCGCCGGGATACTCGGGCAGCGTGAACTTCACCAGGTCGAAGTGGCCGTTGATCACCAATAACAACGTGGCCTCATGTCCGCGCTGATGAATGCCCGTGGTCTGGGCACGACCATCCATCAACATGCCAAAACAGCGCATGCCATGATCGCCCCAGTTCGCATCTTCCATTTCGTGGCCGTTGGCATTGATCCATGTCAGGTCTTTTACGCCCAACTTCTCGTTGTATTCCCCGGTCAGAAATAAATTTCTGCGAAGGATCGGAAAGCGATGGCGCAGAGTAGTCAGCTTTCGCACGAAGGCAACCTGCGGCGCGTTTTTTTCCTGCAGGCTCCAGTCAACCCAGCTGATGTCGTTGTCCTGGCAGTAGGCATTATTATTGCCCTGTTGCGTGCGCGCAAATTCATCGCCTGCAACCATCATGGGGGTTCCCTGCGACAGCAGCAGCGTGGCCAGCATGTTTCGCATTTGCCGACGCCTCAGCCTGTTGATTTCCGGATCATCGGTTGGACCTTCAACTCCGCAATTCCAGGATGTGGTATTGGCATTTCCGTCCTTGTTCCCTTCCCCGTTTGCTTCATTGTGTCTTTCGTTGTAGGAGACAAGATCATTCAGCGTAAATCCGTCGTGGGCGGTGATGAAGTTGATGCTCGACCAGGGTCGGCGACCTTGATGATTGAAGATCGCACCGGAGGCACAGAGCCGCTTCGTCAGTGCTGCCGCAGCGGTGTCTCCCTTCCAGAATCCGCGCACGTCATTACGAAATTTGTCGTTCCATTCTGCCCAACCCGGAGGAAATTCCCCCACCTGGTAGCCGCCCGGACCGCAGTCCCAGGGCTCGGCAATTAATTTCACCGTGTTCAAGACAGGATCCTGACTGCACGCCTTCAGAAACCCGCTCTGGTTATCGAATCCGTTTGGTTCACGCGCCAGAATGGTCCCAAGGTCGAACCGGAATCCATCCACCTGCACCTCTTCCACCCAATAACGCAGGCTGTCGGTAACCATCTGTATGACACGCGGGTGACTCAGGTTGACGGTGTTTCCGGCGCCTGTGTCATTGATGTAGTAGCGGGGATTGTCCGGCATGAGGCGGTAGTAGCTGGCGTTGTCGATCCCTTTGAAGGACAGGGTCGGACCGCGCTCATTGCCTTCCGCGGTGTGGTTGTAGACGACGTCAAGAATCACTTCCAGGCCAGCCTGGTGGACGTGCGCCACCATTTCTTTCATCTCTCTCAAGGTCTGCGCCCGGTCGTGGGCATAACGCGTATCCGGAGCGAAATAACCAATGCTGTTATATCCCCAGTAATTGGTAAGTCCCTGCTCCAGCAAATGGCTGTCGTTGATGAAGGCGTGAATCGGGAGCAATTCGAGCGAGGTTACGCCCAGACCTTTGATGTAATCCAGCACCTCGGGCTGCGCCAGGCCGCAATAGGTTCCCCGAAGATATTCCGGGACCGCGGGATGCTTCTTGGTATAACCGCGAACGTGCAATTCGTAAATAATGGTGTCGTTGAACGGCACAGCCAGTTGCATTTGGCTTCCTCTTCGCGCCCGCCCGGTATCGCCTCCCCAATCAAACTTCGGATCGACGACGACACACTTCGGCACGAATCGGGCACTGTCGCGCTCATCGAAGGTAAGGTCGTCCATGGATTCCATCTTGTATCCGAAGACCGCAGGGTCCCACTTCAACTCCCCGATATATGCCACTGCGTACGGGTCGAGTAATAATTTGTTGGGATTGAATCGATGCCCTTTCTCGGGTTCGTAGGGACCGTAGACGCGATACCCATACACATTGCCCGGTCCGACTTCTGGCAGATATCCATGCCAGATCTGGTTTGTGCACTCCGGCAACTCAACCCGCTGCTGCTCTTGTTCCCCTTTGTCATCAAAAATACATAGTTCTACTTTGGTCGCGTGGGCCGAGAAAATTGCGAAGTTGGTTCCATTACCGTCCCAGGAAGCACCACGGGGATACGGCAAGCCCTCGCGAACTGTAATTGTTGATGTTTCGGTCATGCAGTCGTACTTTCCTTTCTATAAACCACTGTTATTTGGGGGATAATCGATGGGCGGTTTCGCGAGATACGGTTAGTTAGATGCGTCCGGGACTTGATCCTCGGGCGAATTTCGTAGCGCACGTATTTTCGGTCTGCGAAGCGAGGCGGGCCGGCCGAATTTCCGCGTTGGGCGGGGACAGTCTTTCGTCAAAAAGAAAAGACCTGGAAGCCCCCACAGACATCGTGGAACTTCCAGGCCCGATCCTTCTAATACGTTGACAGCGACAGCGTTATATCTGTCTCACACGGCCCCGTGTGACCAGGCGCAACAACAGTGTCAGCAGCACCGCCCCGCATACCGCCACAACAATGGTATAGATGAAACCACCACTGCCGGCGTGCCCCAACGATCGCATGATAAAACCGCCGATGATGGCACCAATGATGCCGATCACCATGTCCATGAATACGCCATAACCCCCGCCGCTCATGATCTTGCCTGTAATCCAACCTGCGATGATCCCAACAACGATCCACCAGAGTATGAACATATCGATCCCTCGTTCTATCGGTTTTTGCAGACGTCTGCGACGTGGGTCTGCGTTGTACGGATAAATCTAGCAGAACCGGCGCTATCTGGCTGCATTTAAATACGCGACAAAACCCGCCAAATTCGTTTTAATCTTTCGGCAGCATCGGCCGGCCCTCATGGGCGACCAGCAGATCGTGCATATCGTTGGCGTGCTCTTCTTCGTTGCCGAGAATATGCTCCAGCATGACCCGCGTGGTGGTGTCTTTGTCGCCAAAGAAGCGGATCAGTTCGCGATAATGTTCCACGGCGATGCGCTCGGCGATCAAATTTTCTTTGATCATGCCGATCAAATCTCCGCCTTCACTATATTGCGAAGCGGAGCGGCTGGCTAATCCTTCCGGATTGAAATTGGGCTTGCCGCCCAGCTGGTTAATGCGTTCGGCCACCGCCATCATATGTTCCTGCTCTTCCTTGGCGTGCTGGGCGAACTCCGCTTTTACACTGTCGCTGGAAATGCCGGCCGCGGATACCGCATGCATCGTGTACCGCAGGACACATACAATTTCCGTTGCCAGCACCGCCTGCAGAATGTCGATGGTTTGCTGCACGTCGCCGCCATAATTCTGCGTGACAGCTCCTTTCGCAATGCTCTTGCGGGCTCTCTCACGCAGGGTTTTTACATCTGTCAGAAACGGTTCGCTCACTGGGGTTTTTGCCATGTAAGATCCTTTCAATTTATTAACGGTAGTTGAAGCACCGGCTCAGGGAGAACAGAAAAGTTCGTAAATTGTTGGATGCAAACCACAAGATCTGGACCTTATTTTCTTCATTTCTTTGCGGTCACTCCTCGCAGCGTTCCAACAGGGCCGGAGGAGCGCCGCTCTTCCGCCCCGGCGCACCACTTTTGCCAATCCATTTAGCAGTATTTCTCGTTCCGATCATGTGTGGATCTCTCCATTTGCCTTGAGCGGACTAACCGTGTACGGTGGAATGTCGACCGCGTGTGCAGGCACGCGTGTTAATCTTTTTCACTCGAGCTATTCCATTGCCCGACACGCCACCCCAGGACGGCACTCTGACGGGCCAGCAACAGACGGACCGGCAGTTAATGGAGCAGCTGCGAAGACGACAGCCCGACGCTCTGTCGCGCATGTATGACCAATATTCGACCCTGGTGTACTCCATCGCCATGCGGGTGTTGCGGGATGCCGCGGCCGCCGAAGACGTCATGCAGGAAGTTTTTTTAAAGGTGTGGCAACAACCGGAGGCCTTCGCAGACCATCGCGGAAGCCTTTGCGGATGGCTGGCGGTGGTGACCCGCAATCGAGCCATCGACCGCATCCGCGGCAGCCGAAGATTTGAGAATGTGGATGATCTGCAGCTTGCCAACACGGTCGATATGGGGACCGAGGCAAATCGCAACATGATGGTGGCCAAAGTCCGCGTGCTATTGGAGACCATGCCTCCGGACCAGCGAAGAGCGCTCGAGATGGCTTTCTTCGAGGGTCAAACTCACACGGAAATCGCAGCAAAAACCGGGCAGCCATTGGGAACAATCAAAACGCGAATCCGGTCGGCTTTGATCTCGATACGAAAGGCACTGGAAGTTTCTGGATGACACCCGATCTCCATCCCGATATGGATGACCTGATCCTCTTCTGTTTGGGTACGCCCTCGGGCGCCCCGGAATCGAAAGAGGATGCGGCGGTAATCGCGCGCGTGCGGGAACACCTGCAGCGCTGCGCGTCATGCACCACGGAGGCGGAGCAGTTGCATGCTGATTTCGCCTTGGTCGCCATGTCGGTCTCGCAGATTCCACCTCCGGCTGCAGCCAAAGAACGCCTGATGCAGGCCGCAGGAATCTCGGCCAACTCCTCCTCAGGCAAAGCAGCCACCATTAAGACATTTCCCACGCCGGTTCGAAGCGGATTCGGCGCCCGCGGCGGTCCTGCTGGGCAAAGGCGAAAAGGGTGGAGGTCACGATCAG
>JAZKAG010000157.1:0-9311 GCA_040389265.1 Acidobacteriota bacterium
GCCTGGCAGCAGACATCTGCGCGGCTCTGCTTCCTCAGCGAGGAGCGGACGAAAGACGTATACCCGGATTATTCAACTCCTCCGCGCAGATCAATTAGGCAAGTCGGCCATCCCTACCTTATATATAGTCAGAATCAATCGTGACCCACCCTCTCTGGACCCGAAGAAAATTCCTAGCCCGCGCCACCGGCGCCGCCACCGCCCTCGCCCTCCCGGCCGTCGCATCGTCTCCACTCTCCCTCAATCCAGACCCGCTGCAAGGCCGCTACCTCACCCACATCTCCGTCGTTCGCGTGAACCAAATTGAAGTCTCCCCCACCCGCTCCATCGGCCAGGACGAGGCCGCCCTCAACACCCCGCAGCACATCCGCTCGCGCCGCCAAGCCTTTGCCCGCGGCTGCCCCAACGGCAAAATGACCTGGGCCATCAGTTGGCTCGCGCTCCACGACACCCGCGCCGAATACAGCCAGGCCCGCCGCCTGCTCGCCTCCTATCACGATCGCTATGGTGACGAGATCACCTTCATCCCCGGCGGCTACTTCGCGCCCATGTACAACACGCGCGAGCAAATTCGCGTTACCATCCACGACGCGCTCAAGCTCGTCTCCAACATGGTCGGCAACAACTATCGCCCGCAATCGCTCATCGCCGGATTTATGGATGCGGAAAATCAGCGCTTTCTCGCGACCGAAGAAGGCATTCACGTCTGCCAGGGTCAGATCTGGAGCCAGCACGGCATCGACAATGGCGATGGCGACGGCGGTATCTGCTACCCCTACTACCCCAGCCGCCAGCATTTTCTAAAGCCCTCGCAGGGCCCCGCCGACTTCATCGATTGCGTATGCCTCGACGGCTGGACCTGCGATTTTCTCGCCGCCCGCCGCAACGGCTTTCAAGGTGGATTCAATAGTCGCATGGGCGTCGGCCCCATCGAAACCGTCGGCAATCTCGGCCAGCCAGCAGGCCGCCACGAAATGATGGCCACCACCGCTGTGCACTTCGATCGCGGCCACGCTCTCAACGGCTTCGGCTGGGTCACCGGCATTTGGGAAGTATCGATCGGCCACGACGACGACCTCACCTGGTGGCTGCAATCCGTTCGCGATCGCTGGCCCGACACGCAAGTGATCTCTGAAGGCGACTTCGGTATGCAGTGGCGTCACCACAATCCCAACAACGACGCACTCAACTACCGCTTCGTTGCCAAAGGTACTGGCGCACCCGGCTCCGAAAAAGATTTAGAAATCTGGTGGTACATGAATGATGAGTTCCGCCTCGCGCTCCTGCAAAACTGGGTCAGCAACGGCCCTCACAGGGTCATCGATTTCACCCGCTACGATCTGCCCGCGCACGAACCCGCTCATCCGCAACGCGAGTGGAGCCTGATGAACGTCCTCAATCAAAAGCAAACGCGACCGCAGGATAAGCCCATCCGCCTCGCCCAACTTCCATCCGCAGATCAGCACCGCATCTACTCCCGCTACCCGCAACTCAAGCCGTGGGCCTGACAACTTTCGCCTCGACCTGACGCTTACGCCTCGCGCAGAAGTTCCGTGCGATACTTCGGCGCCAGCGCCCTCGCCTTCCCTACAAATTCCGCCATCTCTTGCTCATTCAACTTTGGCGGTGCGGTCGTACGCGTGGCCACCGGCACTCCCACCTCAGCAAAAAATCGATCGATCCCCGCCGGCGAACAAACACAAATCATCCGCGCCGCCCGCGACGATGCATTGTGAAATTGATGCGGCGCGTTCGATGGAACATTCACCGTCTCACCCGCCTTCACTGTCACTTTCTTGCCGCGAAACGTCACCTCAACCTCGCCCTCCAGCAAGATAAAGGTCTCCTCAAAATCGTGTCGATGCGGCCCCGGCCCACCACCCGGAGGTACATGCATATCGATCACGCAAAACTTGTCGCCGGTATCCTTGCCCGCCACCGTGATGGTGTAGGTATCGCCCACCAACCCGATATGCCTGGTATCCCCATCGATCTGCGTCATCGCTAGCGCCCGCGTCAAATCATCCGCAGGCAGCGTCGAAGTATTCACTGTACCCTCCGTCATTCTTTCTCCCTCGATACTTTTTTCAGCATGAACCGCCTACCGCCTCGCTTACGATCCACCTTCATATTGCGAGTCACTCACCGGCTCCATCCACTCCACCACCTTGCCATCCAGCTTTTCCTGAATCGCCAGGTGCGTCATTGCCGTCGTCGCCGCCGCTCCATGCCAATGCTTCTCTCCTGGAGAAATCCAGATCACATCTCCCGGCCGAATTTCCTCCACCGGGCCGCCCCACCGTTGCGCGCGTCCGCATCCCGCCGTCACAATCAGCGTCTGCCCCAGCGGATGCGTATGCCACGCCGTCCGCGCTCCCGGCTCAAACGTCACGCTCGCTCCCGCCACACGCGCCGGCTCCGCCGCCTCAAATAATCGGTCCAACCGCACCGCTCCCGTAAACCATTCCGGCGGCCCCTTCTCCGAAGCTCGCGTCCCCACTCGCTTGATCTCCATTCCCTCTCCTCAAGAACTGCCGCTCAGCGACCCACCAGCGATGCGTGCAACGCCGGATATCGTTCCTCCTCAATCTTCACGCTGGACGATGGATTGTTGTACTTCTGCTGAAAAGAACGGCTTCTCCTCCGTCAGATGCCTCCCACTCCCGCTCCGCTTCAACCACGCCTCAACAAACCCGTCCTCACTCCCGCGATTCGTCGTCCCTCTCTTACACTATTCCCAGCGAGGATTGTTTCCCATGAGCGATGGCCGCGAAGAACGCAAAGAGCATGAAACACGCCTCGTCTATTTCTCATCGGTACACCCTTGCAGAAACCTAAACACCTATCTCAGATGCCTGTGACTTATACTTCCCACAAATGTCTGGTGCGCACTACCTCTCAATACGGCTTCTGAGTTTCGTGATGACCGCTCTTCTTGCGAGCACCGCTCGCGGCCAATCCATACCCGCGGGACTTCCCACGACCTGCTCTGCGTACGCTTCAGTCCCGCTACCCGCAGAAGCAGCAGAAGGGGTTGTCCCCAAATCGTATCCGAGCTGCGCTTCCTACCGCTCGTATCGCGGAATCGGACGCCCCGTGAATTTCCCCAAAGCGCGTACCTGTGCGTGGCGAGAACGGCTCGCGCAGAAGGCGGAGCTAGGACAAAACCCCGCAGAGCCCACGGCATTGATCGTGGGCGGCTCGCTCATTCTTGCAGATATGTATTTCAACGGCGCCGGGGTCAAAAAGAACATCCCGCTGGCCATGCGCCTCGCTTGCGAGTCTGAAGAAGGTATGGCGATGCTCGCGCTGCATGACATAACATCTCCGAAATTTTCAGCCAGTGCTCACACCCCTTTCGAGTTTTGCGATTATGCTGTGACAACCATGACCATGGACTTCTGCGTCAGTTATGCAAGCGAGATCGACGATGCCCGCAGAAATCGCTACTACGGTTCCTTGAAGTCTTCCATGACTCCTGCGCAACAAGCAGCGTTCACAAAGCTCGTTGCCGCTAAAGATACCTACATCAATGCACACGCCTCGGAGGTATATCAAGGTGGCACCATCCGTGCAATTCGAACAACTGGATCACAAGATATACTCGAAAACCTCTTTCACACGGAATTGGTTCATTTCGAACGCGGCAAATGGCCCGAACTTTCTGAAAATCAAGTGAGAGTCGCCGATACTCTGTTGCAACAACAATACGCAAAAACCCTGAAGCAATTATCAACGCAGTCTAAGGAATCCATCGACGACGGCGCCGTTACAGCAGACCACCTGGCAAGCGTAGAACAGATCTGGAAAAACTATCGCGATGCCTGGGTGGCATTCGCCGCTCTCCGCTATCCGGAACATGTCGCGGGCATCCGCGCCGCAATCACTCTCGACCGATATCGCTTGCTCAAGACCATTTGATTGACAGTTCCACTGCCCCATCTTCCGCCCAGCGAGAGAATCCAATTCCACATCGTCTTACACTATTCCCAGCGAGGATTGTTTCCCATGAGCGATGGCCGCGAAGAACGCGAAGAACAAGAAAAGCGCCGCCAGCAGGAGCAACAGGAAGACCGCGAAGATCGTATGCATCGAGATCCCATCGATCCCTGGCAACCCGAACGCCCCGACTCCTGACGAGTCCGCATTGTCTCTATGAGGTCTCCAGGGCCAGTCGTGAGTTCGGTTCTATTCGATCAGCATCCGGGTGTTGTAGTTATTCGGCTCGCAGCGCTTCCACGGGATTGACCGCAGCGGTGCGCCGCGCCGGCAGATAGCTTGCCAAGGCCGCGGCAGCCACCAGCGCAATCGGTACCACTCCAAACGTGAGCGGATCGAGCGGGCTGATGCCAAACAATAGCGTTCGCATCAGACTCATCAGGACGGCTGCGACTCCCAGGCCAACCGCTGTGCCAATGCCCGTCAGCTGCAATGCAGAGCGAACGAACATCCACGCCAGTTCGCTCTTCTTTGCGCCCAGAGCCATGCGTATGCCAATCTCGCGTGTGCGCTGCGAAACGGCATAGGAGATGACGCCATAGATGCCGAGGATGCCGAGAGCAAGGGCCATCGTTCCGGCAATCGCCAGCATCACCAGCGTGAAAGAAGTGCGCGCCATCGAATCGCTGTATAAATCCTGCATGGTGCTGATATTGGCAACTGGCAGGTTCGCATTCACCGACCAGACGGCGCGCTGCATTTCGTTGATGAATGTCTGAGTACCGGCGCGTTGGGTGCGGATTGCAAAGTAGACAGTGCGCTGGACATTCAAGGGCCCAGGGCCGAACATGTCGTCCTTCAGGGAAGACCAGTAAATGGTTGCCGGCGACATCTGGTCCACACCGTTCTCGCGGACGTCTTGGACGACGCCTACGACCTCATGCCAGGGTTGGCCGGGAAACTCCTCAAAGTGCTTGCCGATGGCGGCCTGGGCCGACCCCCACAGTTCGCGGGCCAGGTTCTCTGAGATGATGCCGATCGGCCGCATGCTGTAGATCTCTGGCCAGGTCAAGTCGCGACCGGCGACGAACCGTGTGCCGGCGGTACGGAAATAACCGGGCGAAACGTAGTTGAAGAGACGCATCGGTGGATTGTCGTCAGCGTAGTTTTTTCCTTGAACAAGGATCTGGTCCCATCCCGGTTCGGCCCCGCTCATAGGAACGGAAGCGGTGAAGCCAGTGGAGGAAACACCGGGAATCTCAGCCAGCTGATCGAGGATATTCTTCTGCATGCGCAAAACCGTCGCAGGATCTTTGACTAGCGTCTCTGGAATGGTGAGGCGCATCACCTGGAGAGATGCGGGATTGGAGAAGCCGGGATCGACATCGCGCATGGCCAGAAAGGTGCGAATCATCAGCACCGCGCCGATCAGCAGGACCAGCGCCATGGCAACCTGGGCAACCACCAACAGGTCGCGGGCGTGCTGGCGGTCGCGGCTCACGCTGGTCGTCCGCGCCGGCCCAAGTAAGGTGAGGCGCTGCCGAGCAGGAGCATAACGCAGTACCGGAATGGCGCCGAAGAGCAGGCCGGAAAGCACGGAGAGAAGAAGCGTGAATCCGATCGACCAGCCATCCAGCGAAATTTCACTCAGCCGCGGCAGGTCCCCAGGTCCAATCGCCGTCAACAGTCGCAAACCGCTGTAAGCAACCACCACGCCCGCGACGCCTCCCAGCAGCCCCAGGGTCAGGCTCTCCAACAAAAGCTCACGCGCGATCCGCCATCGACCCGCGCCAAGAGCAGCGCGGACAGCAAGCTCGTGCTGGCGAATATCGGCGCGGACCAGCAGCAGGTTGGCCACATTGCTGCAGGCGATCAGCATCACCACGCCGATCATTGCCATCACCACCCAAAGCACGGTGTGGATGCTGCCCACCACAGTATCCTTCAGCGGCTGCAAGGCGGGAGCGATCTTCCAGCGCAGATACCAATGCGGATCCTGACCCGGACCGTTGGTCCACGAGTCCATCCATACATTCAGCAGGTGCGCCACGTCGGCATTCGCCTGTGGAATCGTAACGCCCGGCCCGAGCCGCGCAATACCGCGATACCCAAAACCGGCCAAAACTTCCTTAACCGGATCGAGCCCCATGGGCACCAGTAGGTCGAAGTCGTAATTCACAATCTTGAATCCACGCGGCATCACGCCCGCGATGACTCGCGGTTGCGAGTTGACGCTGATGGTGCGTCCGACCACCCCAGGATCACCGCCGAAGCGGCGCTGCCAATAGCCATAGCTGAGTATCACCCTTCCCAGCGCACGTGGGTCCTGATCGGCTGCTGTCAGCCATTGGCCGCGCCAGGCAGGAACATTCAGCGTCTCAAGAATACCGCTCGAAATGTTGGCCGTGTTGACCTGCTCCGGTTTTGCGATGCCGGTGATGCTTGCCGTCCCCGGTCCCCAGATGCCCAGCGATTGGAAGGTGCGGTTGTGCCGCGCAAAGGTGAAATACATCGAGGGCGACAGGCGCAACTCGCTACGAAATTCTGCCAGCCCAGGTGCGCCAGGCGCGTTCAGGTGCAGCGAAACCAGCTGTTGCGGCTCGGGGTACGGCAGCGGCCGAAGCAGCACGCTGTTGAGCACACTGAACACCGCTGTATTGGCTCCAATGCCAATCGCCAGCGTGAGTATCACAGTGATGGCGAATCCAGGCGAACGTTGCAACCGCCGGCCGATGTGTTTCAGGTCCACCAGCAGCGATTCGAGAT
This sequence comes from Acidobacteriota bacterium, assembly GCA_040389265.1. Taxonomy (GTDB): domain Bacteria; phylum Acidobacteriota; class Terriglobia; order Terriglobales; family Acidobacteriaceae; genus JAKAAZ01. The sequence goes on from JAZKAG010000157.1 coordinate 6,706, forward strand.
TCTGCCACTGCCACGTCTCGCGACTGCGTTCTTCCAGCAGCGTAGGATTGCCGAACTCGCGGCGCGCCATGTGCTCCGCTTCTGGGCGCGGATGCCCTTCCTCCACCAGTTCATCGATCCGCTCGGCGATATGCTCCTGGATCGAGACGGAGATGTCGTCGTATCGTTGCTTCCTGAAGAAAATCCGGGAGAAATTCGCCATGGCAAAACCTCCTATGCTTCCGCCGCAGCGAGCACACGGCTGATGCCGGCAAACATCTTCTCGAAGCTCACCACCTCTCGCTCCAGATGACGAACGCCCGCCGGGGTGAGCCGGTAAATCCGCGTAGGGCGGCCCTTGGCAGAAATGCCCGCTTTGGATTGCAGCAAGCCCTCCCGCAGCATTCGCTGCAGCGCTGGATAGAGCGAGCCCTCCTCCACCTGAAGCAAATCGTCGGATACCCGCTGAATGTGCTTGACCAATGCATAACCGTGCATCGGCTTGAACCGCAGCGACTGCAGAATCATAATTTCCAGTGCCCCGGGGAAAAGGTCGCGACGTTCAGATTTCTTAGCCATGCTGCAAACATAACGCCAGAATACCTATTTTGCATATAGGTATCTGCAGTCGAGGCTACCCGCCTCTGCTCATGAAAATTTCGCCCGGCAAGACTTCAGCAAAACATCGCCCCCGACCGCACCAATACTCCGCATCGCCGCTTAGACTAGTTCCAGACAAAATCGCGCAATCCAAACCCCGTCGAGGTATCCATGGATCGAAGAGCTTTCCTTCAAACCGCCGCAGCCGCCGCACTCACCGCTTCTCTTCCCGACGCCGCCAACGCAACATCTCTCCCCACCGCCGCCAACCCACAGGATGCCCCTGCGGCCAGCACAGGGGCCAGCGCCGCCGCCATCCATCACCCAGCAACCCGCGCCGCCACCCCCGATAAAAAAACCATCGGCATCCAGGTCGGCGCCGTCTCCTTCGTCGATGAAGGAACAGAAAAAGTTCTCGACAACTTCCAGCAATATGCCGACGTCAACACTCTCTTCCTCGCTACCTTCACCTACGGTCGCGGCATCGCCGGTCGCCAGATCCCCGGTCAGCCCCTCCCCGACCACGGCAAGCAGCAGTACGATACCGGCAGCTTCACCGGCGGCAACTACGCCACCATCCATCCCCAGTACTACAAAAACACCGTCTTCCACGGCACCCGCGCCACTGACCTCGGCAGCTACGACGTCCTCGCCGACGTCCCCGCCGCCGCCCGCAAGCGCGGCATCAAAACCATCTGCTGGTTTGAGGATGCCTTCCGCACCGACATCCCCAACATCTCTCAGCTTCAGGAAATCGACCTCTCCGGCAAACCCTCCGACACCGTCTGCTTCAACAATCCCAACTACCGAAATTTTCTTCTCGGCATTGTCGAAGACTGGTCCCGCTCCTACGACATCGACGGCATCATGTGGTGTTCCGAGCGCCAGGGCGCATTCTCCAACGCTCTCGGTGCGGAGCAGGAAGGCCGCGACATCAATCCGCTCCAGGTCACCTGCTTCTGCCCCTTCTGCATCCAGAAAGCAAAAGCCCGCGGCATCAATCCCGACCGCGCCCGCCAGGGTTTCCTCGCCCTCGCCGCTTTCGTCCAGGCCGGCCGCAAATCTCAGCGCCCCGTCGACGGCTACTATGTCGAGCTCTGGCGTCTCATGCTCCGCTATCCCGAGCTCCTCGCCTGGGAGATGCTATGGACCGACAGCCTCCGCGAAACCTACGCCGCCATCTACACCCACGTCAAACAAATCAACCCCGCGCTCGGCGTCGGCTGGCACATCTCCTCCACCAACTCCTTCAACCCCATCTACCGCGCCGAGCAGGACCTGGCCGCCCTCGCCCCCAACTCCGACTTCATCAAAATCGTCATGTATAACAACTGCGCCGGCGAGCGCATGGCCGGCTACATCGACAGCGTCTCCCAAACTCTCTATGGCGATGTCCCTCCGCAGCAGCTCCTCGAATTCCACTACCGCGTCCTCAACTATCAGGAGAAGCCTCTCGCCCAGATTCCCTTCACCGGCTTCTCGTCGGATTATGTTCTGCGCGAAACCCAGCGTTCCCGCGCCGGCCTCGCCGGTACCAACACGCTTCTCTGGTCCGGCATCGATGTCGACATCCCCACCGCGCCCACCCACAGCAAGTGCTCTGCCGACGGCGTTCGCGATGCCGTCCTCGCCGCCTTCCACGGCAACGCCGACGGCGTCATCCTCTCCCGCAAATATTCTGAGATGGAACTAACCCACCTAAAAGGAGCCAAGTCCGCCCTCCAACAACTCAAGCTAGCCTGATCAAAAAACACAGGTGCCCATCCTTCGCGCAACCTGCGAAGGGTGGGACAAAAAATATGCTGTCATCCAGAGTTCTGTATCAGGGCACGGCTTCAGCCGTGCCACAACCATTCCGTCCCTCCGGGCTTTAGCCCCTGGTTTCTACTCCCATCAAAAAACACGAGTATCCCATCCTTCGCGCAACCTGCGAAGGGTGGGATAAAAAATTTTCCGTCATCCGGAGTTCTGGATCAGGGCACGGCTTCAGCCGTGCCACAACCATTCCGTCCCTCCGGGCTTTAGCC
>JAZKAG010000158.1:0-3216 GCA_040389265.1 Acidobacteriota bacterium
TGTCGAGGTTCTTCATATCAGATCGCTGCCCTAGAACAAGATGGCCGCCGTTGTTTACGTAGGACATTAGATTTTTGGCTGCCGCATCGGTCAGGACATTCAGACCCGGAGCGACGATCAACTTATAGCTATCGAGGGGACCGGTAGGCTGCACAATGTCGACGGACTGCGCGATAGTTTTGAGCGGCTGGTAATAGCTGAGCAGCTCCTCAATGGGGTCATAGTTTTTATTGTGGCGTTGCCAGTTGATTGCCCAGAAGCTGGGATATGTGTGGAGAATGGCAACCTGCGATTTGGGTGAGGTTCCCTCAAGTACGGGACCGGCCTTGGCGAAGTCGCGGCCCAGTTCGGCCACTTCGGGATATAGAGGTACCGGTGTGCCGTCGGAGCCCACAAGGGTGCCGTGGTATTCCTCCTGGCCGTTGAGGTCGCTGCGCCATTGCCAGTAGCTGACGGCGTCGGCGCCGTGACCAACATTTTCCCAGGCGAGAGCACGAACTTCGCCCTTATTCAGATCATTGTTGATCGCAGCCCAGTTCACGTGACCGGGCTGTGTTTCCATGATCCAGAAATTTTTCTGCTTGAATCCGCGCGTCAGGTCGTCGGTGGAACCATTTTTATATTGGTTGACGTGGCCTTCGCCGACGTAGTCATCCCACGAGGCAAGATCGAGATCTTTGGCGACGGAGTAGTGATCGTAGCCGTCGAACCAGCCCATCATATTGGTGGTGATGAATTGGCGCGGCGCAGCGTTCGCGCGGATGGCATCGAGCTGATTTTTTTGATAGCTGACCCATGTTGCGGAGACAAAGCGTTTCCAGCTCAACAGCAGGCCAGGGTTGCCGGGTTTGGTTTCGATGGGAATCTGGTTCCAATTGCTGTAGGTCTGGCTCCAGTAAGCCGTGGTCCAACGCTCGTTCAAATTGTCCAGCGTGCGGTAGCGCTGCTTCAACCAGTTCTGAAAGTCGGTGCGAGTTTGCGGGTCGAAGGAGACGTTGGCATATTCGTTGTCAATCTGCCAGCCGATCACGTAGGGATTGTGGCCGAAGCGCTTGGCCATTTGAGTCGCGATGTTGCGGGACAGCTCGCGATATTTTGGATTGTCCCAATTAAATTGCTGGCGATTGCCATGCTCGGCCCGATGGCCATCTTCATCGATGCGCAGCGTTTCTGGATACTTTTGCGTGAGCCAGGCCGGCGGCGCAGCGGTGGGCGTGCCTAACACCGTGTAAATGCCGTGCTGTCCGGCTTCATCGATGGCGCGTTCCAGCCAGCCAAATTGATAATCGCCCTCGGCGGGTTCCATCTTGCTCCACGCAAACTCACCGACGCGGACAAAGCGAATGCCGGCCTTCTGCATTAGTTCCAGATCGGCGGGCCAGCGCGACTCCGGCCATTGTTCGGGATACCAGGCGGTTCCGAGCAGAATAGGCGGGGGCGGGGCTACGTTGGCAGCTTGAGTGGGGGATTGCGCGATCGCAACTGTAGGAAGGAAGCATCCCAGGCAAATGAGGAATGATGCAAACGCGGCGGCAACGCAAGTTCGATTTTTTGTCATGGCAGTCTCAAGGGTTGGATTTCGGGGCAACAGGATGAATGCTTTTTATCTCGTCGCCCATGATAGACGTATTGACCGGGAGAAGTCTCCACGGGCGAATTTGTGACTGCATGCACAAGGGTGCGTTTCATCGATTTGAATTCTGGCAATCGGAAAGCGGAGGGAAAGTATCCAGCATCTATGCAAGGAAGGACGCGCATGCTCGTGGGTCACAACCTGGCGCGCATGGCCGACAAATTTCAGAAACATAACCTCAGGAGAAATTCATCATGGATTATCGAGTTCGCCCCGGCGAAATGCAGGAAGATCAAGTGACAGCGATGCTGGAGAGATATTCGTCCAAGTGGCCGACCAGCTTATTTATGGGTGCAGCGATTGCGTCCATTATCGGATCCATGATTTTGAAGAATCAGCGGAAGCATCATGATGCGCTGTTCGTCGGACAATGGGTTGCGCCGTTTTTGATCCTCGGTTTGTACAACAAATCGGTGAAGCAACACGGCTCTGACAAGGGTGGCTGGCGCCGCTATGAGCCGGCCGAGTCAAGCGAGCGGGAAGAGTCGGTGCACGCTTCATAGGGAAGATTTCGATAGACGCTTTTTGTCGGCCACTGCATTCGACACCTGTCGCGGCCCCGTGATACTCTCGTCTTTTTTCTTGCAAGGAGACAGGTGGATGAGCACAGGAGCACAGACAGAGTCCGATGCGGAGCAGGTCCGGTTTCACATGTTTACGGACGAGCAGCAGCAGCTTCGCAAGGAAATTCGCGAATTTGCTGCTCGCGAAATTGCGCCTAATGTTAGCCGCTGGGATGAGGCGAGCGAGTTTCCAGCGGAGCTGGTGAAAGAGCTGGGCCGCATGGGGCTGATGGGCGTCATTTTTCCGCAGCAATATGGCGGCTCCGAACTGGGCTACGTGGAATATGTGATTGCGATCGAGGAGCTGTCGCGGGTCGACGGTTCGGTTGGGATCATCGTGGCCTCGCACAACTCATTAGCGACCAATCATATTTTTCTGGCAGGCACGGAAGAACAGCGGCAGAAGTATGTGACCAAACTTGCGAGCGGAGAATGGCTGGGAGCGTGGGGGCTGACCGAACCCGGCTCCGGATCGGATGCAGGCGGAGCGCGGACGACGGCGGTGAAGAAGGGCGATCGCTGGGTGTTGAATGGCAACAAGACCTTCATCACCAATGGCCATTATGCGGATGTCGCGGTCGTCATCGCGGTCACGGATAAGGCGAAAAAGACGCATGGATTTTCTGCGTTCATCGTAGAAAAGGGGACGCCGGGGTTTCGTTCGGGGAAGAAAGAGAACAAGCTTGGGTTGCGGGCCAGCGATACGTCAGAGCTGATTTTTGAAGACTGCGAAGTTCCGGAAGAGAACCTGCTGGGCAAGCTGGGCGAAGGGTTTATTGACGCCATGCGGGTGCTGGATGGAGGAAGGATTTCCATTGCGGCGATGTCGCTGGGAATCGCGCAGGGAGCGTTTGATGCGGCGTTGCAATACACGAAGCACCGCAAGCAATTCGGCAAAGCCATTTCCGAGTTCCAGCTCATTCAAGGCAAGCTCGCCGATATGTATGTCTGGACCGAAGCCATGCGCGCCCTCAACTACCGCGTACTCGCGGCGGCCAACGATATGGAGATCGGCGGCGG
>JAZKAG010000158.1:3226-8258 GCA_040389265.1 Acidobacteriota bacterium
CGAGTTCCAAGGGATTCAGTGGAAGATTGCGGACATGGCGACGCAACTGGATGCGGCGAAACTGCTGACCTTCCGCGCGGCGCAGATGAAGGATGCGGGGATGAAGACGACGCTGGAGTCGTCGATGGCGAAGCTGTATGCGAGTGAGGTTGCGGTGAGGATTTGCGAGGAGGGGGTGCAACTGCACGGCGGGTATGGCTTCATCAAGGATTATCCGGCGGAGAAGTTTTATCGCGATGTGAAGCTGTGCACGATTGGGGAGGGGACCAGCGAGATTCAGCGGCTGGTGATTGCGCGGGAAGTGCTGAAGCGACCGTGAATAGTTGAAGGATTATGCGGAAAAGTTGAAGGAATATACGGGATAGTTGAAGGATTATACGCGAAAGTTGAAGGATTATACGGCGAGATTCCGCGTTCAAGCCACCTTCTTTCAGTGGGATATAGGTAAAACTGAAAGTTTTACACTTGAAAACTGCGATTTTCGCGAAAAAAACGAAAATTCAGCCTGCTTGCCCGGCGGTGGAGGAACTCTCCGGGTCGCTCACGGCGTAGAGACGGCTCATCCTTATTCTATCAACCGGGGGAGAAAACTACGCCACGGGCAAATAGGCGCGGTGAGCATGGAGTGCTTGCAGGGGTGTTGGTGAGGGCGGCTTGTACGAATGCGCTTCATCGCCCACATCTCAGAGGCGAGATGTGGGGCACCCGGATGAATTCATCTCCGACCTGGGCCATCCGACGTGTCAGCATTTAGGGGAACTGCTTTTTGCAAAGACCTTCTCCGCGAGAAATACGCACCCTAAGGCCATCACGAATCCAGGGATCACCAGAATCGTTGCCGCCGGTCCGGAGAGGTACTTATGTAACCAGGGCAAAAAAAGGACAAGCGGCAGTTGTAGTGATGCTCCCACAACGAGTGCGCCCCAGAACCACCATTCGCCCCTCAAGTCCCAGCGAGTCTTTGCGACGAATATAAGCGCTCCAGAACAGACGCCTGCGCCCCAAGCCACATTACCATTGACATGCCGCTTCAAAATCGAGGCAATTATCAGCGACACCAAGAAGGCCAGAAACAGAAACCACGATGGATACAAATCTCTTCTTTTCTGGTTATCCATCGATTCCCGCCTTGCACGCTCGGTATTTGTCTATTGCTTCCGCGGGTGGCCCATTCAAGTCTTCTTTTTGGCATGAGTGGGGCAGTTCCAGCAGTGGCGAAAGCCGCCCCATCGCTGGTTCCCGTTTTTTGCCGTCCACTCCGACTCGATTACGATAGTTTCGTCGATGCCGGTTGCATCGTGCAAAAAGATGGACATCGCCAATCCTTCCGTGTTTCAACCAAGCCGCGCGCGACAGGGTTGCGGTGGATGTCGCGTAGTTTCTCGATACGCTTGTTGTCTGGGATGATACAGGGTTGGTGACCAGAACGGAGTCTCATGATGCCACCCTGGCGGAGCCAGGATGGGGCACCCCGGTTAGGAAGGAACGGGCTGGGTGGGAATTTAGGGTGGGCCACCCGCGGACCGTGCGCCACGCACTGTGCGCCACACACTATGTGATGCACACTGTGTGGCACACAGTCATCTCGGATGTGAGCGGCCGGGTGAAGGCTGGGGCCAGGAGGGGAATCCGGAAACTGGCTCGCTGAAGAAAGCGTGCAGGGAAGTGACACCCATACGGCATGGGTGAATTGAATTTTTCATCCCCACTCAAGCCAAAAGAAGGCTTGAATGGGCCACCCGCCGTGTCATAGTCATCCCGCTGCCACAGGCAGCGTTCTTTTGTGATCGCACTGCCACAACTCCCCACGAACGCCACATACGCAAGCAAGCCGCCCCCAGAGGGACGGCCTGCGGCTTTTCAGAGGGCTAGCCTACTGCTTCATCTTTTCCATGAAGTGAGCGGGTCGGGCGAAGATGATGAAGTGACCGGGACTAGGCTCGCGCATGAGCTTGCTACAGTTGTTCGGCGTTACCAGACCTTTAGACATGATTTCGCTGACACTGAAGCTGGCTTGGTTCGGATCGGCGAAGCACGGGATGCGACCGTCCGTGAACACCTGAAGCCATTGAGTTTCGGACGGGAAGATTGTCAGTGTTCCAACCCCATCTTTGCCAGTCGTCAGGCCCGTATGCTCTGCATGACTCTTGACGGCACCGCTGGACGTTCCCGTGAACACTAGAACGTGCTGATCCGCTAACGGCTTTCCATTCCGGCCATCGAGAACTTGCACCGTGATGTCCAGCGTCTTTTCCATTCCCGTATTCTGCGCTTTTATCGTTACGCCGAACAAGAGCACTCCAGCTAGCGCACACATGTCTAAGCGATTCATAGCTTCTCCCATCCACCTCTGATTTCGCTGGCTTCTCATCAGCATGGCCCCCGATGTGCGCCATGATCTCTCACGTCCACGAAAAAGTGGATCAGGGCACCGAGTGGCGTATACCAAGTTGAGTAGGCACTGTCGATGTGAGTTGTGAACGTAAAGTTCCCATTGCTCATGCCATAGGTTGAGGGATCAGGACCGCCGGGGCCGGGGACATGCAAGCTGCTTCCAATACCGAAGATTCGATTCAGAAAAGATGAAGGATAACGTCCGGCAGGCAACTGCGACGGCGAAGCGCCAGGGACAGAGAAATTCACGTCCAAGCCGCCGTTGTAGATGAACGGCTGCCCCACAACATTGTTCATGTTTACGTTGAGATTTGATACCTGATTTACAGCCGCTATGTTGGCAACAAGACAGGGTGATGGAGGCTCCCCGTTATTTGGGGCATATCCAAGAATACCGTCGGCGCTACCGCTCCCAGCACCACCTCCCCCGCCGCTGTAACCTCCCCCTCCCTCTCCGGACGGTGAAGCACCTGCTCCAGAATAGCCCCCGGCGTAGCCTCCGTAAGCCCCACCCGTCCCACCGGAACCCCCTGCTCCGCCGTCACCGCAGGTGGAATCGTGAATGCCAAGCAAATATTCCAGATAGCACCCTCCTAGGGAGGTTAAACCGCTTGGGTCGATGAATGCCATGGGATTGTTCGCCACATAGCTGTAGCGGTTAAAGCTTTGAGGGTTGGTGATGTCGTAGCTGCCGTTGTAGGGATCAGGCGAAAGCCAGCGACTTTGTGTCGTGGACAAGTTCCGATACGTGGCATGGCGGGTGGCCCATTCAAGCCTTCTTTTGGCTTGAGTGGGGCAGTTCCAGCAGCGGCGAAAGGCGGCCCATCGCTGGTTCCCGTTTTCTTGCCGTCCACTCGCACTCGATCTCGACTCTTCCCTCGCAGCCAGTCGCGTACTGGCGAAAACTGCTCCACTCCCAATCTTCCGGGCGCTGGCACAGCCCGCGCTGAACTAGGTTGCGATGGATGTATCGAAGCTTCTCCACATGCTGGCGGTAATTGCGGACATTGAAATCGTAATAACGCTTTTGCCAGAAGTGCTCGGCGTCGCCAATCATTCGCCGCGACACGCCCTGCTTCAGCGATTTGATCGCATCCGCAGGCGTAGAGCGTTGCGGCTCGCTCAGCAGCAAGTGCACGTGCTCCGGCATGACGACGTAGCCGTACACGCACAGGCAAAAACTCCGTCGCACCCGCTCCAGTGCGGCTGCAAACGTATGCTTCGCCGATGCTGTCGCGAACGATTCTCGGCGCCGGTAGCAGCAGAAGGTGACAAAGTGCGCCTGTCCAGATTCCTGAAACCGCCGCAATCTCGAGGGCATAAGCGAAGTCTAGGCCGCAAATCTACCCCACTCAAGCCAAAAGAAGGCTTGAATGGGCCACCCGCCCGAAGCATGGCATCGCACAAAGGTGGTCTTTATGAGAGACACGCAAAGCGCCATTCCGAAAGCGTACAAGAAACTTACGCGCTCGATTCCACGTCACGGAAGGGTGCGCGATCCCAGTTTGGAACTCTCGCCTCGCGTTCCGGGCAGCGGATATCGAAGAACTTGTCATCTCCCAGCCATTCAATTGCTGCACGTTGTTTTTGAAGCAAATCTATATCCCTGCAATGGTCTGGCAATTCGCAGAACTGAAGCAACCACCCGCCGCCAGCCAATCTCCTCAAAGAGGCGAGTTGCTGCGGAAAGGTGCTCAATTCGAGCCATCGCCCCAAGCCGTCACTGAAGAGATTAACCCAATAGAGGCCCGGAAGACCTTTCGCCATATCAAAGCCCTCGAAGCTGTGTCTGGTCGGACTTGTATTCTTGAATTTCAAATCAACTTCCGTCGTCAGAAAGCCAAAATCAGAGCCAGTCACTTGAAACGCTTCCGTCACAAACGCTTCAACGTTTCCGAGACCAACCCGCTTTGCCCACCTACCGTCGAAACGACCTGTCCAACGACTGCTGAAGACAGGCGACGGAAAACGTGCAGAGGCAGGGTGAGCGATGTTCCACATTTCGCCGGCTACGCAAATAGGCCGCCCCTTCTTGTAAAAGAACCTGCCATGTGGTTTGCTCAACCAACGAAGCGGCTCCCGGATGTCAGCCGGATCAAATTGCGTTCTGATTGGTTCGGCCTCGCTGCATTGATCAGGCTGCATTAAGCCTCCGGCAAACTCGCTCAGAGTCCTGATCTGCTGTCTGCCGAGCGACTCTGACATGGCCCGCCTCGAAAATAGTCCCATTGCCAAGGTATCGTTCATTGATGTAGCGGCCTAATATCAAGATTGGGATTATTCGCAGCAGGCCCAGAGACGTTAACATTCGGTTGGTGGCCCATACAAGCCAAAAGAAGGCTTGCATGAACCACCCGTCAAAGCGCCTGAAGGCGAGTCCAATTTCGATTGGATTTCCCCGGACTCAAGTCCGAGGTCTACCCCAAGTGAATTCAATTTCTTCGGGATCAAGCTTACTATCCCACATCTCAGACGGGAGATGTGGGGCACTTGGCGGTTTGCGATTACTCGATGGGTTCGACGGGTTTGGTGCGGAAGCGGGGCTTTTTCATCAGGTAGCCGATGGGGATCAGGCAGGCGGTCATGATGACGAGAACATGCACCGTATCCACATAGGCGAGCACGGTGGCCTGCTGCA
>JAZKAG010000159.1:0-8658 GCA_040389265.1 Acidobacteriota bacterium
TGGCCATTCTCCAGAACTTGTGCGTCAGACGCTGCAGCGAGCCAGCTTTTGTGAACTGGCGGCATCCCATCTGAACGAAGATCCCACAGAACAGTATTTATTCGGATTGCTATCGCTGCTTCCGGTTCTGCTGGGTGTTCCCATGGCGCAGGTCGTTGAATTGCTTCCCTTGCGCGCACCCGTTAAGGACGCGTTGATGGGGGAGTCCAACGATGTTCGGCGTTCGCTCGATTGTTTCCAGCTCTACCAATCAGGCGAATGGGAGTGTCGAGCCTGCGACGGATTCAGCATCTGTCCCGATCGCATGCGAGAACTGTACCGTAGTTCATTGCTGTGGGCGGAGGAATGCACGGCCTCGACGACCTTGTAATTGGCCTGTCAGGCTTAGTTCGACGTCGAAATGAATCGGCGCAGCGCGGGAGCGACCGGTTCAGCCAATGCACGCTCGCCGGAAACAACCAGAGAACCCGGACCCCGCTGCTTGGCGAGCGTCAGCGCCCTTTCCGCCTCGCGCAACACGATCAAGGGAGAGTCTCCTGAACTGACAGCCACGCTGAGACAGGCTGTCAGCGAGATTTCGTTTCCATCGGCAGTAAACGGGCGATTGGCGATCGCGTGGCGAATCCTTTCTGCTTTCGCCTCAGCCTCGGCAGCGGTGCATCCCGGCAGCATTATGACAAATTCGTCATCGGCATATCGACCCAGCGTGTCGTAGCTTCGTAGTTGTCGGCGTAATCGATTCGCAAGCAGTTTCAGCAACGTGTCTCCAACATTGGCGCTGTAGGTCAAGTTCACGCGCGCGAACTCGTCTACATCCAGCAAAACAAGACTCACCGGAGTTTGCAGTCGCTGCACCCGGTCCGTCTCCCGAAAGATCAAGTCCAAAACGGCCTCTCGCCGCCAGACTCCAGTCAGCGGATCGTGCGTGCAATGGAATTCCATTGCCATGGCGGAGTCACTCAATTCTGCATACAGATGTTGCACCCGTTCGCCAGTTCGGATACGCATGCGCAGGTCCTGAAAGTCCACGGGCTTGATCAGGAATTCGTCAATCCCCGCATTCGTGGCCATGATGACTTCCTCCGACTGCGGGTTTTCGCTCATCAGCATGAGCCAGAGTTGGCGGCGTCGCGAGCGGCGGCGAATCTCCAGCCCGACTTCAAGCCCAGTCATTCGTGGTAGCGAGGAACTCAGCAGCGCGATGGAAGGTGTGTCTGGTTCTTGCAGGCGCTGCAGCGCGCTTAGGCCGCTGGTATGAGTTTCGACGGAATAATGCAGCCGGTGAAGGAACTCCTGGATCTGCTGGCTGTGCTCCTCATTTTCTTCGGCCAGCAAAATGTGCCGCTCAGACATAGTGGATCCCCTCGATGCTCATCATGAAACATCGGCAAAGGGCGAGAAAACATGAGCGAATCATGGCGCGGATTTCCTGGCTGCGCTCTTGCGACACGCCGACTTCGATGAGGCTCGCATCGCGGCCACCGTTCCGCAGAGCGGCTACTGGTTTCAACAGCTCACGGCGATGACGAGCCAATATTTTGCGCGCTTTCTGGAAGTGCTGCCGCAGAACCGGGCGCGCTGGCCGCCATGTATCGGCAGTTGCAGCAGCAGGCATTACTCTGGGCCTTCATTGCCGTGCTTCGCTGGACCGCTCTGTTCGCGTTTCTTGCCGCGTCTCTGACGTGGCTTTTCCACAAAGTAGACCATCCGAAAGATGATGCCGCCACACCTCATTGAAATCTCATCGAGCCGGCGCTCGCCTCTGTTTGGCAGCGCAAAAATATCGGGTCCGAGGATTTAATCGTTAGAATAGGGAAACGAGTCAGTACGGGCCTCGGTTGGCTATGGCTTCAGATATAAAGTCATCCGGATTTGCCATGCCTGTCCCACCTCATTGAGAACTCCTATGATTATCGATCCGCCTCACTCGCCAACCTTCGCCACCTCTCGAGAGTTCCCACACATTATGTTGCGCGAGATTTTCGAGCAACCGCAGGCCTTGGCGGATACGCTCGCGTATTACACCCGCGATGGCAGGCTGGCGCGCGAGCCCATGGTGGCGGCCCATAGCGCGCTGCTTGGCCACGAACGCATCGTGATCGCCGCCAGCGGATCCAGCCGGCACGCCGGATTGGCCGGTGAAATCATGCTGGAAGATATTGCTGGCTTGGCCGTCGATGTGGAGTACGCCAGCGAGTACTGTTATCGTTCAACCCACACTCTTCACAATCCTGCCGTCATCGTCATCTCGCAATCCGGCGAGACTGCGGATACTTTGGCGGCTTTGCGCGAAGCGCGCTCTCGTGGCCTGCAAACCGCAGCCATCACCAATCGCAGCGACTCTTCCATGGCCAAAGAAGCGCGCGCCAGCCTTCCGGTTTGCGCTGGCCCGGAAAAGGCGATTCCAGCCACCAAGAGTTTTACCGGCCAGCTACTCGTCCTCTATTTACTGTCGCTTTCTCTGGCCCACCAGAGAGGCCGTATGACGTTGAACGTTGCCGACTCGATGTGCGCCGAAGCCCTCGCGCTTCCCGAAATTATTTTCAACGCACTGCCCGTTTGGGAGCGGCAGGTGCAAGAATTGGCCGCCAGCTATCGAGAAGCAACCGCTTTTCTCTTCCTGGGCCGCGGTATTCATTACTCTATCGCGCGCGAAGGCGCACTCAAGCTGAAAGAGTCATCCTACACACATGCGGAAGGCTATCCTGCGGGAGAATTGAAACATGGACCCAACGCACTTGTTGGCCCGGAGACACCGCTGGTTGTATTAGCCACACACGATCCCAAGGACCACGATTCGCTGCTGCGCTATTCCAAAGTGGTGCAGTTGCTGAAGGACATGCGCCAGCAGGGCGCGCAGGTCTGTGCGCTGGCGAACGAAGGCGACAAACAAGTGCCTCTGTACAGCCAGCACTGTGTCTTTATTCCTAAATGCAGTGAATATCTGCTCCCGATATGCGAAGTTATTCCTCTGCAGTTTTTCGCCTACCAGATCGCACTGCTGCACGGACGCAATGTCGACCATCCCCGCAATCTGGTCAAGGCTGTGATTCAGGAGTAAGTGTCCTCGAGCTTGCAGGAAAGCTTACCCTGCGGTCGAGGATTGAAATCGCGCGGGCCACTCGCTTCTTCGTAGCGAAGGTCGCTCCGAACACCCAGCGGGTTGTCTTTATTTTCGATTTTCAAATGAGAAACTAACTATTGCGCGATTGTTTCTATCGGCTTAGCATCCGGTTTGACAGGTCCGGTAGCGTAACAGGTGGCGCGAGTATCCCCCACAATGTCGCTGAGTGGAGAGGATGAGTGCGGGATAAGGAATGAAAAAACCAAATTTAAACCGCCGCGTCACTTTGACAGATGTGGCGCGAGCCAGCGGTTTCTCTCCGTCCACGGTATCGTTGGTGGTGAATGAAGCACCGCTGTCGCGATATATCCCCGCAAAGAGCAAACAAAAAATCTTCGACGCCGTAAAGCGCCTCGACTATCGCGCGGATATTTTTGCGCGTTCGCTGCGCAGCCAGAAAAGTCACATGATCGGCGTTCTGGTGATTGATCTAGCCGATCCGTTCTGCACACTAATCCTGCAGGGCATTGAGAGAAAACTTCTGCCGACGGCCTACCTGCCGATCGTTATGGACGCGCACAATCAACTGCATCAACTGGAACGCTACCTCGAGATGATGATTGAGCGCCGCGTGGAAGGTTTAATTACCGTACCTAATTGGCTACTGTTTGACATAACGCTTCTGGAAGACATTGACGATCAGCAGATTCCTACCGTCGTCGTCGGGCGCGACTTGGAATCTCCGACCATCAACTCCGTGCTGGTCGACAATGAAGGCGGCGGTTATGCAGCCATCGAACATCTCTATCAGCTGGGGCATCGCGACATTGCTTTCTTGCGCGGTCCCCGCCGAATGGCCGACAGCCGCATGCGATGGAGAGGCATTCGCCGCTTCGCCAAAGATGCAGGGTTGAAATTAAACCCGGCCTTGATTCGCGACCTGCCGGGAACCGTCGAATCTGGATCGGTCTTCGACGGCGGAGTGCGGTTGACGAAGGAACTACTCGATGCCGGCGACAAATTTACGGCGATTCTCGCGTTTGACGATCTTACCGCCTACGGTGCCATTCGGGTTTTAGCGGAGGTTGGGAGAAGTGTTCCGGAAAGCTGCTCTGTCATTGGCTTCGACGATATTCCGTCAGCCGCACTTACCACCCCGGGCTTAACTACCATTCGCCAGCCAATGGCGGAAATGGGAGAGTACGCCGCCAACTATATCCTGATGCATCTTGAGCGTGGCGCGGAGGACGGCGTGCAGCCCTACGGCGATACCCACATAATTGTGCCCAAGCTCGTCTCCCGCGGCTCCACTGCACCCGTTGCCAAGCGGGGCCGCGGACAGAAATAGAAAGCTCGCTCCGTCTACTCGGCACCGAGAAATAAACAGCAACCGCGGGCCTTCACTGGGGCAGCATATTTCCCTTACTCATCCAGTGCCGCATAAAACCTTCCGCCGACTTGTATCCGCTTTCGGCACCTCGGAAATCGGAAAGCTGGGTCTGCAACGGATACCAATAGTCTGGTGTTTGCGAAGCATGCGCATAACAGGCCTCCCGTTTACGCGCCGCCTGGGCAGTAATATCTACGAAATCTGTCGGCTGAAACATCATCGTATCCTGGCCCACTTCGTAATAGTAGAAAGCATATTTTCTATCCGCCTTCAGCCATGTTTCCAGCGCCAGGATCGACATGGCCAGGTGATCCGGATGATGGTCGATCGGCCATTGCACAAACAAAACATCTGGGGCCAGCTCATTCATCACCTTGCCAAATTCTTCGTAATGGGCATTGTCGACAATCGCGTGGCCATTCACTTGTCCGGCATAGGCCGGAGTCGCCCCCAAAATTTCGCAGGCCTTCTTAGCTTCTGACACTCGTACCGGAGCGGGAGTGGGCGGCCACGCGCCGTCGTTCATGTAGAGAAGAACGACATCATCGCCGCGATCGGAATAGCGTGCAATCGTACCCCCGCAACCGTACTCGGGATCCCCGGGATGTCCTCCGGTGACAACGACTTTCAATTTGCGCTTTTCTGATGCCTCGGCAGCTCGGCCTTCACCGGTGGCATTCATTGCAGCCCCACCGATCGCCATACCGGATGCCAGCTTGCCGGCATTCATTAAAATTTCCCGTCGTGTCACTCCCAATTGCCACTCTCCTGTAGAGATGTAAATGCATTGCATCCAGCGAATCGAAAAAAATAATTCAACCGCTTCAATATCGACTGGCTTCGATTGACTCCAGCATAAACCAATCGATGAGAAACTGATGAAGTTTGCCGGAGTTTGACAATACAGGATCACGAAGAGTAGTACGTTTGAATGGTATTCAAAGCTTTGAATACTATGTGTCTCGGTATTGGGTTCGGCTGTACCCGTCAGGGCACTTGCAGCGTTCAGGGAAACGCTCAACCTGAGTTCTGAACCCCGAATATCCCCCTCCAACCTGAAGGAGACCGCCATGCGCAAGACAATACTTTTCCTGAGTACAGTTCTACTGTCAACGGCCATGCTGCAAGCACAATCGCAAGCCAGCACTCCCAATCCCCCAACACCATCTTGGAATCATTGTGCTGAGAATCCACCAGGACCGATCAGCCGACAGAACGATGTGGGAAATCCCGCGGGTCCCACTGGATTTCTGCTGCCTCGCGGATACTTCCATACTTGCGGTTCGCAGATCGTGGATGAGAAGGGAAGCCCTGTGCGCATCGCATCTGTCGGATGGCCCGGCTACGATGGCAACGGGTACGTTTTTCGCGGGTTGTACTCGGTCAACTGGCAATCGACGATGCGCAGCATGGTGGCGGATGGATTCAACACCATTCGCATTCCGTGGAACGATCTTCTTATAACCGAAAATCCGCCGCCCTATCCGAATCAAATCGACTTTACTTTGAATCCGGACCTTGTCGGTCTGAGCGGCATGCAGATCCTGGATAAAGTAGTTGCCTATGCGGGAAAGATCGGGCTGCGAATCATCTTCGATCACCACACGAATGATGGGGGGCACGACGGCAATGGAGGCCAACAACCGAACGGCCTCTGGTTTGATCTGGGACCCGGCACCAACGGAACGGACGGCGGCGGCAATCCCGGTACCATCACGGCGGCGCAGTTTGAAAAAGATACACTCGCGCTGGCAATGCACTATCGCAACTCACCTGCTGTAATTGGATACGATCTGGATAACGAGCCGCTTGGCGTGGGAGTCGACAACGAAACCCTGAATTGGGGACAGGGTGGGCCAACCGACATCTGGCAGATGTACACCACGGTTGGCAATGCGCTGCTAAAAATTAACCCGCACTTCCTGATCGTCTGCGAGGGTCCGCAAACACACGACTGGAATCCCCCCAACGGCATGGCAGACATTGGGCCGGAGGGCGATTTAACCGCAGTGGGTGGCGTCAATGGCGCTGCTAAGAAACCCGTCGTGCTGCACATTCCGAATCAGGTCGTCTATTCGGTCCACGAGTACGGTCCGGAGGTG
The DNA here is from genome assembly GCA_040389265.1 of Acidobacteriota bacterium. Classification (GTDB taxonomy): domain Bacteria; phylum Acidobacteriota; class Terriglobia; order Terriglobales; family Acidobacteriaceae; genus JAKAAZ01. Next base: position 6,557 of record JAZKAG010000159.1, read on the forward strand.
GATGATTTCGGCGTCAATGAGCAGCCCTCGACTTTGATTCCACACATGAACGCCGCCTGGGGATATCTGGTCACGCAACACATCGCACCAGTATGGATTGGCGAGATGGGTTCTAGCCTCGACTCACCCGTGGAACAGAACTGGGCGCAGGCGATGGTTGATTACATGAATGGAAAATATGGCGCGGCTGGCGGTCCAGTCTTTGTAGGCAATCAGCAGGGTATTGGCGGCGATTGGTGGCTATGGGGTGAATTCGACGGCGAAGTGCCGGACGGAACTCTGGAAGATGATTGGAAAACTCCAAGGCCCGATCAAAAAGCAATCACGGATCAGATCAGTTATTTTCCGGCGTATCCCTACCGCTGGTAGATAGTAGAGGGCGATTCCTAAAGAGTCGCCCTCCTTTTCACCTGCTCGGAGCTTGAAGTTCTTTCGCTTAGCCGCAGGCGATACGGCCAACAACCACGGCTGAAGCCGACGAGAATCCGTGCAGCGGTTGCGCTGGATCCCGTTCCACCGGAACGCTGTGTCCCCCGACCACCCCGTCGTATCGCTCCCACGTGAGTCCTGTCTTTTCCCATGTCGTGACGACATTGGCGATGTAGCGCTGACTGATTGTTCGTGCCTGCTCTGGGAACCCATACCGCTGTAGCGCTTGAGCGACAACAATCTGCTGTTGCGGCCACGACTCAGGATAAGCCCATTCCAGCGCCTTATATTCCGGGTGAACTCCGGGATAAGTTTTGTCAGTGAACGTAAGGCCGTAGGGGTGATCGAATAAATGCACATGATTTGCAACCCGCTTGGCCTGCGCGGAAGATGCGATGCCGGTCCACAGCGGCCAGAACGCATTTAGCGAATAATAGGGCAAGCGAGCTTTGCGAACATAGTCGTATTCGAAATAGCAACCCTCGCTGTCGTCCCAGCAATATTGGTTGATGCGATTCGCTCGCATCTCAGCCTCATTTCGCCAATGGGCAGCTTTGTCCTTCCAGCCGAATCGATCCGCAAGAGTACCGAGTACCTGTGCCTGGCGAACCAAAGCGCAATTTACGTGAATGGGGACACAGTTACTGATCTCTCCGCCGAAAATTGGAGTGAAATCCAAACCCGCCTCGCACTCGGAAGCCAATTCCGGTTGCATGTTCTTATCGCCGCCATCCCGGCACGTTGAAAGTCCGATCGGGGTCGCGTGCGCGGGTGCATTCCAGTATCCCGTGTAGGAACGTTCCAGCAGAGGATATGCAAGCATCGCCACTTCATCGTCGTCTTTTTCCACGCCGAGATATTTTTCAATACTCATCGCCAGTAGCGGCGGCTGGCCGCGCGTCAGGTAAAACGTGCGGTTCCCATTCAACACCTTTCCAAATCGCTCAATCATCGACAGCTGATTCAGAATGTTCCAGCGCACGATGTCGGTGCGGTCGTGCGCAAAAAGACCCAGGTTGATGAAGTGCGTGTCCCAGCCATACATTTCCGGAAAAGAAGCGACCGATCCTCCACCGGAACTATATGGGAACGGTAGAAAGATGAGACTCTTGGGAGGACTATGCGACCAGGGATTATGCTCGCCTGTGGGAGTCAGTGAATGCGGCACGCCATCCTTGCGAATTGCTTCCTCGTCGGCGCGCTGCAGATCTCCATCCCACCAACCGCGCGCAGCGTCGTCCAGCCTTTGCCAGCGCAGTTTCAGATTGCCTCCGTCGCTTCCAGCTTTATCGCCGCCCGCCGCTGCTTGTTCCGCTCGGCCCAAACCCGTTGCCATTCCTAATGCAGCCGCTCCGGTGATGCTGACGAACTTACGTCGATCCATGCTTCCTCTCTTTTCAGAGACAAACTGACATCTCCCCAGTGCTGGCAACGGCCAAGTTGACGAACGAGAGACAATTCATAAATTCCTGCTGCATTGGGTCCATAACCTATGCTCCGCGACGCGGCTGCAACGCGCAACATTTAACCAATGTTGCCATTACAACTCTGCATAATGTAAAAGACGCTTTATCTCACAAAGAAGGAAGCTCCTCAATAGAACTTTCAGGAGAGCGGCATTTTCGCCGGCTTGAGTCGCGCTCCTCTCCCAGGAGATTGAGAGATCTTCCGAA
>JAZKAG010000159.1:8668-19645 GCA_040389265.1 Acidobacteriota bacterium
CTCCTGTCAAGACAGAGCCTGCAGCCATGTGAAATCGCAGCCATTACATTTTCGCGCTTGACACTGAGTGCGCTGCGGAGATTAAATCGATTGAATTACGATAGACATACGAGATGTACCGCGTATTTTCAGATTGGCTGCGATGATGGGGCCAAATGGTTCTTGCAACACTGATTGCAACAGTGTGAGCCAACTTTGTGGAGGCACCCGAAAGTTATGACTAAACCAAGATTCCTTGCGGCCGTTAGCTCCGCTTTCTGTGCGGCCCTGCTTGCCACGGTTTGCGGCAATCCTGCCGTTGCCCGTGCGCAAAACGCGGTCGCCACCAAGGCCACACCGGATGCTTACGATTGGAACAACCGGCCGCCGGATTCCCGCTTCAAGGCCGATATTCTCGTGGTCGTTGCGCATCCTGACGATGAGATTATGGTCGCGGCGTATCTGGCGCGCGAAATCTATGATCACCACAAACGCGTTGCCGTAGTGTTTCAAAATCCTGGTGACGGCGGAAATAACAATGTGGGTCCGGAGCAGGCCGCCGCCCTGGGAGACATTCGCCAGATTGAGGGTCGCACCGCGGTCGCTTCCCTGGGCATCACCAATGTCTGGTTTCTCAATGGGCACGACACGGCGAGCCAGAATGTTTTAACCTCGCTCGAGCACTGCGGCCATGGAGGCTGCTTAGACCAACTGGTCCGCATCGTTCGCATTACGCGACCGTCTGTAATTCTTACCTGGCTTCCGGATTTCACCACTGGCGAAAATCATGCGGATCACCAGGCAGCCGGAGTCCTCGCGACCGAGGCTTTTGATCTGGCGGGCGATCCGACTGTATTTTCTGAGCAAGTCTCGCCAGCAATCCATCCGAACGTCGCGATGAACATGACGGAAGCTCTTCGTCCCTGGCAACCGGAGAAAATCTACTACGTCTATAACCCTACCTATGACTTTTTTGAAGGGCAGGGTCCGCAATATTCGTCGCATGATGTCTCTCCATCGAAGCATGAGAGCTATGGCATCTTAGCCGCAAAGGAAGTGAGCCATCATGTGACCCAGGGTGGGGGAGAAGTCACAAAGGCCATCGCCAATGGAACGGCGGAGACCAATCCAGAAGAACTTGTGCAACTTGCGATGCAACCGGTCAAGTTTATCTTCGGCAAATCTCTGGTTCCCTCTGGAGTAACCGATGATGTTTTTGCCGGCGTGGTCCCGGAAGGAGTTCCATTCCAGCGAGCCCCAGGCTTTACGGCAGTAAAATATTCAGAGCCGACACTTCTGATTGGCGATCCCTGGGCTTTCTATCAGAAATTGTGGCAGGCGCATGGATTGGAGCATTTAAAGACTCTGGTGCCGCTGGAGATTTCCGTCCATACGGATGGAGTACTCTACATTCCGTTGATCATTGAAAACCCGCTCGATCATTCCATTGATGTGCATTTATCGGCGCAGGCACCGGCGCAATGGAGCGTACGACCGCTGGTTCCTCTTTCGATTCCTGCGCATGCGCAGTATTACGCCCTGGTTACGGCCGATGCTCCCTCCACCAAGTTGCCCGGCTGGCAGAACTTCAATGTCACTGCGCAATCCGCCGGGAAGAGTCTTGGTACCCTTTCCATTCGTGCGGAATTGAGTAACGGCTGGGTTGCACCACAATAATCAGGACGGAGAACAACTGTTTCCGTCTAGGATGAAGATGAGAATAGGGCTCCGATTTTTTTGTGTCGCACTTTGCCTTGCTGGCTCCGCCTTGGTCGCACAAGCGCGGGCGCAGAGCACGGTATCGAACCCGGGGAAAACAGTAGACTGGCCCGTCTATGGTGGGCAACTCGCCAGCGATCACTACTCCTCTTTGACACAGATTAATCGGCAGAATGTGAGCGAGTTACACCGCGCGTGGACATTCGATACGGGTGAGAAAGGCGCCCTGCAAACAAGTCCACTCGTTGTCGGTCGCGTCCTCTACGCTTATACGGCCACTCAAAAAGTCATCGCTCTGGATGCCGCATCCGGCAAATTGCTTTGGAAGTTTGATCCCGGAATTGTCGGCACAGGTCCAATGCGCGGCCTCGCATATTGGACGAATGGCAAACAGAGCAGGCTTCTTGCAGGTGTCATGAATTTCCTTTATGCACTCGACCCAACCAGCGGAAAGCCAATTACCTCCTTCGGTGAAAACGGCCGCATCGATCTGCGCAAGGGATTGGGCCGCGATTATCATTTGGAATCTCTCGCCATTAGAACGCCGGGCGTCGTCTATAAAAATCTCATTATCATGGGAGCGATGGAGCCTGAGACGCATCCTGCACCGCTGGGTGATATTCGCGCCTTCGATGTCCGCACCGGAGCCCTGGTGTGGAGATTCCACACCATTCCGCGTCCGGGAGAATTTGGCTACGATACATGGCCGAAGGGTGCGTGGAAATCCGCCGGCTCGGCGAACAATTGGGCCGGCATGACGATCGATATCAAACGAGGTATCGTGTACGTCCCCACGGGATCAGCCGTTTTCGATTTTTACGGCGGTGATCGCCTTGGCAATGATTTGTTTGCCGACACGCTGCTCGCGCTCGACGCCAACACGGGCAAGCGCATCTGGTATTTTCAAGGCGTTCATCACGACATCTGGGATCGCGACTTTCCTGCAGCGCCTGCTCTGGTGACCGTGGAACATGACGGCAAGCGTGTCGATGCGGTGGCTCAGACAACCAAGCAGGGATTCGTCTACCTGTTCAATCGCGCGACAGGCCAATCGCTCTTTCCCATCGAAGAGCGGAAGTATCCTTCGAGTACCGTGCCTGGCGAGGTGGCCTCTCCCACCCAACCGCTACCGACGGAACCGAAGCCGTATGCCCGCCAATTGTTGACCGCCGACATGCTGACGAATCGCACACCCACTGCGCATGCCTGGGCGGAAAAGGAATTCAAGACCTTCATCAGCGATGGACAATTCGTTCCGCTCAGTTTGGACAAGCAGACAGTCGTGTTTCCCGGTTTTGACGGCGGCGCAGAGTGGGGCGGTCCTGCCGTCGATCCCACCACCGGCGTAATCTATATTAATTCGAATGAGATGGCCTGGACGGGCGGATTGATTCGCAGTGACGTTTCTGCGAGCCAGGGTGAGAAGATTTATCAAAGTCAGTGCGGCATCTGCCATGGGACGGACAGGGAGGGCTCGCCGCCGACCTTTCCTTCCTTGATCGATATCGACAAGCGCATGACAACGCAGCGGATTGTCGACAGGATTCATGCCGGCGCCGGCAGGATGCCTCCGTTTCCGAATGTAACTGGAAGCGACCTCACTGCCCTACTCGAGTATTTGAAATACGGTCCTCATGCACCAGCGACGGCAAAGACAGCCGCGCAAGCTGAAAACCAGTCTTCCAATGCGCCCGGCGCAGATCAGGTTGGTGGCGGCTATCGTTTTACCGGCTACCGAAGATTCCTCGATCCCGATGGCTATCCTGCGATCACGTACCCGTGGGGAACGCTGAATGCAATCGACCTGAACACGGGAAAATATCTTTGGAAGATTCCATTAGGTGATTATCCAGCGCTGGCCGCGAAGGGAATGGCCGATACAGGAAGTGAAAATTACGGTGGTCCCGTAGTCACTGCAGGGGGCCTCCTCTTTATCGCAGCCACGGCGTACGACAAAAAGATTCGCGCATTCGACAGCCAAACCGGGCAGTTGCTGTGGAACGCAGACCTGCCTGCTCCAGGGGTGGCCACAGCCATTACTTACATGGTGGATGGGAAGCAGTATGTCGCCATTGCTGCTGCAGGAAGCAAGGTGGATAAGCTCCCGTATGAGGGCACCTACGTGGCTTTTGCCTTACCGTAAGCAGGAAGAGGCCTTGGCGCTACAAGCCACGATACACGCCGCCGTCCACCAGAATGGTTTGGCCGGTGATATACGCAGCACGTTCAGAAGCAAGCCAGACGATCGCATCGGCGACTTCCTCCGGCTTTGCCAGGCGTCGCAGTGGAATGTCCTTCGCGATCTCAGCCTCGTAATCGGAGGCGGTTCGACCAGTGGTTTGCGCGTTGGATTGAGCCAGTTCCTTCACGCGGTCCGTTGCGGTATAACCGGGCCCGACATTGTTGATGGTGATGTTGTCTGGACCATATTGAGTCGCCAGAGAGCGCACTAGCCCCAGAACGCCGGTGCGTACAGCGTTGGAAAGCACGAGTTCCAATACCGGCTGTTTGACTGCGATCGAAGTAATGGTGATGAACCTCCCCCAATGCTGCTTTTGCATCGAAGGAAGAACCGCATGTGCGAACGAGACGATGCTGCGAAGGTTGAGTTGGTACGCGCTGTCCCATTCCTTCATGCTGGTTTTCGCGAACGGCTTGGCCGGCGGACCCCCGGCATTTGTCACGCAGACATCGATCCTGCCAAAATGACCGTGAACGGAGTCGACGAACTGGCGCACACTTTCATCTTCCGCGACGTCGAATGTAGCGGTATAGACTTCGACGCCGTACAGGCGCCGCGCCTCTTCTGCGACAAGATTCAAGGATTCGCTATGACGGGCACAGATGGCTAGATTTGCGCCTTCCGCGGCAAAAGCAAGCGCTGTAGCACGGCCAATTCCTTTGCTGGAGGCGGCAACAATGGCGACACGATTTCGCAGTCCGGTTTCCATGAGCTGAGTATAAATATCAATTCCATCCGCGTCGTCTTTGGGCGTAATTCACAGTCCAGTTCGACTGCTATACTTGGGCGCACACGAAAAGGAAAGGTAGACACAATGAGCACAACCACCAACCAGGCTAGTTCCAAGTTGCAGCACATCCGTCTGCAGGACATGCCTGTGGAGCAGTTGAATCCACTGATCGATCGTCAGTTTGTTTTCGGCGAACGAAGCATGCTGGCCCGAATCATCCTTCGCAAAGGGTCGATCGTACCGATGCATAGCCACGAGAATGAGCAGATCACCTATGTGCTGGAAGGGGCATTGAAGTTCGCCATTGACGGTAAGGAAGTGATCGTGCACGGCGGCGAAATCCTGGTGATCCCGTCGCACATGCCACACAGCGCGGAAGCCCTTGAGGATACGGTTGATTTGGATATCTTCTGCCCCCCCCGCGCCGACTGGATCAGCGGAACGGACGCATATTTGCGCAAGTAGAGCAGGCTCACTCTGCACTATGCGGCCATTGTCCACCCATATGTATCTGTTACTGTTGCAATTATGTTTTGCCTATGAAATGTGCGCGAAAACTCGCAACTTTGGCGGCGGCCTTGATGATCCTGCCTGCTGTTTTCAGCTACGCGCAACAGGCAAAACCGGAGATCGATCCTGGAATTGCGCAATACATCTCGACAATTTGGGCGGTGGATAATCATGCGCACCCCGTCCTGGCACCGCCGCTGGACAAGACGGACCGAGAATTCGACGCCCTGCCTGCCACTTCGCTCGAGCCACAGTCGGATCCCGTCGCGTTGCGTCCAGACTTTCCTTTGCTGGGCGCCGCGTGGAAGGTTCTGTACGGTTTTGATACGCCGCCGCCGCTCGATGCCGCTGGCATAGCCCGGTTGGTGGCTGCGCGTGATCGGGTCAAAGCGCAACAGGGCGAGAACTATCCTGCGTGGGTTTTGGATCAGTCCAGAATTGGCACCGTGCTCGCCAATCGTGTGGCCCTGGGTCAGGGGGTCGAGCCGCCCCGCTTTCGCTGGGTTCCTTATCTTGATGCGCTACTATTTCCGTTCGACAACAGCGGCGTGGCCGCGACGTCTCCCGACAGAAAAACCTTTTACGCGCTGGAGGACCAGGTTCGTGCGAAATATTTCAAGCAAGTCGGTATCCCCGGTCCTCCCGCTACCCTCGACGAATATTTGAGTCACGTCGTTACGCCGATCCTTGAGCAGCAAAAGGCTGGAGGAGCGGTTGCGGAAAAGTTTGAAGTGGCCTACCTGCGGTCCTTCGACTTCAGCGATCCTCCGCGGCAACAGGTGGAGAAGATTTATGCGAAGTGGGCACATGGCGGAGTTCCCGATGCCGCTGAATACAAATTGCTGCAGGATTTTCTGTTCCGCTACATCGCCATGGAGTGCGGTCGTCTAGCGCTGCCCATTCACCTGCACGCCATGGCCGGTGCTGGAAGCTATTTTTCCATTTCAGGTGTGAATCCGCTCTTGCTGGAGCCTCTCTTCAATGATCCTCGATTGAGAAACACGAATTTCGTGCTGCTGCATGGCGGCTGGCCCTATGTAAGAGAAATCGGAGCACTGCTGCAAAAGCCAAACGTCTATGTAGATATCTCATCGCAGGATCTGATCATCCCCCCGCATACTGAGGCCATCTGGCTGCGGGAGTGGCTGGAACTGCAGCCGCAGAAAGTCTTGTTCGGCACCGACGCTTACGCCTACAGTGATCAACTCGACTGGCCGGAAGCGACCTGGATTGCCAGTCGAGATGCACGCCAAGCCTTGGGAATCGCGTTAACTGGCATGGTCCGCGATCACGAAATCAGTCGCGAACGCGCGAACGAGATTGCCCGCATGGTACTTCGCGGAAACGCAGAATCTCTGTATCACTTTCAATCGGCGCGTTAAGGTCGAGTCGCCTCGTTCCCTAAACTGTCGAAATTGCTCTCCATGTCAATCGCCGTCGAATGCCTTGGCACGGAACGGAGAGGTGGGAAGATTCGCTCCGTTGTATAAATTGCAGTCTGGATTTGCAGCCCATCCGTATCGAACTGCGACGGGCTTCGTGACCGAAGAGCTCGACACCACGACCGTGTCACCGTCAATCGTCGCTGTGGCAGGAAAGTATTTTTCATCCTCGCCGGCGATTTCAAAACCACGCAAAGCCCCATTCTTGCTATTCAAGCCCTGGCCCGCATGGTTGAACCATATCCGTAAACTATGACCCTCTGTCGTCACCTGTCGAAAGATGGGGCCGGAATATTCAATCGGCTCCCCATAGGCGATTCCACGTGCCGCCAGCGCCAACCGTGCACCGACATCCTGCTTATCTTTTGGGTGAATATCGTCCGGATCTCCAACATCAATTGACACAGCCATGCCAGTATCTTTCAGGGCAAGCGCCTCAGTTTGTTGTTCGCGAAGTTCTGGCCAGGTTGATCCCGGATTCCAGCTGGTCAGCTGCACAAATAGAAACGGAAACGGACCTTCCGCCCAGTGAGTACGCCAGTCCTGAATCAAGGTCTTGAAGAGCTTTCCGTAAATGGGAAAAGCTTGCGAATCACCATTCGATTCGCCCTGATACCAGATCACTCCCTTGATCGGAAAGGGCGTCAGTGGCGCAATCATCGCGTTATACAATCCTGCCGGCTTCCACGACGCAGGATCGGGATGCCAGGGAAATTCCGGGATCGGCTTTCCCGCAGCCTTCGCCGCTTCAATCTCCTGTTGTTCCTTCTTCTGCTCCAGCAGCTTGGTTGGCAGTTCATCCATCAGTTTGGCGCGCCATGCAAACACGGGCATCAAGGATGCATTCGCGGAGAGCCCATCCAGGCTCGTCCAGGCCTCGGCGACAGTTCCACCCCAGCTGACGTCGATCACTCCGATGGGCACGTGCTGGTGTTTCTGCAAATCGCGCGCGAAGAAATACCCCACGGCAGAAAATTGAGCGACAGTCGCCGGAGTGCACGCTCCCCACGCCTGGCTGATCATGGCATCTCCCAGCGGATAATCAGAAGAATTGGTTGCGATTGTCAACAGGCGGATCTCGGGATAATTTGCGGCCGCTATCTCAGCTTTCTCGTTGTTCACGCCGCGATTCATTCCCTCGGCCATGGGAAATTCCATATTGGATTGGCCAGACGCCACCCAGACATCGCCGACTAACACATCCTGCAGCGTGATCGCGTTGCTGCCGTGGACTTCCATTGAGAAGGGGCCGCCCGCGTTGCCCGGTTTAAGGTATAAACTCCATCGTCCTAGCGGTCCGGTCGTCGTAGTCTCAGTCTCGCCGCGGAATGTAACTGACACGCTTTCATTTGGCGCCGCCATTCCCCAAACGTGAACCGGAAGGTTTCGCTGCACCACCATATGATCCGCGAAAATCGAAGGTAAACGTACTTCCGCGTGGGCCAGTGTCATGGAACATGCGATTATCGCGAGGAACACAGTCCGCGAAATTCGCAGGCCATTGGATGAAAAGAAAAATGGCACGATGAAACCCTCCTGCTGCTTGCTGTGTCTAATTCATCGGGTGTGGATGCGGCACGGTCGTGATAGTGATCTCGGACGGGTATTCTGCCGAATGGTGGACCTCATTATGGGCGATGACGCTTTTTGTTTCATCGTAGTTTTTGCCGCCGGTATTTAAGTTCCGATCAAACCGCGGAAAGTTGCTGCTCGATATTTCGATCCGCAGGGAATGCCCAGCGGCAAAGTAATCGCTGGTGTTCATCGGCTCAAAGGTGATCTTGTACACCTTGCCCGGTTCCATCCAGGCCACTGGCTTGTCGTATCCGTTCCGATACCGCACCCTCTGAATATTCTCATCCAGGTTATAGGCTGGGCCATCTGGAGCCACATCGATTAGCTTCACCGTGAAATCCGTGTCTTTCGCATCGGACGATACATAGAGCGTCACGTTAATCGGGCCGCTGACTTCCGTGCCTTCCTTAAAAGGCTCCGTGGTGTACACCAGGATGTCGCCGCGCGTTTCCTTTTCGCGTTGATCGAAAGCACCGGGGTGAATCGCGTTCCCCTCACAACAGAAATTGCCGCCCAGCGACGTTACCGGGTTCATTGGATCGTAGGTGAACTTGTCCGCGAGATCGCCTTTCGGGGGTGCCATGGACAAGGAACCGTCTCCGTAGAGGCTGTTGGCCTTGCCTGCGCTGGAAAGATAATATGACTGCTGCTGCGCGCCTTCCGGCGGCCACGTATTCGCTGTTTCCCATCGATTTTCGCCCATCACGTAGTAGCGAATCTTGGGCATCGTTTCCAACACGTGATTCTGTTCGCCCTTCAGGAAGTGGTCGAACCAACCATACGTCAGCGCGTCGACATTGATGTGTGCATCGCCCATGTCGCGCTCCCCGACAACCGTATGATCCGTCGCGCTCCAGTATCCGCAGTGACCAGTCGGCGCGATCACCGCGTACTGCTCGTTGGCGATGTCGGGACGCGCGGTCTTGCGCACGAAGTTATAGGCCGCCAGGTTAGGTCCTGTCGACAAGTCATACCACGACATCCACCAGAAGCCGGGTACGTTGATCTTCATGCTGTCATTCCAAAGTCCGCCCTTGTACCACGCGGGATCGTTGGGGGTGCGCTCAATCATGGCGCCCCCGGTCGCGATTCCCGGCATGTGATCAGCGAAAATTCCCTTTGGGCCATTCACCGCTTTGATGATGTCCATCTCCGGTAAATGCCAAAGCGCTTTCGACCAGTCAACTGGCGGGAAATGAGGATCAAGATCGAAGGCTCGCGATTCTTTGATTAGATCAGCCTGCGACGTGTTTTCAGGAAACATGGGTCGGACCGAATTCTGCACGCCATAGAGCCAGTCGATAAACAGCATCTGCACGGCACCGCCGCGATACCAGTTTCCCTGCTCATAGTAGGGGCCAACCCGACCTACACCGGCGCCAAAGCCCATCGGGATAAACGCCGCATCCGCCGGATTTCCCATCGCTGTTACTGCCAGCTGCCATTCCGCCGTCGAAGAACATCCAATGGTTCCGACCTTACCGTTAGACCAGGGCTGCTTCGCGATCCAGGAAAACTCATCGTTTCCATCACTCAGCGGCGGTCCCAGGATGTCGTAATTCCCTTGGGAAAAATACTGTCCACGCTCGTTGATCTCCACGTAGGCATAACCCCGCTTCACAGCATTCAACTCTGCGCTCATGTTGCGCGGCGCGCCCAGCTCTATGCTCCAATAATTGAAGTTGTATGGAGTCCGCACAAAAATCGTGCCGTATTTTTTTGATTCGTCTTTGGGACGATAGATGTCGGCGGCCATCAACTTGCCGTCGCTCATCGGAATCATCACCTTGCGATCGATGATCGCAACCGACTCAAGCTCTTTTTCCAGCGCGTTGTTTTCCGCGATCTGCGCCTCTCGTGACTTCCCTCGACCCTGTCCAAGCAGGGTTGACGGAACACAGAGAGTAGCGGTCAACAGCGCCGAAGCAAGCAACGAGCACGCAGTCGTATTTCGCATTTCCAGGTCTCCTAACGGGCCCCAGCGACGAGTACCCAAAACAATTCGTAGTCTATGCGTCTTCAGAGGGTAGCTCAAAGTTGATCAAATTTTTGCGAAATCCATGGGTTTTCCAGGCGCCGAAACTAATTCCCGCCACCATCCAGATGACGCCCACGAGAATCGCCGTGTGGCTCAAATTCAGCCACAACAGCAGGCAGACAAGAAACCCAGTCACCGGCGGAATAAAGTGAGTTATCTTCTTTTTTTCTGCGCGAACAAAATAGTGGACGAAGGCTGCAGCGTTCACACCCATAAATGCGATCAGCGCGCCAAAATTCAGCATTTCAGCGCCTAATCCATAGCTCATGATGAATGCCCCGATCAGCGCGAGCAGGCCCACACAGATGACATTATTCCGCGGCACGCGCCGCTTTGGGTCTACTTTGCCAAAGAAGGATTTTGGCAGCGCTTCGCTTCGGCCCATCCCATATAACAGTCGTGCTGCACCCAGTTGGGCTCCCATGCCCGAGCCGAAATTGGCCACCAGTAGTGTGAATCCGACGATGATGAACATGGGGTGCCAGGCCCGTGCGGCGACGTGGACGAAGGCCGTGTCGATATTGGGGAAGGCTTCCGACGCTGGCCAGATGAGTTGTGCCGCATACACCTGAATGGCCGACAAAATACCAATCACCAGGCATGTCAGCACGGTTGCCAGCAAAATATTTCTTCGCGGATTTTCCACTTCTTCCGACAGCGTCGAAATCCCGTCGAATCCGATATAGGTAAGCACCGCAATGGAGGTACCGCCGAGTACCGCTTTCGTGTTCCATGTCGCGGG